>JAIRVZ010000095.1 GCA_031253625.1 Dysgonamonadaceae bacterium
GTAAAACTTCATATATTAGAGGAACAGTATAGAAGAACTGAATTAAAGGAAAGTTGCATAAAAATGGAACTGACCTTGAAAAGTAGTGCTCAAAATCTGTGTAGGTATCCACTCTATAAGTTCGGAGACAAAGAATATGACGAAATGCACGGGTTGAACTGGTTTGATTTCAATGCGAGGTTTTATAATGGAATTGTTCCGGGATTTACAACATTAGACCCACTAGCAGAAAAATATTATTCAATTTCTCCGTATGCCTACTGTGCAAATAATCCGATAAAATACATAGATCCAGATGGTAGACAGATTGTTCTCCCACCTGTTTTTGGCATGAATCCTGTTATGATGGGAACCAATACCCCATTGTTAGGTGTATCTGATTTAGTGAAAGTTGGAACTGAAAATGTTGTTAAAACAGGACCCACTCGCACAGCCGTTGAAACTGTAGCAAAGACTTCTGAAACGACAGGAAATTTAGGACGCGTGGCAAATGGAGCGAAAGAAACAGGGAAAGGGCTTACAGAGCAAGTTAAAAGATTTGATGGTGGTAAAGATACTAACAACAAAACAGGCAATGAAGCATTGCGTAATGCAAAAGACCAAAATGGCATACCTCGTAGCCAACAACCAGAAAAAACGATTAAACCAAATACTGAAGGTGGCAAAAATGCGGGGTTAGACGGCAGAAATGTGAAACAGTTTGAGTATAAAAATGCAAAAGGAGAAAAAGTTAGTATTAGACAAGACAAACCTACTACATACCCAGATGGTGGTGGACAACCATCTCATTATAATGCAGGTAAATCAGGTGGCGATTTACCACAACATCACACTTATTCACAAACAGGTACAACAACCCAGTAAAGCATATGAAGATAGAAACTAATAAAATAAAAGAAATTTTCAAAGGACATTATCAAGTAATTTTAGATTTTCCACACAAAGAAGATTTGTTAAAAATAATAGATATTTCGTATAAATATGTTTGGGGAACTATATATAATGAAAGTCTTTTTCAATGGAAAGATGTAGAGCATTGTTTTTTTGAATCAAAAGACGTAATAAGAAACGCTAAGATCAGAAACCTACGAATGGAATATCTTATTCATACAGAAGATTTTTTAAATCTAATTCCTGATATAAATCAAACTATTCATATCATTCAAACAAATGTAGAACCTCCTTATTATTTAGATTTGAATAATTTACAAGGTGGAAGTAGATATAATTTATTAAAAAATAAAGTAGATTATCTCTTTGAATTAGAAATGCCAAGTGCTATTGATTATGCTCCTTTGGTTAGTCCAAATATTTCATTTTTGGAAAATGTCATTGATAAATTGAAAGACAAATCATAAGAATAGTGCACCCCTTGTTGGGCGTAGCATGTTGAAAATGAATGGTTTGCGTTCAGCCCTTGTTCAGCATAGGCTGTGAAAATGAATAATTTAGGTGCGGTAAGTTCGGCGTAGTCTCTGACTACGTCGGGCTAAAAACAAAGCTCTGCTTTGTAAAGCATTGAATAAAAGTAAATTAATTGCGAATATAGAATGAGTGTAAAAGAAAATATTGGTGCTAAGTTTGAGATTGACAAGGCAGGAGCCTTGTTTCTAACACGACGTAGTCGGAGACTACGCCGAACGTCTGGGCGAAATTTGAATCGCCAGCTATTTCTGTAGATGTTAATCTAAAAGCAGGTAGTGTTGAAGCAAAAGTGTCAACAGATAATGTATCCGCTACAGGAAAAGCACTATCTGGTACTGCTAAGGTTTCTTTAGGAAACGAATCTGCACAAGCAAATTTGACTGTTGGAAAGGCTCAAGTTTCAGTTGATGGAAATGCGAATGTAAAAGCAGACGCATCTATAGGAAGTGCAAGTATTAGACTAAACGAAGGCAAGGGGTTTGCGAGCATTGATGATAAGGCCAAAGTAAGCGTAGGTGCTCAATTTGGAGCTGTTAAGGCTGAAGTTTCAGCTAAATTGGATAAAGCTGTAAACTTTCTTGGTGCAGCAGCAGCAGCGATAGGCACCATGATAACCCCAGAGATACAAAAACCTGAAGAAGTAAAATAATAATAAAATAATAACAAGTACGATTGATTTATGAAACAATTTATTTACATAGGGCTAATGTTGCTCTTGATTTCTTGTAATGAAAAAGTAAATACTCCAAAATCTCTTGTAACAGATTTTTTTGAAATTTATGAAAAACAAGGGAGTGATATCGCATTAAATACTATCTTTCAAACAAATAAATACATGATTAATGAAACTAACGCTATTGAGAATCTCAAAGAAAGTTTAATTTCTCATATAAATATTATTGGTAATTATCATGGATATGAAATCATTTCCGAATATCCTGTAGGTAAAAGCATTAAGCATTATACCTGCATTGTGAATTATGACAAACAACCTTTAAGATTTAATTTTACTTTTTACAATGCTAATAATTCTTGGGTTTTATATGGCTTGAATTTTGACAATAAAATAATGGACGAATTAGATAGCATGGCTAAATTTCACTATTATTAAAACGAAATCATGAATTATATGTTATGGATTATAAATATCTGTGCCGGAATTGGAATTATTCTTATTGTTCGTTTTATCTATATTTTTATCTTATCAAAAAGAACTAAGAAATGGGAAATTACAAAAGGAGAAATTATTAGTTCAAAGATTCAAGAAAGTCTTGATTTTGGAGCTGGCTACAGAGCTGTTATCCGATATAAATATACAATTGAGGAAAAAGAATATTTATCGAACAGAATTTTCTATGGAGATAGTATTCAAAAAAATTCCCCTAAAAGTGCTAAAACACTTGTAAATAAATATATTAATGGAGAGAAAGTGACAGTATATTATAATCCACAATATCCAAACAAGTCAGTTTTAGAAACAGGAGTACATGCTGTGATATATCGAGCATTAATTGCAGGTATATTGTTATTATTGTTATCCATTGTGATACTAACAAAACAGTCATTTTTAGTTTCCTCGGTTCGACTTAATCTGTGATTAAGAAGTGAGCAAAGAATGTGTTCGTCGTTCGGCGGTGTTTGCAACGCCGTCGCTTAAAGCGGTCGTTTGTAACGACATATGACAAAATAGAGGCGTTGCAAACGCCAAACTTTTCCGACGTCGATACAATCGACGCCGAACGTGGGATGAATTAGATGAATTGATCTTTAAAGTTTTAAATCGATAATGAATATGGTGAACAAAATGATTATGAAGATTTATTTGTTTATATTTTTGATTACGATACCATTTTCCTGTACAAACGGAAATAAAAAAGAAACAGGTCATACTAAAAATCATGATTCTGTTTCTTTATTAGAAGATGTAAAAGAGGAAAAACAAGACACTGCTGTGCTACGCATAAGCCCTGACTTGAATTTAGGATATCCTAAAGATGAAGCAACGCTAAAAATGTGGCAACAAAAAGTATTAAAAGATGCTGATAAATATTTTTACAAACAATTATTATTTTATTATTCAGATAATCCACATTTGCAAGATGAAATGATAAAATATTCAGAAGCAATGATAAAAAGGCATAAAGAAAATGGTATTTATATCTTAGATTATTATGATTATGTAAAAGATAGTAAATCAACACAGAAAAATAAATTAATGATTCGAGCAATTAATTCCTTGAAAGAATTATTAAAAAGAAATGACGAAGTTGATATAACACTCGTTGAAGTTGGAGTTACACTGTCTGAATTATATAGAGAAGGCATATATGTAAAAAGAGATACGGTAATTGCAGACTATTTATATGCAGGCGGACGAAATTTAGATTCTATTATTCAGGTTAGAAAATATGAATAACTCCTCAGCTCGCCGTAGTGTAGCTAAAAATGAGAGTTTAGCGCTCGGCTTTCTAAGACATATGTAAGAGAAAATGTCGAATATAAAAAACAAAATAATTACATTTTTTAATTTTATATTCGACAAAAATACTGTACTTTTGTCGAATATAAAAGACATATTATGATGAGTAAAGATTTGATTAAAGTATTAATATCTGAATATCAGCGAATTGTATCAAATGTTCAGTTTATTGACCGTGATTGCGAGATAGAAGACGGATTAAATTATGTCTTTGTTGGTCTACGGCGTGCAGGAAAGTCGTATTTGATGTTTCGTCAGATACAAAAACTCTTAAAAAAAGGACATTCGATAGATGAGATTCTTTATTTTAATTTCGAAGACGATCGTTTGGCAAGTTTGGAAACTGCTGATTTGGATTTAATAAAAATCTGCTACGAGGAAATGTATGACCACAAACCGATATTTTTTCTTGATGAAATACAAATTGTGCCGAATTGGGAAAAATTTGCCCGTCGCTTGGCAGACCAAAACTACCGGGTTTACATAACCGGCAGTAACGCCAAAATGCTGAGCAATGAAATCGCTACCACACTCGGTGGTCGTTATATGATACGAAATGTTTATCCTTTTTCGTTTAAGGAATTTTTGACTTCGGCAAATATCAACAGCAAGGAGAAAAACGCACTTTTTCATTTTCGAGGCGAAATAAACAAAGCTTTTGAAAGCTATTTTCGTTTTGGCGGTTTGCCCGAAACACTAAAAGTAGATGACAAACGCGAATGGCTGAGCAATTTGTATCAAAAAGTTTTCTTTGGCGATTTGATTTCACGTTATCAAATACGCAACGATTTTGCCTTGCGTGTGCTTATTCGCAAATTAGCAGAAAGCGTGAAACAACCATCTTCTTTTCGTCGTTTGGCAAATGTGGTTTCTGCTTCCGGTAAAAAAATTACCCCCGATACAGTTATTGATTACTTGAATTATTTGAAAGAATCTTGGTTGATTTTTTCATTGGAAAATTTCGCATCAAAGTTAGCCGACAAAGAATCGAACAAAAAGTATTATTTTATCGACAACGGCATTTTAAACCTGTTTTTGCCCGATCCGCAAACTTTCTTGCTGGAAAATTTGGTCGCCATTCAACTGCGACGATTATACGGTGATGGCGTTTATTATTACAACAGCAATGTAGAAGTTGATTTTTATGTACCGGAAAAACAATTAGCCGTACAAGCTTGCTACAGTTTGAACGATATCGAAACTTATAATCGAGAAACAAACGCTCTATTACAGTTGGCAAAACGCATTGAGATAAAGAAAATGCTCATCATCAGCAAAGACGAAGAACGTGTGATTTCGACAGACAATATGGAATTTGAAGTTGTTCCGATTTGGAAATGGTTATTGCTTTAATTAAAAAATATGTATTGTAAAATGAAAACAAAATTAAGTATCACGAGAAAAGCGATTTTTATATCTTTCGCTTTATTTATCGCATCAATGTCGATAAATGCTCAAAGTAATTTTCGTCAGGGTTATATCATAACCAACGAAATGGACACGATTTCCGGACTGATTGATTTCCGGACGTATAAAATGAATGCTCATGCTTGTAAATTCAAAGCATCGGGAACAAGTGAAGAAAAAGTGTTTTCTCCCGGAGATATTTACGGCTATCGTTTTACGGATGATGGCAAATATTATGTTACCAAAGATATTAATATCGACGACCAGCAACAAAAAGTATTTTTGGAATATTTGATTCAAGGATTGGTAAGTTTATATTTTTATCCCGGTGAGGAATCCGATTATTATTTCTTTCAGGATGAATCCGGAAGAATGATTCCGGTAACCAAACAAGATAAAGTGATTTTAGATGATAAAACAAGGGAACGGCGATTTTCGGAAGATAATCGATATAAAAGCACTATCGGTTATATTTTCAGAGATAGTGAGTCGGTATCAAAAGCAACAAATAATATGCTTTTTGATCAAAAGAAAATGATTGAATTAACGAAAAAATATCATGCCGAAATGTGTAAGACCGGTGAAGAATGTATTCAATTTGAAACCAAGTCCGATAAGTATAACAAATTAAAAATATCTGTATATGCCGGAATGCAATTCCAAACTTATAAATTTGGCAGTATATACATCGAACATAATCCTGCCTTCAAATTTCTTCCGGAATTTAGTTATATTTTACCTGAAATTGGTACTCAATTAGATTTTTCGATTCCTCGCAGAAATAAATCGATTAGTTTAGTGCTTGATGTTTCCCTTGCCAAACTCACCACAGAAAAGCAAGAAACATTAGCAATGTATGAAAATATAACTCAATATGCACGATTAGAAGCTAATGGATTAGTCGTTTCGGGGAAATTAGGAGCAAAGTATACTTATCATAAAGGATTATTTAGACCTTTGATAGAAGGAGGATTTATGGTGAATCGATTATTTTTGTCGTCGACTTATTATTCATATTCTTCAACATCTACTAACGTTCGTCCATACGCAGAAGATTTTTTATGTCCTCTCATGATGGGATTTTATGCCGGAACCGGTTTTGATTATCATTTAAAGAAAGACAATGCTATATTATTTAGAGTTGGTTATAATGAAGATCAAGAGATGAATAGCAAGAAGAGAGAAGATAAAGATACAACGTCTGCTTGGTATTTCAAATTAGGATATACTTTTTAATGAATAAATGATTACTTTTGCCATTGCAAAATATAATCATGAAAATAGGAGACAAAGTTCGATTCTTGAATGCCGTTGGCGGAGGTATTGTTAAAAGATTTCAAGGAAAAGATATAGCTTATGTAGAAGAAGAGGATGGTTTTGAAACGCCTGTTCTACTAAGGGAGTGTGTGGTTGTTGAATCAAACGATACGCCGGGAAAAAGCACGCCTAAAGTTGTTACACAATCTGTAGAGATTAAACCTGTCGAGCCTGAGAAACCTAAAAAAGAAAAGTCATCTCAAACAACCGAATTTGCCGGAAAAGACAAACTAAATGTGTATTTGGCATTTTTACCGATGGATATAAAAAATGTCGGTAAATGTAATTATGAGGCGTTTTTGATTAACGACAGCAATTATTTCCTTTTCTTCAACTACATGAACCGCGAAAACAACACTTGGAAAAGTCGTTGCCGGAATGTTGTCGAACCAAACACACAGTTATTTATCGAAGAGTTTACCAAAGAAGAATTGAACGACTTGGAACATATTCGCGTACAGCTTTTGGCTTATAAAGAAAATAAACCTTATGCCTTGAAAAATGCGCAAAGTGTTGAAATTCGTCTCGATGGCATTAAGTTTTACAAAATACACAGTTTTCGTGAAAATGATTTTTTCGAAGACGATGCTTTGATATATCCGGTTGTAACGAATGATGTTCCTGTTCGGGAAATTTTAGTGTCGGCTGCCGACATTCAGGAGGCAATGAATCAGAAAGCAAAAGTAGACCGTCCGAACCGCCTGGCGATACAGAAACCGAAAGATACCGGAAAAACTGTAGTTGAAGTTGATTTGCACATCAATGAACTGTTAGACACAACGGCAGGGATGAACAACACAGATATGCTCAACGTGCAATTGGCCAAGTTTACCGAAACAATGGAACAATATAAGTCGAAAAAAGGACAAAAAATCGTTTTCATTCACGGCAAAGGCGAAGGAGTATTGCGCAATGCAATCTTACAAGAATTAAAAACAAAATATAAAAACTGCCCTTATCAAGATGCCTCTTTCAAAGAGTATGGATTCGGGGCGACAATGATAACAATTAAATAATTATAAAAGTATGAAAAGAATTATTGCTTTATGCAGCTTCGCGCTGGTTATGTTTTCGTGTAATGTGGGTCAATCTCTTTTAGGTGCTTACAGTTTGACACAGTGTAAATACGACTTCAACTCGATTTCCAATATATCGTTGGGAGGAGTCAATGTCGGTTCTGATAATCTGGTAAGTTCAGCGTTAGCTTTGGCTTCTATATTTACAAAATCTTCGATTCCTTTGCAATTTACATTGAACTTAGATGTGAAAAATCCCGGAGTACAAACTGCATTATTGAACGGTTTGCAATATATATTGGAAATAGACGGAATACAAATGTCGACCGGTGCGCTCGATTCGAAAATACAAGTTGCTCCCGGAGAAACCGGCAAATTGCCTCTTAATTTGAGTTTTGATTTGAAAAAAGCGATGAGCGGTCAATCTGCCGATGCTATTAAAAACTTAGCTTTGAATTTCGTAGGAATAGGCAGTGAACCCACCAAAGTAAATTTCCAATTAAAACCGTCATTTGATATTGGAGGGCAATTAATGCAAAGTCCGGCATTTATCCCTGTTTCATTCTCTTTTGGAGGAAAGAAATAAATACGACGTAGTCACAGACTACGCCAAACGCTATGTGTTCAAAAATGATAGAAATCGAACGAAAATTTTTAGTCAAAGGCGATTTTCTTCCTTTTGTAACAAAAAGGGAGAAAATCGTACAGGCTTATCTCTGTACTGCTCCCGGAAAAACCGTTCGGGTGCGCATAAAAGGGAAAAAAGCCTATATCACTGTTAAAGGTCCTTCCAATCAGCACGGATTTGCACGTTGTGAGTTTGAATATGAAATTCCGGTGACAGACGCCGAAGAAATGTTGAAACTTTGCGAACCCGGCTTTATCGAAAAGACGCGGCATTATGTCGTTCACAAAAACCACACTTTCGAAGTTGATGTTTTTCATGGAGCAAACGAGGGATTGATTTTAGCCGAATTAGAACTCGAACACGAATCGCAAGAATTCCCCAAACCGGATTGGTTGGGAGAAGAAGTTACCGGAAATATCCGGTATTATAATGCTTATATGACCCAACATCCCTTTACTTCTCAGCCATAACACAGGGCATTTGCATATTCCGGCTAAAAAAACTACCTTTGCATATATATCATTCTCAAATTTACTGATTTACAAAATGAAACAACTTATTTCTATTGCCTTTTTTCTGACTGTATGTATTAATATAAATGCACAGGGAACACTGAAAATCAGCGAAATCATGTCGAATAACGTGTCTGCCCTGATGGACGAATCCTATAATTACAGCATGTGGGTAGAATTGTACAATTCCGGTTCGGGAACCGTATCGCTGAATAATTATTATTTTACCGACGATTTAGCCCAACCAAAAAAATGGAATCCGCAAAACCAACAGATTTCTGCGGGACAATTCAAAGTTTTGTGGTTCGAACGCGATGAATTGCCCGGTCACTCATCGTTCAAGTTAGAGCCGGATGGAGGAAAATTGTATCTTCTCGATGCGAATGCCTACATTGTCGACCAAGTGACCTACCCCAAACAATACCGGAATGTTTCATACGGACGAACCGATAATGTCGGCAACCAATGGGCATTTTTTACCGAATCCAGTCCCAATGCGTCGAACACAGGTAAAAAATCGGGCGAATTGCCGGTTTGCAGAAATCCGATATTTTCGTATGCAGGCGGGTTTTACAAATCTCCCATCAATTTAACTTTATCAACTACGAACGTCGATGTCAAAATTTATTATACAACCAATGGTTCCGAACCAACAACGCAATCGAACCTTTATGTTACCGGACAAAATATCGCACTTAACAAAACGACTTGCGTTCGCGCTATCGTTGTGTCCAACAAGTATTTACCGAGCCCTATTATTACAAATACCTATTTCATCAATGAACGCGATTTCACACTTCCGGTAGTTTCTCTTGTTACGGAAGAAAAAAACCTGAAAGATAATACAATCGGTATCTATGTGGAGGGAACAAACGGTATACCGGGCAAAGGTTCCGACAAACCCGTGAACTGGAATCAGTCTTGGTGCAGACCCACCAATATGGAATTTTTCGACACAATCGGCATAACACGAATTAATCAAGAAATCGACATTTCGATTTCGGGTGGTTGGTCAAGAATGAATCCGCAAAAATCATTAAAACTTCAACCACGCAAGAAATTCGGAAACAATCGTTTGCGTCACGATTTTTTCTACACCAAACTCGGAAATAAATACAAAGACATCCTGTTTCGTGACTCCGGCAATGATTTTTGGTATTCTATGATGCGTGATGCCATGATGCAATCTTTGATTATAGGCCGAATGGACATTGATTATCAAGCTTACGAACCGGCGATTTGTTTTATAAACGGTGAATATTACGGCGTTCAAAACTTACGCGAGCGCACCAATAAAGACTATTTGTATTCCAATTACGATTTGAGTGAAGAAGAATTTGTATTACTTAAGACTTCCACTAATTCCGATTATGAAAGTCTTCTTAGTTATTTGAGAAACAACAATCCAAATACGCCTTCGGTTTACGAGAATATAGCTAAACAAATGGATATCGATTCGTATAGTTATTATATGATGGCAGAAATGTATTACAACGACACCGACTGGCCACATAACAACTGGAAAATTTGGAAGAAAAACGACGGAACAGGAAAATGGCGTTGGATTTTGTATGATACCGATTTCGGATTCAATTTGTATGGCACTAATGAGGGAAATGATGCCGTAACTTACGTTATGCAATCATCCGATGGTAAGATTACGACACCATTACGCCGATTGGTACTCAATACAGATTTCAAAAATCGGTTTCTTACTCGCTATGCTATTCATCTTTCATCAACTTTCGATCCTGATCGTGTAATCGCAGTTATTGATTCTCTGAGTGCCAAAATTCGTCCCGAAATGGTTTATCACAAACAAAAATATGGCGGAAATAGTTTTGAAGGCGAGTTGAACAGGATGAAATCATTTGCTCGAGTACGTCAAGGAAATATGATGCAATTTTTGAGCGCGTATTTTCTCCAATCTGCTCCGATTCGAGATATTTATATCCGTTCTAATAACGGAAAGTCAACTTATCTGTTTAATAATGAAATAATTAAAGATAACACCATTCGGATGAAGTATTTCAGTTCACAACAGGTAAACATCAAGGCATCCGATGTGCCGGGTCATTACTTTTCACATTGGGAAATAACTGGTTTGCCTTCCGAACAACTGGCGATTCCTACCATTTCAAGCTGGCGTTATTGGGATAAAGAAGGACTACCGGCTACCAATTGGAATTCACCTTCTTACGACGACAGTGCTTGGAAAACAGGAGATGCTCCTTTAGGATACGCTAATCCCGGAGCCTACCCCGAAATAAATACAACAATCGGTTATGGAGGTAATCCTAATAATAAATATCCAACGGCTTATTTCCGTAAAACTATTACGCTGAATAATTTGAACGATTTGTCGGATTTTCGGATAAATTGTTATGTTGATGATGGTGCGGCGATGTATGTAAACGGCAAAGAAGTCGGGCGAGTGAATCTTCCGGCGGGTCCTCTCACATACAACACATTTGCAATAGATGTTAACAACGGTATTTCCGGAGAATGGTCGATTCCGAAAAGTTATTTTCAGGAAGGCGTAAATACGATTGCGGCAGAAGTGCATCAATGCAATGCTTCAAGTTCGGATTTACTTTTCTCGAGCAATCTCTTTTATCAAACTTATCCGCAAACCGACATTCAACAAAGTACAGCACCGGTCTATTCGTTTGTCTTGAGTGATAATATTTCCTTAACCGCGATTTACAAATCAACCACCGATATACAGAATGCAGCGGTTTCGACAATAAAAGCTTGGGTAGCCGACAATGTCTTGCACGTTGAAAATGCTACCGGAAAAGCCCTTTGCATTTATGACTTAACTGGTCGACCGATACAAAAAGCATCTGTAAATGGGAACAATATGCTTTTGGATATTTCGTCTTTACAACCGGGGATGTATATTGTAGCGATAGATAATCAAAGTTTCAAAGTTATAAGACAGTAAGATTAAGTTCAAGTATCTTCCAATGTATTCTACAAACTTTCCGTCAGTACTCTTTTCATCGGTAAAACAAGTCTTTCCAAGAGCGACATATCATCTGTGACAATATCCGCCTGTCCCTGCATATTGGGCATATTGGGTAGTTCTTTCTTGTAAGTGGTAATAAGGTTATCGGGTAAACTTATTTCCACTACATAATGAAC
>JAIRVZ010000008.1 GCA_031253625.1 Dysgonamonadaceae bacterium
GAATGATTACACAGGAAGGATATGACCTTGTTTCCGGTTGGAAAAAGAAGCGCTATGATCCTCTGAGTAAAACAATTCCTACAAAATTGTTCAATGCAACGGCAAGAGCGGTTTCCGGCATCAAACTTCACGACTTCAATTGTGGACTGAAAGCATATAAAAAGGATGTTGTTAAGAATATTGAGATTTACAACGATATGCACCGCTATATTCCATATTTGGCTAAAAATGCCGGTTTCGCAAAGATTGGCGAAAAAGAGGTAAAACACCAAGCAAGAAAATACGGTTCTACGAAATTCGGATTAGACCGTTTTTTCAACGGATATTTGGATTTGCTGACGCTTTGGTTCCTTTCTAAATTCGGTAAAAAACCCATGCACTTTTTTGGGCTCGCCGGTTCTTTAATGTTTATCTTCGGTTTTTTTGCTGTTATTACCGTAGGAGCTATGAAAATATACAATATGAATACCGGAAATGCTTACCGATTGGTAACAGAGTCTCCATATTTCTTTATGGCGTTGACTTGTATGATATTGGGCACTCAACTTTTCCTCACCGGATTCATTGGCGAACTTGTTACACGAAACTCAAACGAAAGAAACAATTACATAATCAAAGAAGAGATATAAAGAAAAACGCCACAAAGAATATCTTTTTCTTTGTGGCGTTTTTTATTTCATCAATAAGATTTAGCTCTTATACAAAAGATCCATTTTGCGGAAAATCTTTTCTATTCTATCCAACGCAATATTAAGCTGATCAAAAGTATGCGTTGCCATAAGAGAAAAGCGAATCAACGTATCATCTGGAGCAACTGCAGGAGAAACTACCGGATTGACGAAAATTCCCTGCTCGAATAATTCTTTTGTAATCATGAACGTTTTATCGTTATCTCTGATATATAAAGGGATGATAGGTGTCGACGTATGACCTATTTCACAACCCATATTGCGAAAACCTTTTAAAGCATAATCCGTTAATTTCCAAAGATTTTCAATGCGTTCCGGTTCGCTGACCATGATATCAAAAGCAGCGTTTGCCGCAGCTGTGGCAGATGGTGTATTACTGGCACTGAAAATATACGAACGTGAATTATGGCGCAAATAGTTGATTACCTCATCATCGCCGGCTATAAATCCTCCGATCGAAGCCAGTGATTTACTGAAAGTACCCATTATCAAATCAGCCTTATTGGTAACTCCGAAATGATCGCAGGCACCGCGTCCCTGTTTCCCAAGTACACCCAAGCTGTGTGCTTCATCAACCATCAGGTTGGCATTATATTTCTCGCACAGTTTTACTATTTTCGGAAGATTGGCGACATCACCTTCCATGCTGAATACGCCATCTACAACGATCAATTTTACCTTGTCGGCATCACATTTCTGGAGTTGTTTTTCCAAAGACTCCATATCGTTGTGTCTGAATTTTATTTTGTGAGAATAGGATAGTCTGTGACCTTCTATAATGGATGCATGATCCAGTTCGTCCCAAAGGATATAATCTTCACGGCCTGTCAAGCAGGAAATAACTCCCAAATTGACCTGAAAACCGGTAGAATAAATAATGGAATCGTCTTTCCCTACAAATTCAGCCAACTTGCGTTCCAGTTCAATGTGAATGTCTAATGTTCCGTTAAGAAAACGACTTCCAGCCATACCCGTACCATATTTTTGGATGGCATTGATGGCTGCTTCTTTTACTTTCGGATGGTTGGTCAAACCCAAATAAGAATTAGACCCAAACATCAACACTTTCTTTCCGTTGATGGTAACTTCTGTATCCTGATCGCTTTCTATAACTCTAAAATAGGGATAAATCCCTGCGGCTTTAGCTTGTTGAGGAGCAGTATACTTGCTCAATTTATCAACGAGTAAATTCATAAGTTAATATCAAAAAATTAATATTACTGCTTTTGCTTTTCAGTTTATGACAACTTGAAAAAAAAGCAGGCTGCAAAGATATTAAAGAATTTCATACAAATAATAATTTTCGTTAATTTTATTACTTGTTTTTCAAAATAATCTCATTATTTGCCGTACCTTTGTCCGAAACGCTTGATTATTATAGAATTTTCATCAAACAATTATGCTAATGAAAAAAGTAGCGCTATTCTTTTGCGGATTGTTGAGCTTTTGTTGTCATGCTCAAAATATTTCTTCAGTTTTCGGGAGTATGCCGAAAGACTTAATTTTGCTTGCCGACTCTATTCAGCGACAAGATTTAATGAATGTATACAACAGTGAATTTTCCGGCAACATTAAAGACAAGTTGAATGGAAAAATGGTTTTAAATTCTTTTACAGAAGACTTTATAGAATTACAGTCGGGTAATTTTTCCATGCAAATCGCTTTATTGAAATTGGTAAACGACTCAAAAATAATATGTCTGATTCAAACTGTTTGCGCTCCTGTTTGTGATAGCCAATTGAGTTTTTATACGGTTGATTGGAAACCACTGAATGCTTCCGATTTTATTCTTCCGGCAGATGTTTCTTGGTTTATAAAAGACGACACGGATAAAACCGGAGAAGGTTTCATTAACGCATCTAAATCTTTGGATATGGATTTGATGCAATTTAGTTTCGACCCCAAAAAATTAGAACTAGCTCAAACTTATACAACTCCGCAATATTTGAGCAAAGAAGACAGAAAAGCTATTGAACCTTTTCTGAAACAAGAACCTAAAGTATTTGTTTGGAGAAAAACAGGATTTAAATAAGTTTGGATAGAGCATTAATGTAAATTGCGATTAGATTACAAGTGACGATAACGTATCGGCTGCATAGCAGCCAAATATTTGTAGCCCCGTGCAAGCCGGTAGGCGCAGCTCGGGGTTAGAGATCACCCCAACACCTTACGCTCCGTAGGAGCGTTGTATCAATTGTATCGCCACTACGTGGCGAAGATGATGGTGGGAACATTGCTAACCGTGGGCTACGCGCTATCGCGATTACCCACGGCTACCTATATTTAACCGCTACGCGGTATAATTACGATATTATTACATAGAATAAGGGTATATGAAATTAATAAAAAATGCAACTGTCATTAACAAAGGAAAAACATTCGTTGCATCTGTCTTAATAAAAAACGATAGAATTGCCGGAATTTATAACTCTGATGTTCCGCCTGAAATTATCGATAAAGCTGAAATCATACTCGCAGAAGGATTATGGCTCCTTCCGGGAGTGATTGATGATCAGGTGCACTTTCGTGAACCTGGACTAACTCACAAAGGGGATATTCACAGCGAGTCGCGTGCCGCTGTGGCAGGAGGTGTAACCACCTTCATGGATATGCCTAACACCAATCCGCAAACAACCACAGTCGATGCTTTGAATTGGAAATTCGACAGGGCTGCTGAAACATCTTTGGCGAATTACACTTTTTTTATTGGAGCAACCAACGATAATTTGACTGAATTAAAGAAAGAAGGAGCCAAACGCGCCGCTGCGGTCAAATTATTCATGGGTTCGTCAACCGGAAATATGTTGGTTGATAATACATCTTCTTTAGAAAAAATATTTGCGGAAGTAGATATGTTAATCGCTACTCATTGCGAAAGCGAAACCATTATCAAACAAAATATTGCTTACTATACGTCGAAATTCGGAGAAGATTTGGATATTTCGTTTCATCCCAAAATCCGTAGCGAAGAGGCTTGTTATGCCTCATCTTCGGAAGCCGTGAGATTAGCAACGAAACACAACTCGCGCTTGCATCTTTTCCATTTGTCGACCGCAAAAGAAATGTCTTTACTGGAAAACAAATCTTTGAAAGAAAAGAAAATAACCGGAGAAGTTTGCGTACATCACCTTTGGTTTACAGACGAAGATTATGTCGAATATGGTAATTTAATCAAGTGGAATCCTTCAATTAAAACCAAAAACGACAGAGATGCTTTGAGAAAAGCACTGGTTGAAGGTCGTTTGGATGTTGTCGCAACCGACCATGCACCTCACACATTGGCCGAAAAACAAGGCTCTTGTCTAAAAGCCGCATCCGGTGGACCTATGGTGCAACATTCTTTAGTCGCCATGCTTGAAATGAGTCGCCAAGGTTTATGGACTCCCGAAATGGTCGTAGAAAAGATGTGCCACGCTCCGGCCGAATTATTCCGCATCAAAGAACGTGGTTATATCAGAGAGGGATATTATGCCGATTTAGTATTGATAGACCCTAATCGCTCGTGGGCAGTATCTCCCGAAAATATTCTATACAAATGCGGTTGGTCGCCCATGGCAGGCCAAACGTTTTCCCATTCCGTTGTCAAAACATTTGTCAATGGACAATTGGTTTATGATAATGGGGTAATTGATGATGCCGTAAGAGGGAGAGAAGTGAAATTTAAAGACTAATATTTTTATTTTTTAATACAATGAAGAATATGATGAGAAAAATGTTTGTAGTAGCCTTTAGTTTGGTTGTCTGTTTGGCAACATATGGGCAAGTAGAAATGAATCAATTGGGATTTTAC
The DNA here is from genome assembly GCA_031253625.1 of Dysgonamonadaceae bacterium. Lineage (GTDB taxonomy): Bacteria > Bacteroidota > Bacteroidia > Bacteroidales > Azobacteroidaceae > JAIRVZ01. Next base: position 4,480 of record JAIRVZ010000008.1, read on the forward strand.
GACAAAGCGCCGAAAAAAGCGGCGGTGATTGCGAATCCTGATGTAAAAGAGTTTAAGATTGTTACAGCCGGAGGTGAAGAAGTTTTCAAAGGGCAATTAAGTGAGCCGATGCCGTCAAAAAACTCCTCACTCACAGTTTGTCAAGCCGATTTTACGAATTTCACCACTCCCGGAGAATATCGCTTGGTGGCAGGAAATCAGGAATCGGGTGTTTTTACCATTGGCGATAATGTTTTCAGTGATGTGGCGAAAGCTGTCTTAAAAGGATTTTATTATCAACGTGTATCGGAGCCACTTGAAGAAGAGCATGCAGGTCGTTGGGCGCGTCCGGCAGGTCATCCTGATACTCAGGTTGAAATACACCCTTCTGCCGCAACTCCGCAACGTCCGGCAGGAACGATTATTAGTTCGCCCGGAGGATGGTATGATGCCGGTGATTATAACAAATACATTGTTAACAGCGGAATAACAACAGCCACTTTGTTGTCGGCTTATGAAGATTTCCCGCAATACTACCAACAGCTTACAGTTAATATTCCCGAATCAGGAAACGGTATTCCCGACATTTTGAACGAAACGCTTTGCAATCTTCGCTGGATGCTTACCATGCAAGATCCAAACGATGGAGGAGTATATCACAAATGTACCAACGCAGGTTTCGACGGAATGGTCATGCCGGATGTAACCAAAGATACTCGTTATGTAGTGCAAAAAGGAACAGCGGCTACACTCGATTTTGCAGCCGTAATGGCGCAAGCAGCTCGTGTGTTCGGTCAGTTCCCGAACGAACTTCCCGGATTGGCTGACAGTTGTATGGTTGCAGCCAAATATGCTTGGGATTGGGCATTGCAAAATCCGAACATCATGTATAATCAATTTGCTATGAACAGGGAGTTTAAACCTGAAGTCTTTACCGGTGCTTACGGAGATAACAACGTAGACGATGAATGGTTTTGGGCGGCAAGTGAAATGTATGCTGCAACTTCAGAACCAGTATATAAAATTAAAATCTCTGAATATATAAATGACAGCTTACGGGTTCCGAGTTGGGATTATGTATACGCGTTGGGAGCCTACACATTGCTACGAATAAACGACCCTGAATTTGCACCATTCTTTACTGAAAAAGTTGTTGGAATGGCCGACGGATTTGTCAATTCCGTATCAACCAATGCTTTTGGTGTGGTTATGGGACAAAAACCTTCGGATTTCGTATGGGGGAGTAATTCGGAAGCCGCCAACCAAGGCATTTTGTTGATAAATGCATACCGGTTGACAAACGATATGAAATATCTTGATGCTGCACTTACGAATGTCGATTATTTGTTAGGCCGGAATGCAACGGGTTATTGTTTTGTAACAGGTTTCGGTTCAAAGCGCGTGATGTTTCCACACCATCGTCCTTCGGCTGCTGATGGAATAGATGACCCTGTACCGGGATTGCTCTCCGGAGGACCAAACCCCGGAATGCAAGATAGAAATGATGGTTGTAATTATGTGTTTACAGAGCCTGAAACAGCCTTCGTTGATGTCACAGCATCATACGCATCCAACGAAATCGCTATCAATTGGAATGCTCCGGTCGTATATCTCTTCAATGCGATTGAGGCCGAACAAGCCAATTGGAAATAAGAAAATATAAAGCGTTCCTTTTATTTCGATAATTTTAGCTTGAGATTGATTCCGGCACTCGATTTCGAAAAAGGAAAAGCAGTAGAAGAAACCAACGGCCTGCTCATCGCCCTATCAAAAAAGGCTTGTACCGTAAGTTGTCTGCTAAGGTTATAATCGGCAGATATTTTAATAGTAGTTTGAGCATCACCGTTGGTTCCTTGTGTAAAGGAATCTTGAATCTTTCGAATCATCGACAACATTCTTCGATAAGAAAAATCTGCCGAAACTGTCAAATCATTGCTGAATCCGGCTCCTCCACTACCTTTCATTTTCAATACCTTGTTGAATTCCGTTAATTTATATCCAACACCGAAAATATAATCGTCTGAATTCATTTCTACAATTTGCAAAGAAGAAATATTCAAATTGAGATTACGGGCATTCTTCAGTTCCATTTTTATCGACATATTATTCTTGAATGTAGCATTCAAGCCAATTAGCGGATTAAACGCTTCATTGATGCTTACCGTAGTAATATTATAAGCAGAAGACGGTATCGGGTTGCCCCTGTCGTTTCGGAATCCGTAGCCATCTCCTGCCGCCACCCAGTTTTGGAAAGAGGAAAACATACCCACGGCATAACGGGAATTATATTCGTGCGATAAAACAAAGTTCTTAAAATGCTGGCTGATAAGATCCAATTGCATAAATCCTTCATACGTTACTTTCCAGTTGGGCAAAATACTTTTCAGTGAAGGGAAAGCCGATAAACCAACTTTATGGGGATCTTTATTCGTATAGGCAGCAAGGAATGCAGGAATCAATACATCAATAGAATTGATAGGAACTCCACCGTTTTCAGGATCGTAGTGTGTTCCTCCCAAATTCGTATTTTCACTAATAC
>JAIRVZ010000064.1 GCA_031253625.1 Dysgonamonadaceae bacterium
CCTTGCTACAAGCTTTTACAAGTATTATATCTCCGATACCATTGTTTATAAAAATGATAGATGTATTGTTTTAGATTTTGCGCCACTCAATTTGCCAGACTTTGGATTTACGGGAAGACTGTGGATTCTCCCTGATCAGTCGTGGGCGGTCAAAAAAGCAGTGTTGAATGTACCGTGGAACAATACCGTGAATTTTGTCAAACAAATGCGTATTTCTCAGGAATTCGAATCGCTCCCTTCCGGCATTTGGACTAAATCGGCAGAAACAATTATTGCCAATTTTGAAACGCATAAATATACCTTGGGAACATACGCGAAGAAATCAGTGAGTTATGCAGATTATATCGTCGATTCGGTTCCTGATTCTATTTTTAATTCGGGAGAAAATATCGTTGAACTGAAAGATGCGTTTAATCAGTCGGATTCTGTGTGGAATACTCTCCGGATGATGCCTTTGCAAATGAATGAACAGCGTGTCGGAAAATTATTGGACAGGATGACGTCTGTTTCCGGTTTTAACAACAGCTTGATGAAAATAGCGCAAGTGTTGAACTTTGGATATATCAAAACGAATCAAGATAAAAGTGCTTTTGATATAGGCCCTATCAATACATTTATCAGTGGAAATCCGTTAGAGGGCGTTCGCCTCCGATTGGGAGGAACGACGACTGCTAATCTGAATAAACATCTGTTTTGGAATGGATATGTTGCTTATGGAACCAAAGACCAAGAGTTTAAATATGCATCAACGGTTACTTATGCTTTCAATGAGAAGAAATATCATGAAAATGAATACAGAAAAAATAATCTGGCATTCACTTATAGTTATGATGTAAATACACCGGGTACAATGTATTCGTATATGGATAAAGATAATGTTTTGCTTTCTGCCAGACGTGGGAACAATAACAATATGACTTATCTTCGACAAGCGCGTGCCTCGTATGAGTATGAAATCAATTCGGGATTTTCTTTCAAGATTTGGACGAGCAATCAAAATGAAAAAGCGGCAGGAGAAATGCAGTTTTTAATAAAAAATGATGCAGGAGATGTTATCGATGTTAGAGATTATACGAGTTCTGCTGTTGGTATCCGTTTGCGATTAGCTCCTTTCGGTCTTGCTTATTCTGCCGGAATCAAAGGTTATCTGAAAGGAGAATATGATTATCATGCACTGGAAGCTTCCGTAGGAAAGCGATTTTGCTTTTCAGCTTACGGAGATGTGGATATCGTAGGAAAAGCCGGAAAGATATGGGGAGAACTTCCGTTTCCTTTATTGATGATTCCGAATGCCAATCAATCTTATTTCATGCAACCCGAATCGTTCAATTTGATGAATGTATTGGAGTTTGTAAATGATAAATATGTTTCATTGGATATGCAATTTCATTTCAACGGAGTATTATTCAACCGCATTCCTCTTTTGCAACAACTAAAACTTCGTGAAGTGGCAGGAGTCAGTGGAATTTACGGCAATTTATCTGCCGGAAACGACCCGTTTCAAAATCCTGCTTTGTTTATGTTTCCCGCAGGGGCGGGGAAAATGACGGATATGCCTTATGTAGAGGCAAATATCGGTGTGGATAATATCTTGAAAATCTTTCGCGTTTGTTATGTCAGAAGGCTTACCTATTTGGATAATCCCGGAATTTCTAAAAATGGCATCCGGTTTGCTTTTTCCTTTACCTTCTGAAAAGAATATTTAATTAAAAATTTGTCTATTATTGAAACAATATTACCTTTGTAAACATAAAGGAAAGTTGTCTATGAAAGCAACAAATGAACAATTAATTACAGCAATAGAATCGGCTATAAGTGAGGGGTTAAGCAGATTTGAAACTCAACACTCAGTAGAAACACTAAGTGACCTCTATTTGTATTTTGATGAGGAAAATTTAGATTTAATCGTGCATGATGATGTAGAAAACCAATTAATCAGTGTTGAATTGGATTATTTCAACGGATCTTCCGAGTTGTCGCACGAAGAAGAATTTTTGGAGGCTGCAAAAATTGCAACAGAAAGATTGAATAAAGCCGGGTTATTCGACAAAGATTATATCCTTAAACCGTTTTCTGTTAGTCTTGTAGATTCGGATTTCATCGTATCGGAAGAATTGATATTTATAGACGATGAAACATTGAAATTAAACGATGGCTTATTAGCCGGTTTAGACAAAGAATTGAATGATTTTCTGAAAGAATTGATGAAATAGAATAAACTTGTTATCCTAATTTGCTGATTTTTCTCAACCTTTCTTCGTCAATTACTTTTACTTTCCGTCCATCCAAAGTAATTACTTTTTCTGTAACGAAATTTCCCAGTGTGCGAATGGCATTCGATGTGGTCATGTTGGAAAGACTGGCCAAGTCTTCGCGTGCAAGATAAATATTGATGGTATCGTCGTCTTCCAAGCCATAACTGTCAATAAGAAATACCAAAGATTCGGCTAAACGACCACGAAGATGTTTTTGTGTAAGATTGACTGTTCTTTCATCTGCAATTCCCAAATCAACCGAAAGTTGCTTAATAAAAAACATCGTCAACTTAGTATTGTATTGTAACAATTCAACTACAACGTTCATCGGAACAAGGCAAACAGTCGAAGATTCAAATGCGGATGCGCTTGTGAGGTAGTTTTCCTGCGCAAAAAATGCTCTGTAAGCAAAATATTGAATGGGACGAATCATGCGAATAATCTGACATCTTCCTCCGATGCCGTCTTTGAATATTTTGACTTTACCCTTCAGTAAGCACATCATGTCTTTAGGCTCATCACCTTCGGAATAAATTATCTGATTTTTCCTGAAATGTTGAACAGATGCGTGCTTTCGAAGAATTTCCCGTTCTTTTGCACTTAATAATCTCCAAACATCCGGCAAACTGCCGGATAAATCTACTACCTTTTGATTGTGCATTATAAATACTGTATGTTATAAAACAATGCTACATAGCACAAAAATATAAAAAATATCGATTCGAGCGTTAAATCCGACATTATTTTTGTAGTTTTACCCCTAAATCCCCTAAAGGGGACTTTGGTGTGTAAAAGTATCGCAGTTAATAATGGTTTTTCAGGCATTGAAGTCCCCTTTAGGGGATTTAGGGGTAAAATCAAATGCAAAAGATTTGGGAAGATAAAGAATTAGGAAAAGTTGTCTTGAAAAAGCACAGGAATTCCCGGCAATATACTATTAGAATCCGTTCGGGAGCTGTTTCTGTTTCTCTTCCTTTGTTGGGCACTTATAAGAAGGCTATTGAGTTGCTGGAAATTCATAAGCCTACGATACTATCCAAACTTAAGATTAATCCACCTAAACCGGTAATTTCAGAACAAGACCTGAAAGTGCTAAGAAAAAAAGCATCGGAGTATCTCCCCGACAGATTGCGAATGTTGTCCGGATTGCATGGATTCACTTACACTTCAATAAGAATTTCAAAAAGTAAATCTCGTTGGGGTTCTTGTTCCTCCAAAAAAAACATCAATTTATCTCTATTTTTGATGAGACTTCCCTCGCATTTAATTGATTATGTGATATTACACGAATTGTGCCATACGGTTGAAATGAATCATAGCGATAAATTTTGGGCACTTTTAGACCGAACTTGCGGGGGAAAAGCTAAAGTATTGCGAAAAGAGTTACGAACGTTTTATATCTAAATGAACACATTTAAAATACGAAACGACACATTTTTAGTGTCGTTTCGTGTTTTTTAGTTTACTAGTAGATCCGTTTTATCCAGAGTTTTAATTTAGGGTTGTACTTATATGGTATAGGGTTGTCGCCGGATCTGTATTCTTTGAATAGCGGGGGTTTGTTGCCTGATATAAAATTTTCATCTCCATGGGCTGTATACGGCACATGATAAACTGAGGTAACAAATCGATCTATTGATATATATGTATACGGCAGGATCCATCTCACATTATGCAAAGTAAAAGATTATGTAAAGTAACATATCTAATCTGCTCATTTTCAATCCCCTTTTATAAAATTACTTTACATAATAATAATCAATATATGACTAAACAATACTTCAAGTCCGTTCTTGTAATAACTTGTATTAAATTTTATCACATTAAAAACAGTTTTATTATGGACGAACAAATTCTAAGTTTTAACAAATTAGTTTCCGGTGCTTCAAGTTATCTTGAGCATCAATTATCTTATTCATTAAGTTCAATAAACTATCACAAATGCAGTTGGCGTAAGGTTAAGAGTTTTATGTACGAAAGAGAAATTATTCATTATGACCGAAGTGTAGAGGAACAAATCATATTGTATCAGTTCAATGGACGAACAAGAAAAGAGTTTTCAAATAAGGAAAAGCATTTTCATACCTCTATCAAAATATTGACCGAGTTTCAGGAGACCGGTAAAATTAGCATTTCTCCCCGTGTCAATAAAAGGACATTTGTATTTGAAGGTGCTGTGGGTAAAATTATGGATGAGTTTATCAGATATAAGAGAGATGTAGCACGGTTGTCTACAATCAGGATACATTGTTATCAACGGTCTCTTTCAAGATTTTTAGACTATTGCAACAAGAATTCGATAAATTGCGTTCGTAATATTGACTTACAGGTTATCCTTCAATTTATAGAAGAAGTTTCACGCAGTAAAGAAACTCCTGTTATTGTGATTATCAGCACCTTGCGTGGATTTATGGGATATGTATTCTTAAAAAAACTCTCACAAGTAGATATTTCCCGTAAAATTCCAAGATATAAAACCGTTATCCAACCTAAGATACCTTCAACTTATTCAAAGCAGGAAATAGAAACTTTAATATCTTCCATAGAGCGAAGCAGTGCAATCGGCAAACGCAATTATGCGATTGTAGTCATTGCCGCCAGATTAGGTCTCAGAGCTTCTGATATATGCAAGCTCAAGTTTGAAAATCTGCACTGGGATATTTCCGAGATAAGGATTAGACAATATAAAACGGGAAAAGAACTCGCTCTGCCTTTGTTGCCTGATGTTGGTAATGCGATTATTGATTATTTAAGATACGGACGTCCACAGTCGGAAGAGCCTTATGTGTTTTTGACAGAAAGACCTCCATATAGACATTTTACCACAAGCAATGTGGTAACACATGTTGTCCAACGGGCATTTAAGAACACAGGAATAGACATTAATGGGAGGCGGTTCGGTTCGCACTCCCTTCGTCATAGTTTGGGATTCAGGATGTTGCAGGAAAGTACAATCCTGCCTGTTATATCGGAAGTGCTGGGACACGAAGATACGGAGTCCACACGATATTATTTAAGAATAGACCTTAAATCAATGCAACAATGTATGCTTGATGTTCCTCCGGTGGAAACTTGTTTCTATGTACAGAAAGGAGGTATGTTTTATGAATAAAAAATTTAACAGCATATATGGCTATCATATCAAAAAATTTATTGAAATGAAACGAGCTTTCGGATTTAAGTGTAAAACAGAGGTCTCTGTACTGTTACATATTGATGCTTTAGCAGTCAAAAGAAAAGAAACTTTACCCGGTATAACAAAAGAGTTTGCAGAGGAATGGAGGCAAAAGCGATTGCACGAATCAGAGAATTACCGATATCACAGGGTAAGATGCCTTGCTCAATTCTCCTCCTACCTCAACGACTTGAGTATCCAATCTTATATCCCAAAGTTACTGCCTTATCCCAAAAGTAGCTTTATTCCATATATTTATTCCGCAAAAGAAATCAGTTCTCTATTTAATGCCTGCGATGAATTACGGCTTGCATCGGCGACAAAAGATACCATTTTGTTTAGTTTTCCGGTACTCTTTAGACTACTGTATGCTACAGGATTACGCATAAGTGAGGCATTGGCATTACGGAATGAGGATGTCAATCTGGAAGAAAACTATTTACTTGTAAAAGACTGTAAAAATGGTAAAGAGCGGATAATACCGATTTCGGACTCCTTATCTCTTGTATGTAAGGAATACGTCAAATACAGGAAATTGCTTCCTTCTGAAAAAGTAAAGTCAGGATATTTTTTTGTCAAACTTGACGGGAGTAAGATATGCAGCCTTTCGGCAGTACAAAACTGGTTTAAAAAATGCCTGAAAAAAGTAGGAATCCATTATGTCGGGAGAAATCATGGACCACGCCTGCATGATTTGCGACATACATTTGCAGTACATTCACTTACCTCAATGATTGAAGCGGGGATTGACCTTTATGTTTCCTTGCCGATACTTTCCAACTACTTGGGACATCAATCTTTGGATGCGACAGAGCATTATGTCCGTTTGACTGCAAATATGTATCCCGATTTGGTTAACGAAATGAATATGGTATGTTTAGATGTATTTCCTAAATTTAGAAATTATGAAACCGACTGACTTTGCAAAATATATATCCGGCTTCCTTACAAAATATTTGCTTAATGAGAAAGGAGCAAGTAACAATACAATTTCTTCTTACAGAGATACTTTTGTCTTGCTGATAAACTTTCTGCAAACAAAGAAGCAAATAAAAGTGGAGAAGATAACGCTTGATAAAATAACAAAAGAAACAATTTTAGAGTTCCTCGATTGGCTTCAAAAGGAAAGAAAATGCAGCGTTTCAACCCGAAACTCCCGTTTGTCGGCAATCCATTCATTTTATAAATATCTTCAGTGCGAGAGTTTGGAACATGTGCATGAGTGTCAGAGAATATTGTCGATAAAGTTCAAGAAAGCAGCAACCGAAAATGTTAATTATCTGACAATAGAAGGTATTAAATTGCTTTTATTACAACCGGATACAAATACTTCAAGAGGGCGTAGAGATTTAACGCTTCTTTCATTAATGTATGATGCCGGAGCCAGAGTGCAGGAGATTATAGATTTAACCCCTTCCATGTTACGAATAGACAAGCCTGCGACAATCAAGATTATCGGCAAGGGTAATAAGGCGAGGATTGTTCCAATGTTGGACGCTCAGGTAGAACATCTTAGAAATTATCTGAAGGAAAATCGTTTGAATGAATCTTTTGCCAATAAGTATCCTTTATTCCACAACAGCAAAAAGGAAAAACTTACCAGAGCGGGAGTTAATCATATCATCAAAAAATATGCGGATGCAGCCCGGAAAGTTAATCAAGCGATAATCCCGCAAAAGATAAGTTGCCACACTTTGCGGCATTCCAAAGCTATGCACTTACTGCAAGCCGGAGTCAATTTGGTATATATCCGTGATATATTGGGACATGTGTCAATCCAAACAACTGAAATTTATGCCCGTGCTGACTCAAAACAGAAACGACAGGCGTTGGAACAAGCTTATGTTGAAATAAATCCCGACGAAAAACCTATGTGGGTGGAAAATGATAATCTCCTCTCGTGGCTGAAAAATTTCTAAGAATATTATGTAAAGTGATATGTGGATTATCTATTGACAAACAATGACTTACATATATTACTTTACATAATTTTTTACTTTGCATAATGGCATTTATGTAAAGTTTTACATAAAAGCCATAATCACCCTTCCGGGAATTTGAAGCCAAGCGTACAGGATGACGGGATTACGGAACAAATAAGGGCAGCCTGCAAAATATTCAATATCACTCTGGCAGACCACCTGATAATATCTTCTGAAAACTACTATTCGTATGCCGACGAAGGACGGCTGTAACAATTAAATAAACTTTTTAAAAATTACAAAAATGCAAACTGCAAAAAAAACTCAGGGAGCGAGGCGGAGAAGAACGAGTAACCGTCACGCAAGTAATTACCGTTTCAACCGCCGGATGAATACCTCCCTCGGACAGGTTGTTCATATCAGTTCCTATATCAGTCCGCTGATGAATACAGAGGGAAATGTAGACAGAGAAAAATTTATCAACCTTTTTAATTCCGAATGTTATGCCTAATACCTGTACAAACATGCTTTATCTTTCAACAAAAGATAAAGGGCTGTGTGATAGACTGACAGAATCAATTGTAGATTCATTCTACTCTTGTGATGTACAGCCGGTTGACAACGGAGACGTTTTTACCTGCGAAATGGAATTTGATTCAAGATGGACCTTTCCACATAAGGAAATGGAAGAATTGACAAGTGGACTTCCTGAAGGAAATGACCTGTATATTCGTGTTCTCAGCTATGAATTTGGTTGTGAATATGTCGGATTCAATATATACACCGGTGGCGAATGGTGTGATAAACTCGCCGATAGATAATTCAGTATTAATAACTTAAAAAAACAAATTGTTATGAGTAAAAAAACTTCAAACAAGAAAAAGACGGGAGAAGAAAAAAAACCGGAAAATCCCGTTACAGTGGAAACAGGACAAGCACAGGCAACTCCCGAAGTAATTCAAAACATCGAGCTTTCGATGATTGTATGTAACCCTTTCAATCCGCGTAAGTACCGGATGGAAGAAGATTTGCAGGAATTGACACAGAGCATTGTTAATTTCGGCATTATCCAACCCATCACATTGCGAAAGAAAGAAGAAGGGTATGAAATCGTCTGTGGAGAAAGACGTTACCGGGCATCCGCCAAGGCGAATCTTGCAACCATTCCGGCAATCATTAAGGAGTACTCGGATGAGGAAGCAATGGAAATCTGTATCCTCGAAAACCTGCAACGCCGCGACATCAATCCGGTCGAGGAAGCCGTATCATTCGGTAAACTGATGGAAGTCAGGAAATACTCTATTGACGACCTTGTAAAGCAGTTCGGTAAGACGGATAAATATATCCGTTCCCGCCTGCAACTGCGTAATCTAACGGACGAGATAGCAAATTTGCTTGTCAAAGAGGAAATCACGCTGGCAGTAGCGCTTGAACTTGCCCGTTTTTGTCCCGAAATCCAAAAAGATGTTTACGAAAATCATCTGTCAAAGGACGACATTCATTCGTGGAAAAATTTGCAGGCAAAAGAGTTTTGTAAAATGCTCGAAAACGGATACAGCGCCAACTTGTCCGGTTATGAATTTGACAAGACCGATTGCCAGAAGTGCCAGTTTAATTCTTCCTGTTTTGACTTGTTTGCAGACGGAAGTGGCGGACATTGCCAAAATATGGAATGCCTGCGTTACAAGCAAGGTGAATATATTGCTTCGGAAACAAACAAAATGCTTGCTGCAAATCCGAACATCGGCATTTGTGTTGCGCCTAATTCCTTTGCTTCGGCGGAAGTGGTTGACAATCTTGTGGATACGGGATGTGAAATCTACGAAATGGTCGCCAACTCTTTGCCGGTCGAACCGCAAAAACCTCTGCCGGAACAGTTTGATTCGGAAACCGAATATCAGGAAGCGGAAGTTATCTACGAAACAAGTTTACAGGAATACAAGCTCCAATCCACACAAATAGAAACAATGGTGGCGCAGGGAACGGCTCAACTGCTGGTGGATGTAAGCAAAAAGAAACCTGAACTGTGTTACAGGGTTGTTACTGAAGTTGAAGCCCAACTGCCGGTGGAAATAGATACCGTTGAAAAACTCCGTAATCAAGATAAACGCAACAAGGAAATCGCTATCGAAAAGGGAGTGGAAGATGTGAAACGCCTTGTCAGGGAAAACACAATCCCGAACAGTGAACTCGGGCAATTGGAAGAAGGATTGATTTATTATATCATGCTTTCTTTTCTGCGGAAAGAAAATTTTGCAAAGTTGGGATTCGATACTCAAGTCCAACTTACAGACGAAGAAAAAGAAGGTGTTATTGCAACGCTAACCGATGAACAAAAAAACATCATCAAGCGCGACTTTATTATCAAACATCTGACTGATACTTCCGGCAACAGGCGGCAATCGCACCTGCTACTTGAATTTGCAACACTTCATTTCCCCGAAAAGGTAAAGCAAATCAAAGAATTGCATAACGAAAGTTATATGAAGAAGCATATCCGAATCGAGGAAAGAATACGCGAAATTCAACCGTTTACCAATGCTCTTGCAGAAAGTACCGGAACCGTACAGGAAGAACAGCAGGAAGAATCTCCGGTTGAGCCTGAAACCGTTGTAACAGAAAGTGAAGAAACAGCCGCCCCTGAAACATTCAATGACCCGGAAATGGATGATATACCTCTGTATCCCGGAGTACCGGAACATGCAAGAATCGGAGAAATACCGGAGGAGGAAGAACACTTGGAAGCTGTATATGAAATTGCAGCCTGATTATAGCTTTTATTCCTCCTGATTAACAATACCCTGCAACCGGTTTCACTACTGTTGCAGGGTATTGTTTTGCTTTTCCTGCAATGTAATATGATGACAAATGATGTCATATAGCTATCATTAAATGAATTGTCTTTTTTATATCCATAACTTCGTTCCTCGATTTGATAAACAAGTTTGAATATGGAAATCATCAGCATAGAAAAAAAGGCGTTTGAAATGATGATGGGCAGTTTTGAACAGCTGGCCGACAGGATACGAACCCTTTGCCTGCGTTCCGGCGGAAAAGGCATGAATAAATGGTATGGCAATCAGGAGGTGTGCCTCATATTAAGAATCAGTCCGCGAACACTTCAGACGCTTCGTGAAAACGGCACCTTACCCTTTTCCCAAATCAACCGCAAGATTTATTACAAGCCGGAGGATGTACAAAATGCCGTTACTGCCGCTGAAGCTATAAAAACTAAAAAACAAAGAAAAATAACCGGTAAAAATAACAAAGATGGAACTGATAACAAAAACCGATGAAATTTGCGTATCCTTTATGCGGGAATTAAAAGAAATAGAGTGTGCCATTAGTAGCATTTTCAAAGATTACCACCCTGTGTTGAACGGTGAACGTTACTTAACCGACAGGGAACTTTCTAAAATATTGAATATCAGCCGGAGAACATTACAGGATTACCGCACAGAAAGGAAAATTCCTTATTATTTAATCGGTGGAAAAATCCTTTACAAAGAAAGCGATATTGAAAAAATACTGAATGACAATTACTACCCTCAACAGGACGGCAGCGTATAACTCTCTATATGGTTTACTTCCGGTAAAACGTATTTTCCTTTCATTTGTCCTGATAAAATCTTTATATCCTCATTAAGCTTTTGACTGGTTACTTTCGCATAAATCTGAGTAGTCTTTATAGATGTATGTCCCAATATTTTACTGATACTGGCTATCGAAACTCCTTGAGACAGTGTAATTTGAGTCCCAAACGTATGCCTTGCCATGTGAAAAGTAATATGCTTCACACCACACAAGGCTTCCAGTTTTCTGAAATGACTTGCGAGGCAACCGGAAGATACCGTCTTAAACAGTTTTCCTTCATTTCTCAAATAACGGTATTTCTCAATAATCTGCAAAGGCAATTTCATCAGCGGAATGTAACAGTCGGTTTTGGATTTCTGCCGTTCAATACATATCCACATTTTACCCTTATCCCCTGTTTTCAGGTTTTCTTCCGAGAGGTTACATAAATCTGCGTATGCCAAGCCCGTGAAACAGGCGAAAACGAAAATATCCCGTATATAACATGTGAGCGGAGAAGGAATATATGTTTGCATAATCCTTTCCAATTCATCCGGTTGCAGAAAGCGACAAACCATTGCCGTCTGCTGATGCCGGTATTCAAAAAATGGATTTTTATGCAGTGTTCCTTGCTTTATAGCCCTTGAAACAATCTTTTTTAGATGCGTCATGTGGTCGGAGATGGTATTGTTCGCCATCTTCCTGACGTTACGCAAATAAAAATCGTAATCTTCTATAAAGGAAAGTGTCAGGCTGCGAAGCAGAAAATCTTCCTTTCCATATTGATAGCGCATGAAATCTGTAAGACGGTCATAAGCACGGCGGTATTTGACATAAGTAGCTTTTGCCTTGTCCACTCCAACCCGCAATTGAAATTCGTCATTATGTTCCTTAAACAGTTTTAGAAGATATATTTCTTTTTGTCCAACACCGTCCAACGCATTTTTAACAAGTTCCGCCGTAATATAACCCAGTTCATTCAATATTTCATCATAATACAGGTCTATTTTCCGTATGTATTTTTCAATCTTATCATTGACTGACAGGGATTGGCGGCTTTTTCCCGACATCCGGTTGGTTTTGGCATCCCACAAGTCGGGCTCTATATCAATCTTCGGACTGAATGCTTTGTTTTCTCCGTCTATGGTAATCCTTCCCATTAGCGGGCATAAACCGTTTTTCTTGCAATTCCCCTTTTTTATATAGAAAATAACGGAATAGGTACTTCTTTGTCCCTTGTGTTCATTTTTTTTTGTTTTCATGATGCCGGTTCGATTTGAATTAATTCATACTTGTTGCTTATTTTCACTTCAAGGACTTCCATATCGGCTTCAACCTTTTCATTGGTGGTTTTTGCGTAGATGTTGGTTGATCTTAAATCTTTGTGTCCCAACATGCTGCCAACACTTTCGATGCAAACGCCATGAGAAAGGGCTATTGTGCTTGCGTATGTATGGCGACTTTGATGAAATGTCAGGTGTCTGTTGATTCCACAATATTTTGCAATTTCTTTCAAATGTCTGTTTAGAAAACTGTTACTGACAGTTGGTAATAATTTTCCATCCGTTGATATGCCCCTGTATTTTTCAATTATTTGAGCAGGGATTTCCAATAACGGAATATGACAGGGAGTACCTGTTTTTTGCCGGCTGGTTTTTATCCACAAGACATTATCCGCTGCTTTAACAATATTGTCTTCCCGCTGCTTACACACATCGGTATAAGCTAAACCCGTGAAACAGGAGAAAAGAAAGATATCTTTGGTAAGATTCAGGTTACCGGTTTCAAACGACATATTGATTATTTTTTCCACATCAGGAAGTGTCAGATATTTTTGCCCGGCTTTGGGATAATCCGGCTCATATTCATAAAACGGATCATTGGACAGGATACCTTCATTGATAGCATATTTTATCATCCGCCGTAACCGGGATACGATTCCCAATATTGTTCCGGATTGAAGCCGGAGCTTAATTCGCAGATAATAATCATAGTCCTCTATAAATTTGGAAGTCAAGGAGGTAAAAGGAATATCGGTCATTCTGTATTTTGTTTTCAGAAAATCACTGACGTGTTTAAAGGCGTTTTTTAATTCCTTAAAAGTAGAAAGCGTTCTATCCTTACCAACCCTTTTCTCATAGTTATCCACATAATTCTTAAAGTAGGCCATTAATGTGGTTTGCCGGATAGCAATCCCCTGAAAAGCAACTTTTACCTGTTCGGCCACGATATTCTCCTTTAGTTTGGAAAGTGTTTTATAACGCGCATGAATGAGCACGTTGATATTATCCAGCTTTTGGTTTAGACCGGTCGCCGCCTTACTTTTTCCCAACGCGCGACCGGAGTTTATATCCCAAAGGGATAAATGAACTTTCGTTTTAGCGCTGAATGACGCTTTTGTTTTTCCGATTTTGATTAATCCCATAACCGGACATTTTCCTTCGCAGTCTACTTCATTCTTTTTCAGGTAGAATGATACCTTCAAATCGTTTTTCATAACTCTTTTTTTTTAGTGTAAAATTATTACTGAAAGAGTTATTTGACCGCAAGCAAAACAGTGTGATGCGAAGAAAAAAAAACGCAAAAGCTTATTTTTTTACCATATTAAGAGATTTCCTCCAGATAAATACTTACTTTTGCCTGTGAAGTGCTGTTTATTAATGCCTTTAGTTACTTATTGTGTATTCGGATGCCTTTAAAAACAGGTAACGGATAAGTAAGGTAACCATCGCTTAACTTCGCTTATTTCTGCTTTTTTGCTATTGGCAGAATAAAGTAAATTAATGCATTATAGACTGATTATCAGTCGTTTTTCCTTACTTATCCGTTTCTTGCTTAGAGGCTTGAAAGTTTTGACACAGCTTTTTTTTATAATAAAATTTTCACAAACGTAATGAAAATAAGTGATAAAGCATTAACTTTGCAACCATTCTTTATTAATTAAATAAGTATGGAAAATATTGATTGGGGAAATCTATCTTTTGGTTACATGAAAACCGATTGTAACGTAAGATCTTATTTCCGTGACGGACAATGGAGCGAGCCTCAGGTGTCGACTTCTGAAATGATTGATTTACATATGGCTGCAACTTGTTTGCACTATGGACAGGAATCTTTCGAGGGGTTAAAAGCATTTACGGGTAAAGACGGTAAAATTCGCATTTTTCGCATGAGAGAAAATGCTTTGCGTATGCAATCGTCCTGCCGTGGAATTATGATGGCTGAATTACCTGTCGAGATTTTTGAAAAATGTGTGGTTGAAGCCGTTAAGCAAAATAGCCGTTTTGTGCCCCCTTATGGCAGTGGTGCATCATTATATATCCGCCCGTTGTTAATTGGAACTTCGGCTCAGGTAGGAGTAAAACCTGCAAACGAGTATTTGTTTTTGGTTTTCGTAACACCGGTTGGTCCTTATTTCAAAGAAGGATTTAAAACGACTCCTGTGGGTATTTTCCGGGAATACGACCGTGCAGCTCCTCTTGGTACGGGAACGTATAAAGTTGGAGGAAATTATGCCGCCAGTCTTATTGCAGGCAACAAAGCACACGAAAAGGGTTATTCCGCAGTATTATATTTAGATGCTAAAGAAAAGAAATATGTAGACGAATGCGGTCCTGCAAATTTCTTTGGCATCAAAAATAATACTTATATTACTCCTGCATCAACTTCCATATTACAGTCTATTACAAACAAAAGTTTGATGCAATTGGCAAAAGATATGGGCATGAAAGTAGAACAACGCCAAGTGCCTATTGAAGAATTGGCAACTTTCGAAGAGGCAGGTATGTGCGGAACAGCCGCTGTAATCAGTCCGATTCAAAGAGTGGATGATGTGAATGAAAACAAATCATACGTTTTCTCAAAAGACGGAAAAGCAGGCGAAGTCAGCACTAAATTATACAATAAACTGAAAGCCATCCAATGTGGAGATGAGCCGGATGTTTATGGCTGGGTAACTTTGGTAGAATAAAACTTATGGATTTTAAATATATCGTTCCCGGTTGCTGCCGGATGAATAAAACCGGTTGCAGCAAAAAACAGGATTCAAAATTAAATACCTATGATTGGCTTTGCGATCTTCCTGATGCACAGCAAGCTACAAAATTTGTAGAGGTACAATTCAAAAACACAAGGAAAGGATATTTCTTGAACAGTAACGATTTATCGTTAGAAAAAGGCGATATTGTAGCTGTTGAATCAAGTCCCGGGCACGATATTGGAACCGTTACCTTGATGGGTAAGTTGGTTTTGCTCCAAATGAAGAAAAACCGGGTGCGCCCGGATGCTGAAGTGAAACGTGTTTACCGCAAAGCCAAACCCAATGATTTGGAAAAATACGAAGAATCGAAAGCCAAAGAGCACAACACAATGATACGCTCCCGCCAAATCGCCAAAGATTTAGGTCTGCAAATGAAAATCGGAGACGTGGAATATCAGGGCGATGGGAATAAAGCCATTTTCTATTATATTGCCGACGACCGGGTTGATTTCCGTCAGTTAATCAAAGTGTTGGCCGAAACTTTCAAGGTGCGTATTGAAATGAAACAAATCGGAGCGCGTCAGGAGGCCGGTAGAATCGGTGGTATAGGCCCTTGTGGCAGAGAACTTTGCTGTTCGGGTTGGATGACGAATTTTGTTTCGGTATCGACCGGAGCCGCTCGTTTTCAGGATATTTCTTTGAATCCGCAAAAGCTGGCAGGACAATGTGCCAAATTGAAATGCTGTCTAAACTACGAAGTTGATGCATACGTTGAAGCACAAAAGAAATTTCCATCGAGAGAAATTCCGCTCGAAACGAAAGATGCCACTTTTTATCACTTCAAAACCGATGTTTTCAAAAATCAGATGTCGTATTCTACCGACAAAAATTTTGTCGCTAATTTAACGACGATTTCTTCCGAAAGAGCATTTGAAGTTATCAATATGAATAAACGTGGAGAAAAACCACGATTCTTAAACCCTGAGGAAAACGAGAAAAAATCAGCACCCAAAGAATATCAAGATATTTTAGGAGAAAGCGTAACTCGTTTCGATAATTTGAAGAAAAAGAAGAAACACAACAGGCCTAACAACAATAACAACCATCACAGGAATGGTGAACACCGGCCTAATCTGCGTTTTGATGCAAATAATCGTCAAAGAAATAACAATCACGACAACAACAATGCGTAGTTTTTCCATATTCATTTTGAGTTGTTTAATGCTCTCTGCCTGTGTAGAAAAAAATACACATATCGGTTTCTTGTCTCTCAAAAATGCAGAATGGGATAAGGATAGTATTTTTCAATTTGAAGTTAATATCACAGATACCATCAACCCATATCAATTTTTTATCGAAACGCGCAACAATAATTTGTATCCATACCGCAATATTTGGCTTTTTATTGATATACAAACGCCTTCAGGAGATATTCGCAAAGACACCATTGGCTACGATTTGGCCGATGATTTCGGAAAATGGCTCGGGAAAGGCATTAGTGTATATAAATTTCAAGTGCCTTACGAAAAATCCTTTATATTTCCTCAATCGGGGAATTATGTTTTTTCCATCAAACATGCCATGCGAGAAGATGTCTTGACAGGAATAAGCGAAATCGGTATCAAGCTGACAAAATAATCTATGGTCAATGTTGAAATAATTACTATCGGAGACGAATTGCTTATCGGCCAAGTTGTCGACACCAATTCCACATGGATTGCCCAAGAATTGAATAAAATAGGGTTTGATGTTTTATATAAATCCACTGTCGGAGATAACGAAAAAGATATACTCGATGCTTTCGACAAGGCATTTTCGAGAGTTTCGGCAATCCTTGTAACAGGAGGAATAGGTCCGACAAAAGACGATATAACAAAAAAAACGCTTTGTAAATATTTCGATTCAAAACTGATCTTTAATGATGATGTTTTGAAAAACATTGAAGCGCTTTTCAATCGTTCAGGCCGAACAATCAACGAATTAACACACGATCAGGCATATGTTCCGGATAAATGCACCGTCATTCAAAACATCGCAGGAACGGCTCCATGCACATGGTTCGAAAAAGACGGAAAAATACTCGTTTCCATGCCTGGTGTGCCCTACGAAATGAAATCATTGATGGGCAACGAAGTTGTTTCGCGCTTACAAAAATTTTTCCACCAAACGGATTCTATTCAACACCAAACTTTTTGGGTGAATCATTTTTCGGAATCTGCACTGGCCATGCACTTGGAAACATTCGAAAACGAACTGCCCGAAAACTTGAGATTGGCTTACTTGCCTGCAGCCGGAATTATCCGCTTGAGAATAACCGGAAAACATATTTGCGAATCATTTCTATCATCTCAAATGGCAGAGCAAAAAACTAAATTATTAGAATTATTGGGTAATAATATCTTTTCGGAAGAAGATAGACCTTTAGAAATACTGATAAAAGACTTTTTTGAAGAAAATAACCTCACATTAAGCGTGGCAGAAAGTTGTACGGGAGGAAATATCGCTCGTCAATTAACCACCATTCCCGGCAGTTCCGTTTACTTTAAAGGAGGTGTCGTATCGTACGCTAATGAGGCGAAAGAGAACATATTACACGTTAATACTTCCGATATAGAACAATACGGAGCCGTAAGCCAACAAGTCGTGGAGCAGATGGCTAAAGGTGCACAAAAGATACTCAATACCGATTGTTCGATTGCTACTTCCGGCATTGCCGGCCCCGGTGGTGGTACCGAAACCAAGCCTGTCGGGACTGTTTGGATTGCCGTTTGTTATAAAGAAGAAATGAAATCTCAGAAATTTTTATTCGGAAAAATTAGAGAAAATAACATCCAAAGAGCAACGAATGCTGCTTTAACGATGCTTTATGAATTAGTTAGAAACGATAACCGAACGTAATACCGCCTCTTCCTACAAAATCACCATTACCAAAAGAGCGGCCTCCGCCAAGATTCAAATCTAATACAAATCCACCGCGACTTACAAACTTATAACCTAATCCGACACCTAAAGCTGCATCAAAGGCGGTTTTTTCTTTATAATTAATGCCATAGCCAACATCAAAATATGTGTAAGAAGGGTAACTGTAATCATAATCTTTATATCCAAAAAACTTCAGAAAAGTTTCATAATAAAATCCTTTTGAACCATAATCTTTTTTGCTGAAAAAATAATACCTGAAAAAAGGAGTGAAAGCAAATTTATCTCCGAGGTCAAGTTCATCAGAATTAAAGCAAATACTGGCAGTTAATCCAAAGCCTATTTCCGAATTTTTAATACGTTCATAAGAAATAGTAAGTATACGGGGAAATGCCAAATTAAACACATTTAATCCAATCTCATTTGCTGTGACCCTTATGCTGGCAGCTTTTGCCTCATCAGTTTGTTGAGAGAGAACGTCTAAAATTTTTTCCGTAGTACGCAATAACTCTTTATTTGTATCATCAGTCTGAGAAAATCCATAAAACGCTACATTAAAAAACAACACAATCAATATTAACTTTTTCATATTCATACATTATTAAATGATTCTTAAATTATCAAAACAGGCGCAATTTATCAATTTATATTGATACTGCGAAACATTATCATAGAATAATTACATAAATAAATTACAATTGTTTTGCATATTGCCAACATTTACTTATTTTTGTAAAGTATTTTGTTGGAAGTATGACAGATGATCAAAAACAATTGTTAGCTGTTTTCGAGGCGAAAATTCATCAGTTAATGCTCATGTATAAGACTTTAAAAGAAGAAAATGCAGCATTAAAAAATGAATTATCGGAAAGAGATGAGCTTATACAAGCTGCCAATGAAAGGATTGATCAGCTGAAACTCCAATACGAAAACCTGAAAATTGCAAGAGTGGTTTCTATCAGGCAAGATGAAACAATCGGAGCAAAAAAAAGGTTATCAAAGTTAGTGCAAGAAGTCGATAAATGCATCGCTTTATTAAATGTGTAAAAATAAGGATGCAATGAACGATAAATTTAAAATTCAGTTAAGAATTGCCGGAAAACAATATCCTTTGTTTTGTAGAAGGGATGATGAAAGAATTTTCAGAGCGGCAGCGAATTTGATTAATGATAAATTACTTCAATATGGGAATAGATATCAAGGAGTTGTAGATGAAAAAGATATATCTATGATGGTGGCCTGTGATATTGCATCTTCTAAGATGAGGTTATTGGATCAACAAAACGAAACTCCTGCATATAAAAAATTGGAGGAATTGAATGCTGAATTAGAGCGATTTATTGAAGAGGAGTCTAAATCCTGACTTCAATTTGTGATTAAATATTTTGCACTGCTTTGCTACTAAGGTTTTTCTTAGAAGTGAAAGCAGTTTTTTTTATATTAACTTTATACTCAATTTTATATGGAAATAATAATAGGAATTGTATGTCTTATTGCAGGTACAGCAATAACATGGGTAATAATGAACACCATGCTGAAATCCAAACGCAAAAGCATCATTGAAAACGCAGAAAAAGAGGCTGAAACAATAAAAAAAGATAAACTGCTGGAAGTAAAAGAAAAGTTTATCGGTCTGAAAGCCGACTTGGAAAATCAAGTTACCGCACGAAATGCAAAAATTCAATCGCAAGAATCGAAATTAAAACAAAGAGAATTGATTTTGAATCAAAAGCAAGAAGAATTAAATAAAAGGAAATTAGAGGCCAATGCCATTAAAGAAAATCTCGACCTTCAATTAGAAGTTGTTGAAAAGAAAAAGCTGGAATTGGGTAAAATCCATAAACAAGA
Organism: Dysgonamonadaceae bacterium; assembly: GCA_031253625.1. GTDB lineage: Bacteria > Bacteroidota > Bacteroidia > Bacteroidales > Azobacteroidaceae > JAIRVZ01. Next base: position 19,672 of record JAIRVZ010000064.1, read on the forward strand.
AATCGAACGTTTGGAGGCACTTTCCGGATTATCTGCCGACGAAGCTAAAGAACGTTTAGCCGAATCGTTGAAAGAAGAGGCGCAAACGCAAGCATCTGCCTACATCAATGAAATCATGGAAGAAGCGAAAATGACAGCCAATAAAGAGGCGAAAAAGATCGTTGTTCAATCAATACAACGAGTCGCCACCGAAACGGCTATCGAAAATGCAATTACCGTATTCCATATTGATTCCGACGAAATCAAAGGACGTATCATCGGACGTGAAGGCCGGAATATCCGAGCGTTGGAAGCTGCTACCGGTATTGAAATCATTGTCGACGACACTCCCGAAGCAATTGTTCTTTCAGGATTTGACCCCGTGCGCAGAGAAATTGCCCGCTTAGCATTACACCAATTAGTTCAGGACGGACGTATCCATCCTGCTCGCATTGAAGAAGTCGTTGCCAAAGTAAAAAAACAGGTAGAAGAAGAAATTATTGAAACCGGAAAACGTACAACCATCGATATGGGAGTACACGGACTGCATCCCGAATTAATCAGAATGATTGGCCGGATGAAATATCGTTCCTCTTACGGACAAAACCTGTTACAACACTCACGCGAAACGGCTAATTTGTGTGCTATCATGGCTGCTGAATTAGGATTAAATCCTAAAAAAGCCAAAAGAGCAGGTTTGTTACACGATATAGGTAAAGTTCCTGACGATGAGCCCGAATTGCCACACGCTATTTTCGGAATGAAACTTGCAGAAAAATATAAAGAAAAACCGGATATTTGCAACGCTATCGGGGCACACCACGATGAAACGGAAATGACAAGTCTTCTTGCTCCTATCGTGCAGGTTTGCGATGCTATTTCAGGTGCTCGTCCGGGTGCACGTCGCGAGATTGTGGAGGCATATATCAAACGGTTGAATGATTTGGAACAATTGGCTCTCTCCTACCCCGGTGTCGTTAAAACGTATGCTATACAAGCCGGTCGCGAATTGCGCGTAATTGTCGGAGCAGACAGAATCGATGATGTACAAACCGAAAGTTTATCAAACGAAATTGCAAAGAAAATTCAAGACGAAATGACTTATCCCGGACAAGTAAAAATTACTGTAATCCGTGAAACAAGGTCGGTTGCCTTTGCAAAATAAAAATGAACGTAGCAATTATAAAATACAATGCCGGAAATATTTATTCCGTTGATTACGCCTTAAAACGTTTGGGTATCAATCCGATTATTACTGCCGACAAAGAAATCATTCAAAAGGCCGACAGAGTAATTTTCCCCGGACAAGGTGAGGCATCCAAAACAATGGAATATCTCAAAACGCATCGATTGGATGAACTGATTAAATGCCTAAAACAACCCGTTTTAGGCATTTGTATTGGTATGCAGCTGATGTGTAAACATTCTGAAGAAGGAAACACCGAATGTTTGGGAATCTTTGATGCAGAGGTCAAAAAATTCCAACCGCAAAGGCACGAAGATAAAGTGCCTCATATTGGTTGGAATAATTTTTTTAACTTGAAAAGCGCACTCTTTCCTGAGCAATTAGAAGACCGATTTGTATATTTCGTACACAGTTACTATGTTCCGCTTTGCGAGCATACTATTGCTACCACAAACTATGTACAGCCGTTTAGCGCAGCGCTGCAAAAGGATAACTTCTACGCAACGCAATTTCATCCCGAAAAAAGCGGTAAAATCGGTGAAAATATCTTGAGAAATTTTCTAACCCTCCAATAAAAAAACCTGAAAAGACAATTTTTTTTCAAAAAAATGAAATAAATATTCGATTAGCGTAAACAAAAACGGAGATTGATTGTTTTAATATATAAACAGGTCATTATTAACAAAAAATATTACAGCAATGAAATTTGAAATGCCAATTTTGCCTTATGCTCCCAATGCATTGGAGCCGGCAATCAGTAAGACTACAATCGATTTACATTATGGTAAACATTTACAAACCTATGTAAACAACTTGAATAATTTGATTCAAGGAACAGCGTTCGAAAATGCTACGTTAGAAGATATTTGCAAAAAAGCAGATGGCGCTATTTTCAACAACGGAGCACAAGTGTGGAATCATACATTTTATTTCAACACGTTTTCACCCAAAGGAAACACAGTTCCGACAGGAGTTTTAGAAGAAGCCATCAATAAAGCTTTCGGTAGTTTTGAAAATTTCCAAAAGGAATTTAATGCAGCCTCTGTCGGCTTATTTGGTTCCGGCTGGGCATGGTTATCTAAAGATAAAGAAGGCAAGCTGGTTATTACAAAAGAAAGTAATGCAGGCAATCCTCTAAAATCAGGCCTCACTCCCCTACTCTGCTTTGATGTTTGGGAACATGCTTATTATGTTGATTATCAAAACAGAAGGGCAGATCACTTAAATGCCGTTTGGAGCATAATAGATTGGAAAGTGGTAGAAGAAAGATTTGTGAAATAAAATAATTTGGGAGTTGTGATATAAAGCAACTCCCAAATTTTCTTTCATACGGCGATATAATCGCCGCTTAACAGCGAACACATTCTTTGCTCTTTTTTACCCTATTTTTTTCTGTCTTTTTTCGATTTTGAAAATATAGACTTTATATTTTTGACAGATTTTGTAGTTGCTTTGGCTGAACGTAAATCATAATCATCATAAAAAACCCACGAGTAGTTTACGCCTGAAGGTTTTTGGCTTGTAAGTGTAAAGGTACGCACATATCTGCCATTTTTATAATTCTGTATGTAACTTTCATATACAACATTCCAACCTTTTTTTAATCTCAAATCTCTTCTGTTAGTATAATCATCATATTCGTAATCATCATATTTGTAATTATAATATTCATCAATATATTTGTATTCTCCCACAATAGTTACATCTCCGTCTGCATACATCCAACAAGCATAATGTGAGCTATAAGTATAATGCGAGCTATCGTCATTTTCTTCTCCTAAATAAAAATATCCAATTTCATTTTCAAATTTATCGTAACCTCTAATATCTTCAAAAAGATATATTTTGGCATTTTTGTCGCTTACAGAAAATTCTTCTATTTCATCAATCTCCTCTAAATATTTTGCAGATAAAGTTTCGGGAAGTTCCAATGTGAATCCATTGTTTTTGTATTGTGCTTGTGCAATTACATCTTCGCGCCAACCATAACCGTACCAATCTGCAAAAGCTTTTACGGTAGTTATTTGAGTGGAGCCATTGATTACATTAGTCGCTGTAATCCTTGAAGCGTTACCGCTACTACCACCATTATCATCATCGTCGTCATTTTTGTTGCAAGAATAAAACACTGCTGTTGAAAGTCCTAAGACTAAAAATAGTCCTAATAATTTTAATAAATTCATTTTCATTTTTATGATTATTATTTTAAATATATTGTTCTAATTTCATTTTCTTACCTTATTGACTTGAATATGTCACTCCCTGTTCAACGTAGTTTGTGCCAAAACCATAGACGTTTGATGCGCAAACGTTCGGCGTAGTCTCTGACTACGTTTTGCTAACAACAAGGCTCCTGCCTTGTAAGACCACATTGTTTATTATATTCTTTGTTTTTGCCAGTCAAAGACCGGCTTTTAACCCGACGTAGTTAGAAACTACGCCGAGCGGCTACATTTTCATTCTTCGCAGACTACGCCGAGCAGAGGGTACCCCAAAAATCTGCAAAAACGTAAATAGTATTAAGAACCAATAACGCTAAAATTGAATATTTTTTTTGGAATTCCTAACTTTACCTGCATAAAAAGTTAAGACTGTTTTTATTTATATTCTCAAATTCTTCTATTGTTAAATTATTTATAGCCGAATGCCTTCTTTTTTTGTTGTACCAAATTTCGATATATTCAAATATCTCCA
>JAIRVZ010000084.1 GCA_031253625.1 Dysgonamonadaceae bacterium
GGCGGCGTTTGCACCGCCGTCGCTTTCTTCCCTGCAATTGCTTTTTCATTATATGTCGTTGAAAACGACCGCTTTAAGCGACGGCGTTACAAACGCCGCCGAACGACGGAGAAACATAGAATACAGCTACGCCCGTTAGGCGAAAGCATTTTTTAGTGCATACCTTATCTTCATTCTGTCATATTATTAACAAAAACTAATCTTAAAAACTTTCTAGAAACAATGAATTTATCAAAATCTAAGAATTGTCTAACGTTAAAGTAGCTGTATTCTTCATTTATCCAATTGTCTGAATCTAATTTTTCTCCTAACATCTCCAAACACCATTCTTGCTGCCCATATTTAACCCCACTTCTAATTATCTCTTGATACATGTCGCGATATTTTTTTTGCATATATTCCTTTTTGAATGGAGCCTTCATCATACTGTCAACTCTGTCTTTATTGAAAATAATATAGCCTTTTTCCTGTAATGATTCAAGCATATTCATTGTTGGAAATATAAAGCCTTTTACTTTCGTAGAATTTGTTTTTTCAAAGTTTTCATCGCATAATCTTCCTGTTCTGTCATAAAATATTCCATATCCAAATTTTTTATTCAATTCGTTGCAATAGTTTATTGCATCTATTTTAGAGAAGACCGTTGTGTTAAGACAATGTTCTAATATTGTCTTATTACCCAAAACTAATTTTACTTCTCCAAAATTTACTACATTATTTGAGATATAATAATTATCTCGGTCATCAATAGGGATATGATTAAAGAGATAAAGAGAAGAATTACAGTTTTTTTCGTTAATGAATTTCTTAGTCATATCAAGGCTTGTTATATCTAAACTGAAACCAAAACATACATCTTCAAGCGCATATTCAGCTATAAAAAACTCATAAATAGACTTATGAGCAAATTTCCAATTTGTAGCAACATCTCTTGTTAATAAAGATTGTCCGGTAATTTCATATCCTTCTAAATTGATATTGTGCTTTTTACAAATACCTTGGGCTATATTTTTGTCTATTCCTTTTGAGTATTCGCCAGACTTATATATCTCAATAGCCACAAGTTTAGAAAATTTCAACAAATCTGATTTGAATTTTTCTCTAATATCTTTATTATGCTTTCGTTTATCTCCCTCTCTCTCAATCCATTTTTTTATAAGAGTTTCATATATATCAAATGTGCTCGTATAATTTTTATCTTCATCTACAAGCAAATTAATATATGACAACAGCATAGGTCTAACCATTAACTTTAAAGAATCGCCCCCTGTTATTTTTTTTGCTTTAAGCTTTTTCTTTAAATTCCAAAATTTAAAAACTCCGAATTTCTTATTCAAATACTTTTTTATATCTTTTTCGTCAAATGGCGATAAATAAAGTTTTGAAAGTTTATGAAAACCATCTTTACCAAAACGACGAATATTTAATTCATAAGGACTTTCTTCTTGTGCGGGAAAGTATTGTGTTCTACTTGTTATTACTACATTTCTAAAATCTCTTGTTATTTCAAAAATTTCATCTAATAATTTTCTAAATCTTTCGTCATCGGTTAATCCGTCAGAATCTTTAGTTGGAAGCAATCCTTTGTACTCATCAAATGCGTCTAATAATAGAATTGTTTTTTTTGCCTTATTTTGATTTTTAGCAATATCTTTTATTGTCTGTATAATTCTATCATCTCCAAAAGGTAACATTTTCATATCATACTTAGACTTGAAAAAATTTGAAATTGAGTTATATTTCATATAAAGGTTGATTAGGAGCGTAGTTTTTCCCATTCCCGAATCAGCAAGAATTAAATAGAACTTATCACTCTCTTTTTTGCCTCGAAAAACATTGTTAATAAAAAAAGGTATTAGTTTTTGCCTTGTTATAAATTTGTTTGCAGTTCCTGGTTCATCTTCTTTGGTTGGCGATATATTTTGTCCATTCGTGGGAATGAAGTATTTTGTTGCACGTTTTACATCGTACTCGTTATAATAAGGAGCTAAATCACTTGAGGTCTTGCGAGTTTTACATCGACTATAAAATGATTTACCGAAATGTATAAGTAAAGAAATTATGATAAACGTAATGATTAAAGCAAAAATACCACTCCATTCTTTACCAACACCTAGCCAAAGGAAGAATTTATCTATATAGGTGTATTTTGCTATTTCTACAATAATAGTTTCCATTTTTTAATTAATCGTTTATTTATTTTGAAAAGTACATTTTTTATTTTAAAGTTCGCTGTCTCAAGTTATCGAACTTTGATTTTTTTTTTACACTCTATCGCAAGTAGCTAAGAAACAAAGACTTGATAGCCTCACTACCTTCCACTTTCGCCTAAAAATGCAAATATACACAATAATTTGATTCCTGCTTTTTACTTTATCTTTTTATATATAAAATGCAACAAGTATATATTATAAATAGAATCCTTCGGTTAATTTCCGAAAATCATCACTATAAACATGTCGTTCTTTCTCGATGTAAATTTCTGATATTTCAGGTTTTGTCTTTGTTTTGGAATATTCAAGCAATATGCGTTTCGGAGCGGCATCAGGTTTCGGGAGAACAACAGTTTTTCGGCAAAGAAACAATCCGCTGTTCTCTGCAAAAGATTGCATCTGATTTTCTGCATCATAAGGAAGAATCAAGGCGATTTTTCCTTTTTCGGTTAATAGCGTTGTGCTTTTTTTTAGCAGTATTTCGAATGATAGCGCATGATTGTGTCGGGCAATATTGCGTTGCTTGTCGGGTGCGGGCAATGAATTGGTAAAATAAGGCGGATTAGATACAATCAAATCATATTTGTAATCTGCATTAAAATCGTTGAAATCAGATTGAATGACTTGGATTCGCTCTTTGAATATTGAATTTTCGACGTTATATTTTGCCTGTTTGCAAGCATTTTCATCTATATCCAACGCATCAATCAGGGCGTTGGAACGTTGGGCTAACATCAAGGCTATCAATCCCGAACCGGTTCCAATATCCAATATTTTTGCGGCTTGAGAACAATCTGCCCAAGCACCGAGCAAAACGCCATCAGTACCCACTTTCATGGCGCACTGGTCGTGAAATACCGTGAATTGTTTAAACCGGAAATATGGATTAGACATCGTTTTTATCAATTTTGAGTTCAAAAATAGTCCAAATTCGATAAAATTTGATTACTTTTGAAGAACAATTTATGAAGAAGTTTATACTCATACTTTTTTGTTGTATTGTTTATTCGGCAAACGTTGCTTCCGAGAAATATGTATTTTCGAATCTTTCTCTGAAAAACGGCTTGTCGCAGTTGACTGTTTTGTGCATTCATCAAGACAAGCAAGGTTTTATGTGGTTTGGTACCCGAACCGGATTGAATCGGTTTAACGGATATACTTTCGACGTTTTTCTTAACCGGCCAAACGATTCTACATCCATCAGTAACAATCACATTTTTTCGATAGCAGAAGATTCGGAAGGCAATCTTTGGATTGGCACCAACAACGGACTGAACCGTTTGGATGTATCTACCAACACGTTTAAACGCTACCAACACAATCCTCAAAACCAAAATTCCTTAACTCACAATATGATTGCCGCCTTATTGGTTGATTCTAAAGGAGATTTATGGGTGGGAACAGAAAACGGTTTGAATTTATATCGTACACAAACAGACGATTTTGAAAGAATTAATCCCGACAACTTTTTTTCAAATAACACAATCAATTCTATTGCGGAAACTCACGATAATCGGTTGGTTTTAGGAACAATGTATCAAGGATTGGTTATTTTGGACACAAAAAACAATACGCACATTACTTTTCGGAATCAACCCAATAATCCGGGTTCTTTAAGTTCTGACCAAATACGTTCGGTTTTTGTCGACAGCAAGGATAATATTTGGATTGGTACGATTTCCTCCGGATTGAATTTGCTGAAAAGTGCCGACAGTAAAAATTCACGGGCATCATTCATTAAATATACCCAAGCTGAAGGTTTGACAAACAATTATATCAGAGGAATCGACGAATCTCCCGAAGGAAATTTAGTTGTAGGAACTTTCAACGGCTTAAATATTATACATCCATTCGGTGGAATCGAAAAATACAACACCTACGGCTCCGAGCGTGGAAATCTCAGCCATTATTCCATTTTCCCGGTTTATTTCGACCGGAATCAAACCCTTTGGATAGGAACTTATGCCGGAGGAATCGACTACTCCAATCCCTACGGACGCGCATTCAGATTCTACGACATCGAATCGGAACTGAAAACCATCGTAGGAATCATGGGGCCGATGGTCGAATCGAATACCGATTTATTTATAGCCACCGAAGGAGGTGGATTGCTCCGTTTCAACAAGCAAAAGGAAACTTTCAAGCAATACAAACTCAATCGCAGTGCCGAACTTTCTTATTCCGAAAACATTTTCAAATCTTTATATGTAGACAAGGGCAAAATTCTTTGTGGCACTACCATTGGAACGATTTATTCTTTCGACCCTCAAACCGAAAAGTTTTCATTGCTCTATGAATTGCCCGAAAAAACGCCGATTTATGTATTGCAAAGAGATTTAGCAGGCAACTTGATTATCGGAGGAGTAAATCGTGTCGGGTTGATTTCGATAAGTCCTTCGGGAGTTAAACAGCAAACATTTCCGGTTCAAAACGGAGGGTCGTTTTCTTTTTCCGATGTGCGAAGCTTTTTAGAAACAAGTCCTGGTGTTTATCTGATAGGAACAAGGAGCGAGGGATTATTCGTGTATGACAAGAACAAGCAAATCAAAACACAGTATAAAAAAACCGGAGAATTACAAAACGACGAACTGCCGGATAATTTTATCGACTGCATCGTGAAAGATTCGAAAGGCAGCATTTGGATTGGCACATTCGGAGGCGGATTATGCTCATTCGATGAAAAACAGGGAAAATTCAAGACTTTCAACACGCATTCAGGATTGCTTAACAACAATATCTGTTCTATCATTGAAAGTGAAAACGGGCACCTGTGGATTAGTTCAATCACCGGTATTACCGATTTTAATCCCAAAAACTCCGAGTACAAAAATTACACCTACAGTCACGTTATCAATATCAACGAATTTTCGCCCGGTTCGGGAATAATGACAGACAACGGTACTGTCTTTTTCGGAGGGAACAACGGCATTATCTTTTTCAATCCCAAACAGTTGAATATCAATCCTCATATTCCGCCCGTGGTATTGGAAAGACTTTTTATCGATAACGAAGAAATCATTCCCGAAAAGTCATCTCCGATATTAAAAAAGAACCTGAATTTTGAAAAGGAAATAGTTTTGAAACACAATCAATCCAACGTTTCTATCGAATACAGTGCACTCAATTATATTTTCCCGAACAGAAATATGTATGCCTATAAGTTAGAGGGATTTGACCCCGATTGGAATGAAGTCGGCAACCGGCGTATGGCCTACTACACCAATATTCCTCCGGGAAATTATACTTTCAAAGTTAAAGCGTCTAATAACGATGGCATTTGGAATGAAGACGGCACAAGTATCAAAATCACTATTCTACCACCGGTTTGGGAAACGTGGTGGGCATATACACTGTATTTCGTCTTTATCATATTTGTTTTATACCTGATATTCCGCTATTTCAAAGAAAAAAACCGGCTGAACAACAACCTGCGCTTAAAACAAGTGGAAGTCAAAACGAAAGAAGAATTTCATCAGGCGCGCAACCGGCTATTCACAAACTTTTCGCATGAATTGCGCACGCCCTTGACGCTCATTTTAAGTCCTTTAGACGACATCGTAGAGCATGAAGAACTTAAATCCGACATCAAAGACAGGCTACTGACCATGCGTAATAATTCTCACCGATTGCTCAGATTGGTAAATAACCTGATGGATTTTCAGAAAAACGAGAGTGGAATGTTGGAACTGAAAGTTTCCCCAAGTGATATGGTGAAATTTGTTCGCGAAATAACGTTGTCTTTTTCAGAACTGGCACTATCGCGAAACATCAACCTGTTGTTTTATCCTTCGGTAGAAAGTTTATACTGCCTGTTCGACAAAAATTTGATGGAAAAAGTTTTCTTCAACTTGCTATCAAATGCCATCAAAAATACTCTTGACAACGGACGAGTTGAAGTACGGCTCAATACGAATTCCGACCAATCTCAACTGACAATTGAAATCGAAGATTCCGGTATCGGTATACCTGTTAACGATTTAGAAAAGATTTTCGCTCCTTTTTATCAAGTTTCTCAAAGCAAGCACGCTCATTCGGGTACCGGTTTGGGATTGAGTTTGAGTAAATCCATTATCGGAATGCATCACGGAAAAATTTGGGCTGAAAGCAAAGGAGAAAACACCGGTTCCACATTTATTTTCACTATGCCGGTTGACGATAACTGTTTCAAACCCGAAGAAATAATACCTGGTTTTGAAGAAAACGAATTTCGTTATACAGTCGATACTTCTACGGATAAAAAAGAGGATGAAAAACCGGAACCTCGCACAGATTACACCTTGCTTGTGGTTGAAGACAATCCCGATGTACGTCGATATATCGTATCGAAACTGTCCGGAATATATAAAATTTTGGAGGTAACAAACGGAGAAGAAGGATTAACAAAAGCGTTCAATCATCTTCCCGATTTAATCATTACCGACTTAATGATGCCCAAAATGACCGGTGTTGAAATGTGTTTCAACCTGAAAAACGATATGCGCACCAGTCATATTCCTGTTATTATGATTACTGCCCGAACGATGCCGGCAGATATTCAGGAAGGTTACGAATCGGGAGCCGATGATTATATTGTGAAACCCTTTAATTCGTCGATACTGAAAACGCGCATTAGGAATATCCTGCAATCGCGAGAAAAACTGAAAGAGATTTACGGCAAACAGTTTTCCTTGGAAAAACTGGGAGTGAAAGCAACTTCTTTAGATGAAAAATTCATGCAGAAATTGTATGAAATTACCGAAAAAAACATCTCCAATCCGGAACTCGACCTGAATGAGTTTTATAAAGAACTCGGTATGAGCCGTGCCAATTTCTATCGCAAAATAAAAGCGATTACCAACTTATCATTAAGCGAATTTTTACGGAATTTCAGGTTGGAAACAGCAGCTAAATTACTTAGCGAATCGGATTTGCCGGTTTCGGAAGTATATGTTGCAGTGGGATTTAACAGTCATGCTTATTTTTCCAATTGTTTTAAAGCGATGTATGGAGTTTCACCGACAGAATACAAACAAAAAAATAATATACCATGAAACGTATTTTTTTATCCACTATCGTGTGCTGTTTGATACAATTCTTTTCGCACGCACAAACGAATGTAAACAGAATAGATTCGCTATTACCCATACGCGGATTAGCCATCGCTGCTCCAACCGTCGATGGATTAGATTTATTCCTGAAATTTATTGACGAAGAGCTGGCTCCGGCACATTTTAATTTGCTGATTTTGAGAGTGGACTGGAATTATGCTTATGAAAGTTTCCCAAAATTGAGCGACCCGAATCCGTTGAAGAAATCTGATGTAAAACGAATTGTTTCGTTATGTCAAAAACATGGCATCCGGCTTGTTCCGCAGATTAACTTGTTGGGACACCAATCTTGGGCAAAAACGACACACGCTTTGTTGCGCGAATATCCCGAATTTGACGAAACGCCTCATGTGAAAACAGAAAACTACACCGGTTGGCCTAATCCTGACGGACTGTATTGCAAGAGTTATTGTCCGCTTCATCCCGATGTGCACAAAGTGGTTTTTCCATTAGTCGATGAATTGATGGATGCATTTGAGGCCGATTGGTTTCATGCCGGAATGGACGAAGTTTTCTATATCGGAGATGATAAATGCCCTCGTTGTGCCGGACGCGACAAAGCCGAACTGTTCGCCGGTGAAGTAACCAAGATTCAAAATCACTTGGCATCGCAAGGACGAAGATTAATGATTTGGGGTGACCGCTTGATAGACGGTCAGACTACTGGTATCGGAGCGTGGGAGGCCAGCATGAATAATACCCACCGGGCAATCGACATGATTCCGAAAGACGTATTTATTTGCGATTGGCATTATGAACGTCCCGATCAAACGGCTGTCTTTTTTGCCATGAAAGGCTTTGATGTAGCCACTTGTCCTTGGCGAACACCCGAAATTGCCATTGCTCAAATGAACGATATGATTCGTTTCAGACAAAGTTCAACTCCGAAAATGGCGCAACATTTTCAAGGTATCATCGCAACAGTATGGTCGGGTGCCGAAAGTTTCCTGAAAAGCTATTACAATCCGGAAACGTATACACAAACCGTGTCGGATGCCGTCACATTAAAAGCCTTGATGGAGGCATTTAAGAATCTTTACCAACAACAGAATAATTTGCCATGAATGCACCTGCAACCGATTTTACCCAACGAAATATAGCCATTGACATACTACGGGCATTGACCATGTTATTAATGATATTTGTCAATGATTTTTGGACAATTACCGATGTTCCCGGATGGATGCAGCACGCGACAAGAAACCAAGATATGCTTGGCTTATCGGATATAGTTTTCCCCTGTTTCCTTTTTGTTGTAGGAATGTCGATTCCGTTTGCGCTCGAACGAAGATTCAGCAAAGGACTATCCGGAGTAAGTACGGTTGGGCATATCCTGACTCGTTCATTGGCATTGCTCCTGATGGGTGTGTTTATTGTAAATACAGAGGCAGGCGTGTCGCAAGAAATCGGTATTTCGAAAGCTGTTTACAGAATACTCATGGTAGTAGGATTTATGCTCGTTTGGAATACCTATCCTCGTTCGGAAAAATCTTTTGTAAACCGGTTATATACACTGTTAAAGATTGCCGGAATTCTGCTTTTATGTTATTTAGCCATCATTTTTCGTGATGACAAAGGAGGCGTATTTCAGGCTCATTGGTGGGGAATATTGGGCTTAATCGGGTGGACTTACTTGGTTTGCGCATTTGTCTATCTGTTTACCCGCGACCGGCTGAAATATCTCATACTCGTTTGGTTGGTATTTATCACTCTGTGCATCCTTCTGAATGTAACTCGCGGAGGAACTCCGTTATTAAATCTTCCCTCCGGAAATTTTTTAGACGAATGTCTTGGCATATTGCATATCAACAACGGTGCTTTACCTGCTTTTACAATGGGAGGAATGATTCTTTCGCTCCTCAGCACAAAATACCAACATTTAAATAATCGTAAAAAAGCAACAGCTGCTTTGATTATTTTTGTATCTTTGCTACTCGCCGGGTTTATCACGCATCAATTTTGGATAATTTCAAAGTTGCAGGGAACGCCTCCTTGGGTATTCTATTGTTCGGCCATAGCTGTCGGAACTTATGCAATACTTTACTGGTTGGTCGAAAAAGGAAAAGCGCATTGGTTCAATATTATCAAGGTTTCCGGCACAGCAACCCTGACGTGTTATCTCGTTCCATACGTTGTATGTAATATTCCATACCACTTGGCTCAAATGGGCGTTGAAGTACCGGAATGGATAACTACCGGCTCTGTCGGTTTATTAAATTCTGCGATTTACGCGTTTATGGTCATCGGCATTACTTACTTATTAGGACGCATACACATTAAATTAAAAATATAATTATACACAGATAATTAAGATAACAAAATGAAACTTACAACACACATTTTTATTCAAAGATTACTTTGTCTGTTTATTTGCTTTATTTCCGCAACAATCGCTTTCGGGCAAAACAACGATTTTCAACACCTAAAAGATTCATTACTAAAAGTAATCGCATCCACACAGGGCGAGGAAAGGTTAAAAGCATACAAGACATTGGTAGACTCCGATCAATCCTTTCAACTCTCGGAAGAAGATGTTAATTCAATGTTACAATACATCAGCGATTATATCCACGAAGCACGCAAACAAAAAAACAAAAAACACGAAAGTTCCGCTTACCGAATCGAACTCCGTTATTTGCATAACTCCTTAAGAAGTGATGAATTTAAGCAGAAGGCAAACGAATATCTTCCTTTCTTTAAGGGAAATGGCGACAATGTAACCTACTACCAATTTTACAGTGCACTGTTACGTGTAAACTCATTGGGCGGAAATTACGAGCGTTGTATACAAGGAGCCAAACAAATGTATGAAGAAGCCAAACAAGAAAATGATTTATATGGAATAACTGAAGCTGTCTTGCTGTTAGCTTCAATATATTCAGCGGAAAACCGCTATGAAGATGCTGAGAAATACTTTAGAGAAACAATAGACAATGCTCTTAAACTGATACCTTCCAAAGATTCCAACAGTCACCGCTTAGCATCAGATGGATACGATGGATTGGCGATTGTTTTGTTGACTCAAGGAAAGATAGACGAGTTTTCTTCTCTAATGTCTGATTGGAAAAAACTATTGACCGCTTTTGAAAAAACTTTCGGTTATCCCTCTCCGAGCTTAAGAGATTATTATATGAAAATGACCTATATTTACCTCGCAAAAGGAGAATACAATAAAGCTGAACTATATTGCGATTCCATGATACCAACACTTTCCGGCAATGTGGATTTGCACCACTTGTATGAGATTAAAGTTCAAATTTATTATGGATGCAAAGAGTATGACAAAGCCATTGATTGGAACGATAAAAACATCAAACTAAGCACTGATTTCGGAGAATTAGCTTATACAGTTTCCTTATTAAAGAATAAAGCACAGATATTGAAGAAAATGGGGCGCATGGAAGAATCATACTCGGTTCTTGAAATGGCATTTCTGCGTAACGACTCTCTCCACCAGATGGAAACCAATGCCCAACTCGATGAAATCCGTACCCAATACGAAGTTGATAAACACATTGCCGAAAAAGAACACAACTTCAACTATTTTCTCTTTGCCATTGGTGGCTGCATTCTGTTGGCAATCGCCCTCGCAATTTGGATGTTTTACAGCCGGAAAATTACCCGAAAAAATCGTATATTAGCGCAGCAAATCAAAGAATCAACGGCCCAACAGGAAAAGCAAATCAATGAAATGCTCGAAAAAATATCATTCGAGGAAATTGACCCCTACTTGTGTATCGAAAGCCGCATGGATAAATTGTGTATCGCTATCCGTGACCTTTTGCTCAAAGACAAAATTTACCGCGACTCTTCCATTACCCAAGAAATTATGGTTAGACAGTTGGGTACAAATAAAAACTTATTTACCCAAGCCATGCTATACTGTTTCGGTATGAAATTCAACGATTATGTCAATTTCCTTCGCTTGAAAGATGCCGTGCAGTTGCTCGAACAATCCGACCTGTCGATAATAGAGATTTCCGATAAGGTAGGTTTCGGTGTAGTGAGTACTTTCCGCCGGCAATTTAGTGCCAAATATGATATGACACCTACAGATTACCGGAATTTGACGAAAAAGCCTGACGGTCATCCCGAACGCAGCTAGGAATCTCCCGCCTTTTTATTTTCATAACTTGCTAATAGTCAATACTCGTGCAGAATTGCTCCTTTTTTGTGCTGTTTTGCACCTTCGTTTTTAAACCTCTGTTTTACTTTTGCATTACAATTTTGCAGAGGCAAGAATTGAAATAATACATTCCATTACCTCCGGTGTTTCTTTATCATAAAAAAGAAATTTACGCAGTCCATATTTGTGAAAATACGGCAAACAGACTTTTTGTAAAAAAAGTTTCTTTTTTATCTTTTTTATTTATGTGTGTGTGATAAAGAACACCGGAGTTTTTAACAATTGACAGTTGATAATTGACAATTAATAATTAATAACAAATACATACTAACTAAATAAAATAAAAAGAAAAAATGATTATGAAAACTATTCAAAAAACAAGTTTAAAGAACTTGAGGAATCTAAGAAAATTAATGTCATTGGCATCCTTAATTTCCTTAATTTCCTTAACCTCCTTGCACGCGCAAGTAAAAATTGGGCAAGATGCCGAACCTAAAAAAGGCACAGTATTAGAATTAAACAGCAATGCGGATGGCTACGTCGGTGGTTTACGCTTGCCCAATGTATGGATAACAGATATAAATGTTATTCCGGCTGGATTTACCGAAAATGTATTAAACACTGTAGAAAAAGATTCTTTGGCCGGTGCAATCATTTACAACACAAACCCGGGTTTGAAAAATGATTTGAATGAAACTACAGGAGTCGGCGTTTATTACTGGACAGGAGCAAAATGGGTAAAAGAAATCGGAAATGCAATCGAACCTTGGTATAAAGTAGGGACAAATAGTCCTTCAACTCTCAATACCGACGATTCGTATTTGAATGCAAAAGTTGTTATCGGAAGCGATAACACACCACCTATGCCGCTCTATTCTCATCCCGATGATATTTATTCTCCATTTTTTAGTCGAGATACTGCTCAATTGACTGTTCATTACGGAGATGCTTATATCAATGGAATCATTTTTGGTGCGGGTAGGTTTAGAAATCCCGGTGGTGGAAATATTGCAATAGGAGAAAATGCTACTCAAGGTATGAGAAACGGCTCTGGAATGTATAATATCGCTATAGGAAGAGATGCAATGAAGCGGACAACAGGGAATACATCTCTTTGGAATAATATTGCTATAGGAGAGGGCGCACTTGACAATACGTCATTTACTAGTGGTTTGGTTCAAAATATTGCCATAGGGTACAACGCACTTAATAGTAGTAATCCCGGACATTATAATGTTGCTATAGGCTCAAATACGCTTTCAGGTATGTCAGGAATAGGGAATAATATTTACATTGGTTATGACGGGGCGGGAAACGGACGTAGTCTTGGAAATGGTAATATTATAATTCATAATTCAAATGCACATTACAGCCATTCTAGCGAAGGGGATTACAACCTTGTGATTGGAAATTTCTTGTATGGTAGAAATGGCGGAGAAAGATCCAGTGCAAGAGTTGGCATCGGGACAAAAGATCCTACCGCAAAATTACATATTTATGGATATCACGGAGATAATACAGGATTCCGGCTTGAGGATGGAAGTCAAAGGACCGGCAGGGTGTTAACTTCTCGCGATGATGATGGTAATGCCGAATGGAGAGATTTACCAGCACCTGAAACTTGTTGCCCTTTGAAACCCGGAGCGTGGGTACTTATAGCTGAGGTTTGTGACGAAACTGATGTCGATTGGGAAAAGAAGAAATTTACCTCTTTATTCGATATGCCGACAGGTTTAGTTCTATTTAGAGCTGTGGCTGTGGCAGAAGATGATAAAGAATGGACGATGCCGAGGTTTGATATGTCTATAATGTCGCACGGATGGGGTACGGTAACATCAGTGATTATAGATAAAAATATCACTGACGGCACATGCGGTCACGTTTTAACTTGGACACATTTTGTCGACGGGCAAGCAGAAAATGCACATGCTTCAACAATCAATGTGCCACCAAATGACCAAAATACAAGTTATCAGACTGACATTGCAGTTTCTATCGAATGGCCTCATGGTTATGTGGGTGCCTCCGGTGCTCTTCCTGCGCGCGGATGCGTTCAGATTTGGGCTAAGCAATTAATGCCTATATGTCAATAACAATTAGAAAGTCGCTTTTAATTTTTAATAATTCGTAGAATTCGAATATCTACTTGCGGAACATCGCGGGCTCCGGTCGGGAGTGCCGCGATGGCATCCACAACATCCATTCCTTTAATCACTTCACCAAAAACCGTGTAACTTTGGTCTAAGAAAGGAGTTCCTCCGATGGTTTTATAAATGTCTCGTTGATATTCCGTGAAAGTTATTTGATTTTGCATTTCTATTTGATCCAGTTCTTCATCTGAAAAAATGCGACCTTGTACGATATAGAATTGCGTTGGAGAAGAACGTTTCTCCGGATTCACATGATCACCGGTGCGAGCGGCTGCTAATGCTCCTTTTTTGTGAAAATATCCGGGAACAAATTCGGCAGGAACCGTATAATTGGGTTCTGCTACGGGAGTAGGTTTAGTTCTTCCATCTCCTGTTTGAATCATAAATCCGGCAATAATCCGGTGGAATAACACATTGTCGTAAAATTGTTCTGCTACCAATTTCTCAAAATTTGCTTTGTGCTGTGGTGTTTGCTCATACAGTTTAACCTGAATGTTACCCAAATTGGTTTCAATCGTATACGTTTGTGTTTGTGCGTTTGATTGGCAAGAAATCATCATAAGTGCAAAAAAATAGATAGGAAATAAATAAGTTTTCATTTTGTTTCGAATTAAAATTTTAATCGTTGAATACGGATACAAATATAGTGGAACTTTTGTAATAACATGAATATTGTTTAAATTTGCATCAAATTTTAATAAAATAATATCATGAAAACGAAACAATTATTTTGGATATCAATAGGTTTGATATGCCTGTTTGCTACGAGCTGTAAACAACAAACACAATCGGAACCGGAACCCGTTTTGGTTATCTTCGACACGGATATGGGACCTGATTACGATGATGTGGGAGCATTGGCTATATTGCATGCCTTTGCCGACAAAGGAGAAGCGAAAATTTTAGCCACCATTTCGTCCAATAAATACACGAATTCGGTGCCATGCATTGAAATAATCAACCGCTATTTCGGCCGGCCGGATATTCCCTTGGGAGCTCCGCGTAATGGAGTCGATATGATTGACCCGAGATTTGAAAGGATTTATTGGCCGGAAATTCTACCACTCCTGTATTTTCATGAGACAAAACGATCGGAAGATGCTCCGGATGCAGTATCGGTTTATCGGAAAATCCTGAGCAATCAGCCCGATTCAAGCGTTCATATTATCACCGTCGGATTTCTTACCAACTTGGCCGCATTATTGCAATCGCCCCCTGATGAATTTAGCGATTTAGACGGAACAGCATTAGTGAAACAGAAAGTGAAACGTTTGATCTCTATGGCAGGCAGATTTCCTCAAGGACAGGAGTTTAATGTTTGTACCGATAACGACGCTTCTATACTCGTGTTTGGACAATGGCCTACTCCGATTACGTTGAGCGGATTTGAAACAGGCGTAGAAATTATAACCGGTAAAAGATTGACAACCTCCGACGATATAGCAAACAGTCCGGTGAAAGACGCATTTTCAATGGGTATGACTATTGATGTTGACGGACGTTGCAGTTGGGACCAAACTGCTGTTCTGGTTGGAGTGCGTGGTTGCGGAGATTATTTCGATACCGTTAAAGGACGTATGCTTGTGGCTCCCAATTGCGAGAGCACATGGGAAGATGACCCGGACGGAACACACGAGCTTTTGGTTTGGAAAATGCCGAAAGAAGAACTCACCCGTATCATTGAAGATTTAATGATGCATCAACCAAAAAAATAAAAATATCATGTATGAAAAAAAATATTTTCTTAATTGTTTGTGTTTGCTGTATTCAATTTGTTAACGCACAGGATAAATTTAAATTTGGCGAAGTTCCGAAAGATTTGTTGGAGATGACCGTCTATGATAAAGACAGCACAGCTTCGGCTTTTGTCGTTTACGAAAAAAAGGACGTATTTTACGGATGGAATAACGCACAGGAGGATTTTGAACTGATTTCGGAGTATGTAGTTCGTATCAAAATCCTAACTGCCGACGGTGTAGAGCACGCCGATGGAATCATCCCTTTTTACAAAGGTAGCACTAGCTCTTCTTCACAAAACATAACCAGTTTAACAGGTTGGACTTATAACTTGGAAGATGGGAAAATCGTAAAAGAAAAATTATCCAAAGATTATGTTTTTACTGAAGATGTTACCGAAAATTTCAAACGAATGAAATTTGCGCTGCCGTCTGCAAAAGCCGGTTCGGTTATCGAATACAAATACACGCTCAAATCTCCTTTTATTTATCATCCTGAAAATTTTCAGTTTCAACGTTCCATTCCGGTGCAATACAGTGGGTTTAAGATTTCTATTCCCGAATATTTCCAATTCAACCGCGAAACCAAAGGATATGAACGCATTAAAGTGAATATTAAACCCGTCAGTATGAGTTTTATTATGCAAGGTGGAAGAGTATTGACTTGTATGGGAGAAGAAATCTCATCTGAAACAGTTGACCTGCCAGCCTTGAAAGACGAAAATTATGTGTGGAACTATAACGATTTTATGGCAGGAATTTCTTTCGAACTCCGGAAAATTGTTATTACCGGTGTACGTTATACAGATTATGCCCAAACTTGGGATAAAGTGGTTGGTGGTTTAATGAATTATGACTATTTTGGTAAAAAGCTGAGTAATAAAGGATTATTCAAAGAAGAACTCGCTGCCATCAAAGCTTCGGAAGGCAACGATGAAGATAAATTGCGCGAAATATTGAATTTAGTACGCAGTGAGGTTAAATGGAACGACCGTGAAACACTATATATCAACAACCCTTCAAAAGCTTTAAAAGAAGGAGTCGGAAACAGCGGTGAAATCAATTCTTTACTTTTCAATGCCGTAAAAAATGCGGGATATGAGCCCGGAGTTGTTGTCATGAGTCTGCGTTCCAACGGAAGAATTCCTCGTTACCCTGGTTCGGATGGATTTAATTATTTTATTGTGCAAGTAAAAGCTGGAGACAAAACGTATTACATGGATGCGACTCGCTCTTATTGCGATTTGAATGTTATTCCGGTAGAGTGTTTAGTTGACCAAGCTTTATGTATTTACGATAAGACTTTCAACTGGGTTAATTTGACCAAAATAGGAAATAACACCTCGCGGATCAACCTCATTGTTTCATTTAATGAAGATGGTGTATTAAGCGGTAAAAAATCGAAAATTTTAACAGGCGAATATGTTTTCTCTTTCAGAGAAACTTATGAAAAAGCAAAAAATGAATCGGAATACATTCAGGATGTCGAAACCGATAACGATATTTCTATTACTAATTATACAATAACAGAAAAGAAGGCTGTTTTGGTAGAGGCTTATGATTTCACATCCAACACGATTCGGATAGAGGACGAAGATCTCTTGACGATTCATCCTTTGTTGTTCGAAGGTATGTCGAGCAATCCGCTCAAGCAGGAAGAACGAAAACTACCTGTCGAATTCAAATATCCTTCAGATGATAGGATTAATATCAATATTATTATTCCGAAAGGTTATGCGCTCGATGAAGTACCCAAATCCGAACGTTTTGTATATGGTGATAATAATTCGATTGATTTCAGTTATGCCGTGCAAGCTAATGAAAACAGCGTGCAAATTGCTTACCGTCTCAAATTAGATACCTGTATCGTACCGGTAACCGAATACGAAGATTTGCGTGATTTTTTCTCCAAAGTCTACGCTAAATGTCAGGAAGTATTGGTTTTCAAAAAAGTATGAGATGAAAAAGCTTTTTCTGTTTCTCTGCCTGTTGGCTTTTGTAAAAGGATACGGACAGGCAAACTATCCGGTGAGTGCAATTCCCGACAGTTTAAAAACCGATGCACAGGCGGTTGTCCGATATTCTTCCGAAACATTTATCCAACAGGATGAACAAACCGGAATATACAAAAAAACGTATGTCGTTACCGTTTTGAACGAAAAAGGAAAAGCTTACTCGAATTTTGGCGTTGGAGAAGATGATTTCTTCGAACTGAAAAAGTTTTCGGGTGAAGTGTATGATGCTGCGGGGAAGGTCATTAAGAAAATTGCCAAGAAGGACTTGATTACCGTCGCTATTTCGGCAGATTTGGCCAATGATGCCAAAACTACTTTCTATAACTATCACGCACCGGTTTATCCTTATACGGTAAAATACGAATACGAGGTAAAGTACAAAAACGGTGTTTGGAGTTATCCTTATTTTGATCCGATTCCCGGTTATGACGTATCGCTCGAACAAGCTATTTGTTTTTTGCAACTTCCTGCCGGTCGGAAATTAAGATACAAAACACAGGGAACAAACATCCAACCCACAGAAATAAATCAGGTAGCCGGAATCTATATTTGGGATTTGCTCGGAGTGAAAGCGATTACTTACGAAGAATGGGCACCGACAAAAGAACTGTTTCCGGTTATCTACTTTTCGCCCGAAACATTTTGTACCGCCAACGTTTGTGGAAGTATGGTCAATTGGGAAACTTTCGGGCAATGGAGTGCCGAGTTGTTGAAAGGACGAAACGTTTTGCCCCCAAAAAACATTGATAAAGTCAAGGAGTTGACTCAAAATGCCGACAACCAGAGAGAAAAAGTAAAAATCCTATACAATTACCTACAAAAAACAACCCGCTATGTCGGCATCCAATTAGGGATAGGAGGATGGCAACCCATGAAAGCAGAAGAAGTTGCTAAAACCGGATTCGGTGATTGTAAGGCA
Source organism: Dysgonamonadaceae bacterium (assembly GCA_031253625.1). Taxonomy (GTDB): domain Bacteria; phylum Bacteroidota; class Bacteroidia; order Bacteroidales; family Azobacteroidaceae; genus JAIRVZ01. Next base: position 18,247 of record JAIRVZ010000084.1, read on the forward strand.
CTTTCTAATTACATGAAATCGATATTGGAAGTAGTGGAAATTCCTTCGTATTACACAATTATCAGCACGAAAAGAAAACGTTTCTTTCCCGATTTCCCCAGTATTGAACAAGCTAACCATATCATTTTGACAGTTCCTATCGAAAACGATACTGTGTATTTGGAATGTACTTCTCAGACTGCTCCATTCGGATATATCGGTTCTTTGGCAGGACATGATGCTTTGGTCGTAAATAGCGACAAAGTTTTTTTTCATACTTTGCCGGAGTTACCATTGCGTGCCGATGAAGAATCTAATCATATTCAAATGCAAGTAGATGCTGATGGCACCGGACACCTGACTGTTCATTCTGTTTTCAAAAACAAAGAATTTGAAAAACTGTACTTTCCTTTGAAAAATGCCAGCATCAAGGAAACCAACGAAATTTTGTCAAGCCTGCTGCACGTACACAAGCCTACTATCAGTAATTTCCGGAAAGAAGAAATATTGGATGTTTTGCCTCGCTTGGATCTCTATTTCATAGTTGATTGCGAAGATTTTGCCACGCAAACTGGTTCACGGATATTTATTCCAGTCAATCCTTCACGTTCAAGTTTGAAAAATCTACTAACAGGCTCTTCCAGAAAATACGATATAGTGATGGAGGCAAGCAAATATCAAAACGATACTATCACCATCCGAATACCCGAAGGATACAGCATCGAAAATCTGCCGAAAGCAGTCGAAGTAGAATCTCCATACGGGTATTTCAAATCGGATATTGCCGAAGACAATGGACAACTTATCTATACTCAAATTCTTGAAATTAAGAAAGGTCGCTTTTCGGCAGCAGAATTTGAAGAAATGAAGAAGTTTTATAACCGAATCGAAACACTGCAAAACGGAAGAATCGGATTGAAGAAAATATAATGACTCTCTTTCAGCTTTTTAAAAATATTATGCCATACGTCCGGCCATATAAGTGGTTGGTTACGTTGGCATTGGTGTTGACTTTTATCGGTGCACTGACAGCACAGGTTAATGCTTATGTGCTGCAATATACCGTCAATAGCATCGCCTCACTTGTGGAGCAGCAAAAACCATTGAAGGATGGAATGCACATTTTGACGATTATTTCTATTATTCTGTTGAGCAAAGAATTAATCAATATTTTTATCTCTTTCGGACAAAAATTCTTCGGTGAAAAAATCAGAATTTTGATTTCGAAAGATCTTGCTCAAAAGGTGATAGAGAAAGTTCTGACCTACCGCATGGCGTTTTTCACTGCCGATGAAAGCGGTTCGGGAAAATTGCAAACCCGTATCGACCAAGGCGTTTCGAGTTTAACACGCACAGTACAAAGTTTTTTTATCGACATCTTCCCGCTTTTCACATCAGCCATTGTGGCTTTAATTGGTATGTTCAATGCTAATCTCTATGTTGGACTTGTGGGATTGTGTATCGTGCCGATTTACTTTTTTATCAGTAAAAAACAGGCGCAGAAACTCCAAGGCTGGCGTCGCAACATCCGCACTTACCGCGAAAACAAATCGGGCGGAATCATCAATATTTTGGAATCGATAACCGTGATAAAATCGTTTAATCGCGAAAATATTGAGGCGAAAAAGCAATTAGATTTGCAAACGGCTCTCACAGATACGCAAATGCGCACTCGCTCAACTAATTTCAAGTTCGACGGATTGAAAACTTTTACCGAACAATTTGGCGTGGTAATTATCATTATATTAACAGCTTATCTCGTGCTTATAGGGCAAATGCAAATCGGAGCAATCATGCTGCACATCATGTTGTTTAACAATGTTACCGCTCCCATCCGCCAATTGCACCGCATTTATGACGACGTCAACGATGCTCTGATTTACGCTGAAGGTTTCTTCGATATTATGGATTCCGAGCATCAAAAAGAACAATCGGGTGAATATCGTCCCGAAAAAATCTACGGAAAATTTGAGATGCGTAACGTTGATTTCACTTATCCAAACGGTACGCAAGCTTTGTTTGATGTAGATATGACTATTCTCCCCAATAAAATCACGGCATTGGTTGGACTTTCAGGTGCGGGAAAAAGTACGGTCATCAATTTGCTCGACAAATTCTACGAACCCGACAAAGGAGAAATTCTGCTCGACGGTGTACCTTTGCGCGAATACAACACGCAGTTTTTGCGTGAAAATATTGGCTTGGTTTTGCAGAAAAATCATATTTTCAGCGGCACGATAGCCGAAAATATTCTCTACGGAAATCCCAACGCCTCTTACGAAGAAATGATAGACGCAGCTAAACAAGCTTATATCCACGAACAAATTATCCAATTGCCCAACGTTTACGAATCTTCTGCGTTATTGCTTTCGGGTGGTCAGCAACAGCGAATTGCCATCGCACGGATGTTTTTGAAAAAACCACCTATCATCTTCCTCGATGAACCGACGGCAAGCCTCGATGCCATCGCAACCGAACAAATTAAAAACAGCCTCGATGCCATCAAAAAAGACCGCACGGTGATTATGATTTCACACAGCATTTCGCAATTTATCGATTCGGAAATGATTTATGTAATGAAAAACGGCCGGGTAGTAGAATACGGCACACACGAAGATGTTTACCATCAAGATGGTACCTACAAAGAGATATTCGATGCTGCTGCCCGTAGTTTAAATGTCGAAAAAATCAGCGGCACAATAGAAAAGGAATAATTTTGGCATCATTACCTTAAATTAACAACAGACTCTCTATTTGCGGAATAATTGCCCTGTCATTATCATTATAAATAACGAAATCCGACATCCGACATTTTTCTTCATCCGGCAGTTGATTCGACATTCGGCTTAAAATTTCCTCCCGGGTGGTATTGTTCCTCTTTAAAACTCTTTGGATGCGTTCTTCTTGAGGGGCAGTAACTGTAATGATTATATCTACTATTTTATCAAGTTTCGATTCGAATAAAATAGCTGTTTCAATGGCAACTATATTTTTATTGGAGTGTTTGGTAGACCATGTCTCAAAATCGGACACGACTTCGGGATGTATAATCGAATTGACGATTTTTAGGTTTTCTTTGTTCTCAAAAATCAGAGAGGCCAATAGCACTTTGTTTAGAACTCCTCCGGCATATAAATCTTCTCCAAATTGCTTGATTAATTGTTCTTTTATGCGGGGAGATGTTGATGTGATTTTTTTCGACTCATCGTCGGCTACATAAACAGGAATTCCCGTTGCTTTAAGAAACGAGGCAACAACCGATTTGCCGGCTCCGATTCCACCGGTTATTCCTAATTTTATCATTGAGAACTTTTTTGTTCGATTAAAAATTCTACTTTCTCGGGATTTATCCTGTAACTCTTAATCCAATCCGGTTTTTTTGTTAGAGTTACATTCGCCGTATAATTCTGAGAGTTCAGCAATTCCAAATAATCAATGGTGACTTCGAAATTGATTGCGTCAATCTTTCCGTAATCGGCAAGGGCAACGAGACAAATAATTTCAACGGATGGCGGAAAAATATGTATTTTGTAATTCGGAGGCAAGTTTCTGCAAATAACAGGAACCTGTAAGACTTTTTCTGTAAATTCTTCTGCCGAAACATTTAATTCCACCTCGGTTATGTCTAAATTAATTCCTTTCGGAACCTTCAATTTAACTCTTTTTGTTATTGGAGAATTGATGTCTTCAATAAATATATTTTCCGTATAAATGGCTGATAATGAATCTAAAACAGTTTTAGCGCCGTAAGCATAAACCGTGGCAGGCGTAAAAAGGGCAGTGTCTATCAGAAGATAGCCTGAAGATGGTATTAATTTTCCGGACAATGCTACCGGCAATTTCTTTTTTTGTAAAGATTGATATTCGATATTCAAAAAATCAGGTATACTTGAAACAAAAACGGTATTCGGTGACAAATGATTGGAGATTTTTGTTACCAAATCTTTGGAAGAAATAGTATACACAGATTTTTTTAAATCGATTTTTTCAAGATCTATTTCAAGCGGTTCGTGCTTTTTTTTTCCGACAGTATATTTCAAAAGAGCAGTACCTTTATCTTTTATTATTACTTTTATTTCAGTCGGGACATCGTTATTTAAAACGACTTCTTTAGGAATATTGATGTAATGAATAGGAATAACAATCCCTCTTTCGAACGGTTGTTGTAAACTTTGTAACAACCAAAATCCGAAAGCAAGTACGAGAAAAAACAAAAAAGTCAAAGTTTTTTTCCAAAGATACCCCTGAAAGAAAACTTTGACTTTTGCTCGCAAATTCTTGCTATTGTGCTTTTGGGAGATCATCGGCAGCAGCGAAAACAGAAGCTTTGTCAACCTTAATCCTCACATTTTCTGCAATTTCAATTGTGAAAGAAGTATCGTTCACATCTTTAATTTTGCCATATATACCACCCGAAGTAATTACCTTATCTCCGGCTTTCATTGATTCTCTCATTTTTTTAATTTCTTTTTGTTTCTTTTGTTGAGGGCGAATCATAATGAAATACATAATTGCGAAAATAGCAACCATCATTAATGGGAAAGACCATTTGCTTGCCTCTGACTGGCCACCGGTTGCCTGTGCCTGTAATAAAATACTTAATAGTTCCATCTTTTATATATTAGTTAAAATGTTTTTGCAAATGTAATAAGAAATCAGTTCTTGAACAATATTTTTTCACTTTTTAGTTCTTGAACAATAGCATCCAGTGTTCCGTTGATGAATGTTCCGCTTTTAGAAGTGCTGTAATATTTAGCAATATCAATATATTCGTTCAGTGTAACATTAATCGGAATTGAAGGAAATTTAAGCAACTCTGTGATTGCTACTTGCATGATATACAGGTCGATAGAGGCAATTCTGTCTAATTCCCAATTTTTGATATGTTTCTCAATCCTTGCATTGTGCGATTGCCCTTCTAATATAGATTGTCGTAAAAGACTGATAGCAAAACGCCTGTCTTCTTCATCTTTAAACATGGGAAGTAGCGGTTCGTCGGGTGCTGTCGATTCTTCAAATCGTTTGATTGTTTTCAAGGCAAATGTACCGATAACATCCAAATCGTCGTTCCAATAAATACTTTTATCTTCCAGCAATTCGCTTAATTCCTCACTTGCAAGAATATATTGCTTGAATATTTTCCTCCAAAACTCTTTATCGGATTCATAATTATCCGGAGATTTCAAATATTCGGCATAAATATCGGACGAAATAATCTGGTCTAAAATTTTCTTCAAGAAAACATCTTCGTCTGTCCAAACAGAACCTTTTTCATTCGAAAAAGCAAGAAGTTGTTTATTTTTGCTTAATTGTTCTGCCAAACGATTGTTAATGAAACGAGTGTCGGGATTTTTTTCTTCCTCTGTGGCTAAATACTTGTGCTTATTTTTATCCAACCGCTTTTGTTCTACATCCGTAAGCGTGATGATAAGCGCCAATAGATAATGGTATAAGTCGTATGATTTTTGCAAACTGTGAAGAAGTTCATTCTCCGCAAGTGCTATATCTTTACTGTCTTTTTGGTAATACGCATATATGATTTGAAGTACTTTTATGCGAATTATAATACGATTAATCATGATTTGTTAAAGAACTTGATGTTTTGAGACTGCAAAGGTAATAGATTTTTTAAAAATAAAATGTACATTTGCCAAATGTTGTATTTACATACAAAAAAACATTTAACTGTCTAATTAGGGTCATGGAGGGATATAAGAAAAAAATTGATTTTAGAGAAACCGATATTGTTTTCTCACAAGCAATTAAAGCCGGTAAGAGGATTTACTACTTTGATGTGAAAAAAAACAGAAAAGATGAATTGTTCCTGACAATTACAGAAAGTAAAAAAATAGAATCGGAAGATATTAATGCTCCTGCACAATTTGAAAAACATAAAATTTTCCTCTATAAAGAAGATTTCGACAAATTCACCGGAGGCTTAAGTGAAGCATTAGACTATATCAAAGAAAACAATACGGTGAATTTTGTTCCCTCAAAAGTAGAAATCGCTCCCGAAGAAATCCTTTTAGATGAAGACATTAGCATAAAAATTGATTTTTAAGCAGAATCAGGCGAGAATAAATTGTTAATTTCAGTTAAATAGTATAGGGTATTTGTAAATATCGGAATTACATATTACATTTGCTGGTCTTTTTACTATAAAAGTACACACACGAATTTTATTAAATTCACACGAATACGAATTTTAATAAGCACACTATTTATAACAATTAAATGAAATTTATGAAAACAGTATTACGAATTACTGGGTATAAATGCGTTAAGTATGCATTTTTATCCTTGTTTTTATTAATGGTAAGTTCTTCGCTTTTTGCTCAAACACGCTACTATTGGACAGGAAAGGCAGGAGACTATAATTGGTCGACCATTGGAAACTGGTCATCTGTCAGTGGAGGTGAAACAGTTGAAGGTATTAGTCAAGCGCCATCGTCTATCAATACGGTAGTATTCGATGTCAATTCGGGATTGGGGGCGAGTAGTGCCCTAAGAACAATTAGTATCAGTGGTGCTGTCAATTGCGACAGCTTGATCGTAACAGCCGACTGCCCTAATGCACCTAGATTTGATATGGGAAGTAATTCTTCCAACTATATTAACATAAACGGTTCATTGTTGTTAGAAAGAACGGGAGTATCATTCTATGGAGCAAATGGCAGTAGCCCAATTTTAAAATTTACCAGTGATCGTTCCAACGAGACTATCCAAACTAATGGAACACATATTGGTGGTAATTTTCAGTATAGTAGATATTTAAATTACAGTGCCATGTTGTTTTCCGGTGTCGGTAGCTGGCGATTAATCAATGGACTTACCTGTTCCGGGTTACAAGTGCAAAATGGTACATTGAATTTAAATGGTCACAATTTAACTACTATGAATGTCGTGGTTACGGGTGGAAAAATGGTATTTCCAAATGTAACTATAACTTGTACGGGTGATTGGACTTATACCGGAGGTGCTGCACTAACTTCTGCCGAAACCGGCGGTTCATTGATCCGTATGCACGGAGGTGTTTTTTCCGGAAGGAGTACGGATATTTATCACAATGTAGAATTTTATGGAAATAGTTTTCCCCATTCTATTGATAAGGGCCAATTTGATGAAATTCTTTTTTCAGCAGGAAGAGGTCAAATAGGAACAACTGCTGCCGGTGAATTGAAAACGAAAAATCTGATAATCAAGGCGAGCGATGAATATAATTTTCAGACGATAACTGTCAGTAGTAAGTTTGAGGCTATGCCTCCCGTATCATGTGGTGGACAAGTGTGGTTGCGTGGTTTAAATGCAACATCTGATGTTAGCCAACGCTCCATTACCTTGGGTGGCAGTGCTACAGTTAATGTAGAGCGAGCCGTGATTAACGACTTGGATATTACAGGCGGTACATCGCGTACTGCGGTCAATTCCCACAACTGGGGCAACAATAGCGGATGGACATTTACCGGAGCACCTGCGGCCGGACGCAATATGTATTGGATCGGTGGTGCCGGATCGTGGAACGACCCCGCCCATTGGTCAACATCTTCCGGTGGCACTTCTGTTGGTTGCATACCCACATTGGCAGATGATGTATTTTTCAATGCAGGTTCAGGAACCATTGGCAATACGTTTGCTACCGGTATATGTATATATGGAACGGCATGGTGTAAAAATATGACAATCAACGGAGTATCGGGTACTCCCAGACTTTATTCTTCTGGAGGGAGTAGCACAATAGAAGGTGATATTCTACATTCTTGTAGATTAGTAATCGGAGGCTCTTTGACACTTCAAGAAGGTATGGTTAGTTTTGGTGATGGTAATAGTAATATTAATTTTGTCAGTAACATCTCTAACAATGAAATTTGGTCCAAAGGTGTCAATATTACTGCGATTTTGAATTTTCACAGTATATCCGGAGCCGGAGGTTGGAAATTGATGGATGATGTAGGTGTTCTTAATGCTGCCAATGGTAATGCTAATACCGGCCCTGCTTCTATTAACTTATACGCAGGTCATTTAGATCTTAGCGGAAGACAGGTGGTACTAAATGGCAATGGTCATTTCGATATTCTTCACGACAACTCTATCTCCGGCTTTTCCGGTCAATCTTCCTTGCGTACACTGAATATTGCCGGTTCGTTTATTGAGAGTGGTTTGTATTGGAGTAGTTTCGGAGGGCAGAAATTGACAGCAGCTCAATCGAGTTCATCGCTTATTATAAATAGATTCATGTTCCGTACAAAAAATGGTGACGAATATAATAATGTCGAAATGATCCAATTTCGACAAGGTTGGACTAGTTCTCTTGCTGCTGGAGCAGCTGGAGACGGCAGTGGTATTACTTCCTTTAATAAGATCATTCTGTCCGGAATGGAATCTCACATTTATGATGGTATGCACCCCGATTCTTTGATTCTCGCAGGGAATGGAACGTATTCCATTAACGTAGATATAACAATCAATAAATACTTAGCTTCTTCATTAGAATGTGGCGGACAAACACACCTAAAGTCTGTAGATCCGGCGCGGCCGATAACTATTACTATGGGCACCGCATTGTCGAAAAGCGAACGTGTAAAGGTTCAAAATACAATAATAGAGAATGTCAGCATTACTCCTGATGGGCCTTATGATATAACCGACTGTACTTTAACAGGCACAAGCACCGGTTGGAAAAACACTAATGTTAATCCTGCCAAAACTTATTATTGGGTAGGAGGAACCGGAGATTGGGGTGATCCGAATCACTGGTCATTAATCAGAGGATCTCATGATGGAAACACTTGCATACCGCGAGCAATCGACAATGTTGTTTTCGACAATAATTCGTTTGTTTATCCCGACACCTTAACCCTGAACATTTCTGCTTATTGCAACAATATGACTTGGGAAGGCGGTTCAACACAGAAGCCAAGATTTGACTTAGATGTTTATCGAATGTATATCGGAGGTTCTCTTGTGTTACAATCGGGAATGACGGTTAATTCCTCCTATTCTAATCCTTATGGTTTCTATTTTGCATCGAATCGCTTGACTGAAACTATCCGTACTAATGGAGTTACAGCTGGAGCAATTTATAATTTTAATGGTACGGGAGGTTGGAAATTAGAGGACGCATTAAACACTAGCAATGACATTGTTTTTGAAAAAGGGACTTTGAATTTTAACGGTCAAAGAGTACAATTTTATCCTAGTGTCGGTGTCTTTAGAGAAGGCTCACCTGATAACCGTAACAATCGGAATTTACGCATAGAAGGTGCAAAGATCACTGCAAATGGATGGAGTTATACCGGCAATTTACAGGCAGAAGGTTCTGAAATCTATATTGGTAGCACCAGTAGTGGTCAGTCTTTCACTGCCGAAACAGGTGCCCGTTATCACAACCTGACCCTGACTACCGGTTCCAGTTACAATATTAAACCTGTTAATGGTGGTATTTACAATAAGATAACAGCACTTCAATCTAGCATCTTCAACGGTATCGAAACCGATACGCTGCAGTTAGCTAATAATAGTAACTACGAGTATCAATTTACATCAGGCAGTACTACTACTGTCAAGGAAGCTTTCTATGGTAGCGGAACGCCATGTAACAATGGTGTTATTTTGCGCTCAACAGAGGAAACAGAGCCTGCAATCTTTGACATCAAGCGCAAAGCAGCTAATGATAACGATAATGTCCTTGTAATTAACTATGCTCGTATACATGGTATCAAAGCACTCACTAATTCGGATAATGCCCGCCTTCACAAGGAAAGATATTGTGCCGACGAAAATAAGGGTGGCTCTGCCCCTGCTTCATGGGGTTACGGTAAGGGTACCGGTAACTACAATGAAGGCTGGTTGCCGATGGCTAATTATGTACAGGAAGAACCCAGACCATTCAATGGAGACAGATTCTTACCGTGCGATAAATTCCCCTACACGCTTACCTCAGCCAACTTCGCACCGACACCGGAAACTACTTTTAAATGGAGGATTGGGAAAGCTACGAACCCTGTAGTCAGCACAGAGGCTAACTTGATTATTGACGGTCCGGAAACATATTTCCTTACTGTTGATTATGGAAACAAATGTGAATCTTCCGATCATTTAACAATAACCACCGGAGAAGGTGACTCATTAGTATGGACAGGTGCTGTCGGAAATAGAGACTGGAATGATCCTGCTAACTGGTATCATCCCGGAACAAGTGCTGTTTCTACCTTTGCTCCTGACAAATGCATAGACGTGCTAATACCTGCCGGAAAAGGTAATTATCCTGATTTGACTCCTTTTAACGGCACTTTCGGTACCGACTATACACAAGAGTTTTATGAAACAGCAGCTTGTAATCATATTTGGTTTGAACATGGCGGTGAAGTCGTCCGTACAGATTCTTTGGATTACAATAGAGCCTTTGTCGAATTAACTCTTGCAGCCAACCGTTGGAATATGATTTCCGCACCGTTACGTTATATGTATACGGGTGACTATTACAAAAACGATCCATGTCCTCACGCAGATAAATTGCGCATTTATCAACAACTTTTTGAAACGGCAAATCCGCAACCTGATGTAGCAGAGGAAACAATTCAAAATGCTACAGGTGGTTGGACAGGCGCATTCAATAATCCTGAAGTAGAAATACCTGTCGGTTTCGGTTATGCCGTACACTTGCTTGATGACGGTACAGCTTTTAATGAAGATTTTGTTAAAATTCCGGTTGCCAACGAAACAGACTGGGTTGCAGCAACAGGTCGTCACTCTATTTGGTTCCCTAAAAATGATAAGAGTTATAATGTTTACTGGCTTACAAGTGTAAACGGAGATCAAAAACCTCCAATTAATGCTTCTTGTGAGAATGAAGACATTAAAAGCACTCATTCTATATATAGAGGCACCGGTTTGAATAATGATAACAACTACCGCTTTGTTTACGAAGCCGAAAGCACTTGGAAAACCTCAGGTAATGTCACGCTCACCACAACCGGAGCATCTGCTGCAGGTAAGCAAGTGATTGTAGGTAATCCGTTTATGTCACACTGGGATTTCAGCAACTTTGCTGCACAAAATCCGGGCAAAATCAAAGATGAATACAAAGTATTAGAAAGCAAAGATGATGCTGCTTATACTACTTATTCTTCTTTAACAGCCACCAATAAACTGATAGCTCCTATGCAATCTGTATTGATTACCTCAACTGCCAACATTGGAACAACAGAATTGAAAACCAATTTTAAGGCCATGGCAGAAAAGCCGGGCGATAAATTGAAAAGCGCAAGCAATACAGAATCGAGCTTGTTGAAAATTGTAGTCGAGAAAGAAGATAAAAGCAACAGTACGCATATTATGTTTGATGCAATGGCCGATAACAGCTACGATTTGAATAAAGACAGCTACAAACTGTTTGTTGATGAAGTCACCAAGCCGGTTGCAGTCTACACCCGTTCACAAGATGGTATTGCTCTTGACATCAATGTATTTGGTGACACCAAAGAAATGATTCCGTTGGGAGTTCGTACTTCTACCACAGGAACAATCAACTTGCGATTTGAAGGAGTCGACAACTTCTACAAACTGTACTTGATTGATGCTCTACATCCTAATAGCCCTATTGACCTGAAAGAAACACCTGAATACAGTTTCGATAAAACAACATCAGGCTTGTTCATGGACGGAAGACTTTTCCTGTCAGTGGAGAATGCACCTAACAGTGACTTATTCCCGACACAAGGCGCAGTTTCTGTATTCACTTCAGGAAAACAATTACAAGTGGTTTCCAACAGCAACATCGACGAAGTTCAAGTATTTGATATGCAAGGAAGAATGTTACACCAAGCACGCAATATCGACACATCGACATATACCTGCAACTTATCAAACAGTGGTATGTATGTTGTAAAAGTATTGACCGGAAAAGATGTAACAATAAAGAAAGTAACAATAGATAAGTAATCAACGGGTTTATCACTGCGTTCGAAATGACGGTGCAACAAAGCATGACCAAAGAGCTCGTCATTTCGAACGCAGCGAGAAAACTAACGAACATTAAACAAAAATAAAGCAATGAAAGAAACAAGAGAAATATACGATGCTCCAATAGTGGAAACCGTAGAAGTGATGGTTGAACAGGGATTTCAAATGTCAGCCCCATCAAAGAGCAATCCTGATCCGCTTAAAGAAAAGATAAGATAAGAAGATTTAGCGATTATTTTAAATATTAACACAGTAGTAGTGGTAATTTACAATAAAAATATTACCTTTGCCCCGCTTTAAAATTCCGTGTGATGGGAAATTGAGGAGCATTATGTCTTAATTTTGAGTAACACAAAAAAATTAAAAATGAAATCATTCGAATTAAAAGGAGAATTAAGAAACGACTTAGGAAAAAAAGCATCTAAGTTGAGTCGCAAAGAAGGCGAAGTGCCATGTGTTCTTTATGGAGCAGGTGAAGTTGTTCATTTCAATGTAACTAAAGACGGAATCCGGAAACTTGTTTATACTCCGGAAATCTTTTTAGTTAATCTGACTATCGGTAAAAAAACATGCAATGCTATCTTAAAAGATATGCAATTTCACCCGGTAACAGATAATTTGTTACATGTTGATTTTTACCAAGTTACAGAAGGAAAACCCATTGTGATGGAAGTTCCTGTTGTATTGGAAGGTTTGGCCGAAGGTGTTAAAGCCGGGGGTAAATTATCGCTGGAATTGAGAAAGGTGAAAGTAAAAGGTATGCACAAACATATTCCTGAAAAATTGACTATCAATGTCGAAAGTTTAGGATTGGGCAAATCAATACAAGTTGGTAACTTGTCGTTTGACAATTTGGAATTAATGAATGCTAAAAATAATGTTGTTTGCGCTGTTAAATTGACTCGGGCAGCAAGAGGTGCGGCAGCTAAAGGAAGTTAATGAAATATTTAATTGCCGGCTTGGGGAATATTGGTTATGAATACCAAAATACCCGCCACAACATAGGATTTATGGTATTGGACGCTTTGGCTAAAGCGTCCAATCTTGTTTTTACCGATCAGCGATATGGTGCGGTAGTGGAGATGAAAGTGAAAAATCGTCAATTGTTTTTACTAAAGCCATCCACTTATATGAATTTAAGCGGAAATGCAATCAGATATTGGCTGCAAAAAGAAAATATTCCTGTAGAAAATTTATTGGTGGTTGTGGATGATGTGGCGTTGCCGTTCGGGACGTTGCGATTAAAACCACAAGGCAGTGACGCTGGCCATAATGGTCTCAAACATATTCAAGAAATATTGGGAACACAACAATATAATCGCCTTCGATTCGGTATCGGAAATGATTATCCGAAAGGAATGCAAATCGATTATGTGCTAGGTGCTTTCTCTGAAGAAGATCAAAACGTATTACCGGAAAAAATCGAACTGGCAGGAGAGATTGTCAAAAGTTTTTGTTTAGCCGGTATTCAAAACGCAATGAATCAGTATAATAATAAATGAATGAGGTTCGTATAGATAAGTGGATGTGGGCAACACGGATTTTCAAAACCCGAACGATTGCGGTTGAGGCTTGCAAGAAAAACAGGGTGATGATAAATGATGTAGCTGTCAAGCCTTCCCGGATGATTAAGGTCGGAGATGTTATACAAGTCCGTAAACCTCCGGTCGTTTATTCATTTAAAGTGTTGAGACTGACTCAAAACCGGATGGGAGCTAAATTAGTTCCTGAATATTTGGAAAATATCACTCCTCCGGAACAATATGAAATCCTTGAACTGAACAAAATAAGCGGATTTGTAAATAGAGCCAAAGGCACAGGTCGCCCGACAAAAAAAGACAGACGCAATATAGATGAATTTCAAGATACTCCGATGTTTTTGGATGATGATTTTGATTTCGATTTCGACTTTGAAGAAATTAACGAACGCAGCTGACGCGTATAACGCGGATTTTCGCAGATTTTAATTATATATTCATTGTATTATCTGCGGGAATCCGCGTTATCCGCGTCATCTGCGTTCAAAAAAACTTTTGAGGAGCCTCATTACTCCATCAGATGCGTTTCCAAGATTTGTTTTGTAGAGAATCCTTCCAAACCCAAATAATACGAAGTTGTATCAGCGACCGCTTGCAAGGGGAGCAAGCCGATTAATTCGCATCCGGCTACAGAAACACCGTAGCGTTGCGCCTCAAAACGAATCATTTCTACCGCTTGGTAAATAGAAGTCTTAGTGTAATCCGTCAGGTTCATAGATACTTGCATCAATCCTTGCTCTTTCAAATCTATGCCCATCGCTTTACAATAACGCAATCCACCTCCGATGTGGCGCACTTTTTTCGCGATTTTATCAGCGATTTCGAAATTGCTTGTATGTAGATTTACGTTGAATGCTATCAAAGGCATGCGAGCTCCTATTACGGTAGTACCTGCAGTCGGATGTCGTTCTTCCGGACCTAAATCGGGTTTCCATTCCGGTAGTTTCATTTTTTCGACCAGGCCTTCAAATTCACCTTTACGAATGACAGCCAAGTTTCGACGATGTTCTGCTGAGGCGGATTTTTCGTAAAAATAAACCGGCAACCGGTATTTTTCCGACACTGCTTTCCCTACCTCTTTTGCCAAAGCGTCGGCCTCTTCTATGGTCATGCCTTTTATCGGAATAAATGGGATTACGTCTGCTGCACCCAAGCGAGGATGTTGTCCTTTTTGCTTCGTCAAATCAATTGTTTTGATGGCTACTCCAACAGCTTCAATGATACAGTTTTTCATTGCTTCCGGTTCACCGATTGCGGTAATGACCATGCGGTTATGGTCTTTATCGCTACTGTAATCCAATAGCTTAATGTTTTCCTTGGCGCGAAAAACGTTTACAATACATTCTATTTTTTCTAAATCACGTCCCTCGCTGAAATTCGGGACACATTCAACTATTTTATTCATAATATAATGATCTTTGTCTTAGACATGATATTTTATTGCGAAGATAGTAAATGTTTACAATACATTAAATGAAAAATGCGTCCCAAATTTTAATGAGGGACGCATTCGACTATTTATTCAATAATTTAATTCATTTTATTCAATGTCTCGATTCTCTTTTTCAAATCGGGATGGCTTGAGAATAATTTATTAAATTTACTATTTTCGGGAGTACCGGCTTCTTCTTGTAATTTAAGTAAAACTCCTAACGATGATGCCATGTTGTTGGGATCTTTTCCGCATTTTTTCAAGAATTCATATCCGTAGGCATCAGCTGCATTTTCTTGTTTTTGCGAATATTGTGCATTGGCAAGCGATTCGGCCAAATCACTCAATTGAGCGTCATTTAATTTTTGTACTGTATTTCCACCTACAGCTCCGGCAGCATCTTTCAACGCGGAAACTCTTAATGCGGTAGCAAAAGCATCTTTCGAATCTTTATTGACTATGTGTCCGATTTCGTGACCGATAACAGCCAATATTTGATCGTCCGTCATTAAATCCATTAAAGCAGCAAAAACACGGATGTCTCCATTAGCGCAAGCAAATGCGTTTACATCTATAACATAGTACGATAATATATTTAAATTCAACTCTTTTGTCAAATTTGCAGGAACAACCGATACGATTTTTGCCAAACGGTCGGCTACTTCTTTCATCCCTTTATCTTTGTCAGTCGTTTTACATACCGGATTGTGTGCATCCGACCATTGCATATACTCATCGGCATATCCTTTGATTTCTGCATCCGATAGTGTAAATGATTTAACGCCTTTGGCAGCTGCATCTACAGCTTTATCCAATTTAATTTTCCCAAACTGAGCACTTGCCAAGAAATTACATAACAAGGCTAAAACAACTGTTAATACTACTTTCTTCATAACTTTTTGATTCTAATTGTTTTTATAGTTTATAAATAAATCTTACAAAAATATCAATATCATCAATTGAGCGCAAAGCACTCTCAAAAACATTGTCAACGGATAAACGGTAGCGTAACTTACAGCAGGAATATCGTTTCCGGCAGTTGCATTAGAATAAGCCAAGGCCGGAGGATCGGTTGTGCTGCCCGCCATCAATCCCATCAGTGTAAAGTAATTCAGTTTGAAAACACTTCTTCCCAATATGCCTGTAATAAATAACGGCACTACGGTGATTATGATTCCTAAACCAACCCAGGTTAATCCACCTTCGTACATCAAGGTGTGAACGAAATTTTTTCCGGCACCAAGTCCTACGCAAGCCAAGAAAAAGCAAATTCCAATTTCTCTTAACATCAGGTTAGCACTCATTGTGGTATAAGTAACCAACTTATATTTGGGACCAAAGATACTCATTAAAATAGCAATAATCAATGGGCCACCGGCCAATCCTAATTTAACCGGTTGTGGGATGCCGGGAAATGCAAACGGAATACTGCCCAATATTACACCCAAGAATATACCGATAAAAATAGGAATAAGATTAGGCTCATTCAAGCGTTTCATTTCATTTCCAAGCGCTTTTTCTACGTTTTTAATCGCCTTTTCATCTCCGACAACAGTCACGCGGTCGCCCATCTGTAAATGGAGATTTGCCTGTGCCATCAAATCTACTCCTGCACGATTGATGCGGGTGATATTAACACCGAAAGCAGCCCGTATATTAAGTTGTTTCAACGATTTACCATTTACTTCGTGTTTGGTAATTAAAATCCGACGAGAAACCAATTGTTTGTCTAAAAGGCTCCAGTCGTCTTGATTCATATCTACTTTTTCACCGATAAATGCAGTGACTTTCTCCCGTTCTTCCGGAGTTGTTGCAACAAACAATTTATCTCCTTCATTGATTACGGTCAGAGAAGATGCAATTTCAATCTTATCGGTTTGGTTATGCAACACGCGAGATACAATAAACTTTTGACCTACAAGTTTCGAAATTGTTTTTATATCTTTTCCAAAAACTGCCGGATTTTTTACCTCTAAAGATGTTAATTCTATATTTGACGTTTGTTTCGACTGCTTTTGTAAATTTTCATTTTCCTGTTCAAGTTTCACTTTGAATATATATTTCATGGCTATAATGGAAAAGATAATTCCCACAACACCTAAAGGATAAGCAACGGCATATCCCATTGAAATTGTTTCATCGGCCACTCCTTTTATATCGTAAAATGCCTGTTGTGCGGCTCCAAGACCCGGAGTGTTTGTTATTGCTCCCGACATAATCCCCACCATTGTTTGTATCGGGATGCCGGTAATAAAATGTAAAGTAATTGTAACTATAACAGCAAGAAAAACGGTTCCTGCGGCTAACATATTCAATTGAATTCCTCCTTTTTTAAAGGAAGAAAAGAAACCGGGACCTACTTGCAAACCAATGGAATAAACAAAAAGAATCAATCCGAATTCTTTCATAAAATGAAGTACTTCGTTGTTTGCCTCAAAACCGAAGTGACCGGCTAAAATACCGACAAATAATACAAACGTTATACCCAGCGATATGCCGAAAATTTTGATTTTGCCCAGTGCAATTCCTATTGCAATTACGAAAGCAAACAGCAGAACAGTATGCGCGACCCCCTCGCCCCATAGTAAATCATTCAACCAATCCATAAGTAACCATTATAAGTGAATTTTTTCTTGAAAAGCGGTGCAAAAGTAGACAAAGATTTGACTGTATGCAAGTGTTTTGAGGAAATAAGGAGTTATGTTATAATCTTTTGCTACCACAATAATTCATCATCTTTGTTGAAAAAGGCATCTAATCTTCTTAATAAGATAAATTTACCATCAGTATGATTTAATCTGACCAAATATTCTTTACCGTATGATGTCATAATGAAAGAAAACATCAGTCCCGGAACAATTAAAATATCAGGATATTTAGTTGTAAATTTTCCTTCAAAAGTAAAATTATCATCTGCAAACTGTAAAGGGTAGAAACCAACATCTGTTGCAATAAATGGTCGTTTGTTTATAACAAGCGCATAAATTCCTGTAGGTTTTTTGTTTCCTTTGAATTTAATTATATTTCTCCTTATGCTCACATTCGCCAAAGTATCATCCGGAATTTGGTTTTTAAATGAATCGTAAGAAAAATATAAGCCATTTTTGTATTCAGGATTATTGTAAATATAGATATCTCTTTTGGCGATACTATCTGGTGAAATTATTTCTGTATAGTTAAGCAAACGGTCTGTATTGCCTTTTTTTGTCAAATTATTAACAATCGCATTTGCAAATATTTGGCTGCTAAAATCCAAAATTTTACTTTCTCTTCTAGATTTTATTCTTTCAACTTGATCGTAACTTTCAACGGGCAAATATAAATTCCCACTCTTCTCATATATATCTGCTTGAAATACAACATTAAAATATGTTTCCTCATTCCAACGAGAAGTTTTCTCAAAACGTCTTATAAGAGCAAGTTTTCTCAAAACAACAACCATTGTATCTTTTCTATCCACACCTGCAATAATATCGTTGACATATTTGCTTATTTGCACCGATAATCCGGGTTTTACAACAACAGTGTAATCATTTATTGTACCAAGATATTTTTTATTTAAAGCATTTCGCTTATCAATCAATTGAACATAACTGTAAGACGAATTACTAATACTCTGTTCTGATATTGGCAAAATAAATTCCATCAACCTTTTTTGTGTCTGAGCAAAAGAATTTATTGCCAACACTGTAAAAATTGAAATAAAAATGATTCTTTTCATATTTTCTTGCTGTGTTATTATTGTAAATTTATTTATCATTGACAAGAAATTCCCTCGTTAAACAAAAATTTTGAAATACGCACAAATGTAAAAATAATTCTTTCTGATATCAAAAAAATGTCTTAAATTTGCTGTTTCTAAATACAAAGAAATTTTATAACAAAAACGCTATGGAAACAAAAGTGTACAATAAATCAAAAGGCATTGTTACTCCTTATGACTTTACTGAAAAGGAGCTTTTAAAAGAAATCAGAAAAGCTGAAAATGGTAATTTTTACCCTATTGAACAACTAAAACAAAAAATGATGGCATGGATGGAGTTACAGAAAAGAAAGTAGTCTATTCTGACTTTGTTATACCAGACCTTCAAGAAATTTTCAACTATGGCAAAGAGACTTTTGGCATTTTTTATGCAGAACGGTATGTTTTGAATATTATTGAGGAAATTAATTCCTTAAAAATACATTACCTTTTACATCCCCAATGTAGCCGGATAGAAACAAAGTCTAAAATCTACAGGAATATCATTGTTGGTTCTCATTTGGTTATATATCGAATCAGTGAGAAAATTGAGGTATTAAGAGTTATGCACTCTGCATCCAGCAATAACAAAATAAAGAAGATTAAACAAATTCAAACTTAAAAAGAAAGCTTTTACAAGAATATCAATATTCTTTGCTACTTTTGTAACTCCTAAATTTTTAGAATAATGAAAGTAATGAAATTTGGCGGAACATCCGTAGGTTCCGTGAAAAGCATTTTAAATGTTAAGCAAATTATTGAAGGGGTTAAAGAACCCATTGTTGTTGTCGTTTCCGCTTTAGACGGAATAACCGACCAGTTGATTCTCACATCGAAATTGGCCGCTCAAGGCGATTATACTTATGAAAAAGAGTATAATCAGATGGTAAGTCGCCATATTGAAATGGTTGAAGCTGTGATAACAGACACGACGACGAGAAATAACGTACTGAAAGAAGTTGTTTCGATTCTCGACGAATTGGGAAATATATATAAAGGTGTATTTTTGATACAAGATTTGTCGTTCAAAACATCAGACATCATTGTAAGTTATGGAGAACGCCTTTCTTCTTTGATTGTAAATAACATGATCAAAGGCAGCAAGTTGTATGATGCCCGTGAATTTATCAAAACAGAAAAACAGTCGGAAAAGCATATTGTTGATTTTGGAACAACGAATAAACTGATTCAATCTCAATTCAAAGAGATGCCCAAAGTGGCTATCGTCCCCGGATTTATTTCAAGTAATGTGACTTCAGGAGAAGTCTCGAATTTAGGTCGAGGCGGTTCTGATTATACGGCCTCCATTATCGCTGCAGCATTGAACGCATCTATTTTGGAGATTTGGACTGATGTCGATGGTTTCATGACTGCCGATCCGAAAGTAATCAGTAATGCGTATGTCATAGAAGAAATGACGTATATAGAAGCTATGGAATTGTGCAATTTCGGAGCAAAAGCGATATATCCTCCGACCATTTTCCCGGCTTATCATCACAATATTCCCATTCAACTTAAAAACACTTTTAATCCGGATGCTCCGGGAACTCATATTGCTAAAGAAAAAAAATCAACAGGAAAGGCTATCATAGGCATTTCTTCTATCGACGATACCTGTTTGATTACCGTACAAGGGCTTGGAATGGTTGGCGTTATCGGTGTAAACTATCGTATATTCAAGGCGTTAACTAAAGCCTCTATCAGTGTTTTCATGGTTTCGCAGGCATCTTCCGAAAATACGACTTCATTTGCTGTGAAAAATGCCGATGCCGATTTGGCTGTCGATGTGTTGAAGAAAGAATTTGCTTTAGAGTTGGCTCAAGGAGAACTCAACGATATTAAAGCTGAAAAAGATTTGGCTACATTGGCTATCGTTGGGGAAAATATGAAACGTACTCCGGGCATTGCAGGTAAACTTTTCGGCACACTCGGTCGTAGTGGTATCAGTGTAATCGCTTGTGCACAAGGTGCATCCGAAACAAATATTTCTTTTGTTATCAAAAAAGAAGACTTGCGGAAAGCGCTGAACTCCATTCACGATTCTTTCTTCCTCGCAGATTATCAGGTGTTGAATGTTTTTCTTGCCGGAACAGGAACCGTTGGCGGAGATTTGCTAAGTCAGATTAAACAGCAACAGCCATTGCTTTTGGCTCAAAACAGCCTGAAATTTCGTGTCGTTGGAATTGCCGATATCGACAGCGTAATTTTTGATCGGAAGGGTATTGAATTGGAAAATTATCAAGAAACGTTGCGCACAAAAGGCCAACCGACAACTCCCGAATTTTTGAGAGATGAAATCTTGAAAATGAATATTTTTAATTCTGTTTTTGTAGATTGCACGGCAAGTCCTCAAATTGCTGCTTTGTATGAAGATTTTCTTTCTCATAATATTTCGGTAGTAGCAGCCAATAAAATTGCGGCATCGTCGGCTTACGATAATTACCTCAATTTAAAAGAAATTGCTCGCAAAAAAGGGATTAAGTATCTCTTTGAAACCAATGTCGGAGCAGGACTTCCTATCATCAACACGATGAATGCACTAATTAACAGTGGAGATAAAATCTTAAAGCTCCAAGCTGTTTTATCGGGAACTTTGAACTTTATATTTAACACAATCAGTGCTGAAATTCCTTTGAGCAAAGCGATTCTGATGGCCCAAGAGGCTGGTTTTTCAGAGCCTGACCCACGCATTGATTTGAGCGGAACCGATGTCATTCGTAAGTTGGTAATTCTTTCGCGTGAAGCAGGTTATCGTGTAGAACAAGCTGATGTAATTAAAAATCTGTTTATCCCCGACAAATACTTCCAAGGCTCTTTAAAAGATTTTTGGAAAACAATTCCCGAAATGAATGCGGAATTTGAGGCTAAACGCAAAAAGCTTGAAACAGAAGGAAAAAAATATCGTTTTGTTGCAGAGATGGATAACGGAAGTTGCAAAGTCGGATTGCAGGAAGTAGACCGAAGTCATCCTTTCTACGAATTAGAAGGCAGCAATAACATTATCATGATAACAACCGAACGTTATAACGAATATCCGATGATTATCAAAGGATATGGCGCAGGAGCGAGCGTAACGGCTGCGGGCGTTTTTGCGGATATTATTTCTATTGCAAATATTCGGTAAATTTTTTTTGAGACACATATCCTTATGTGCCTATGTGTTTCAAAAAATAACTTTAAATATTATGAAACATAAATTTATTTTGGTTTTTCTGTGCAGTTTCTTTTGTTTGAGTTGCACCAATCCGAAAGCATTTGGAGAGGATTCTTTATCTATTAGAATCAATCGGTTCGATGTAGATTTATATCAGTTTTTGCAAAATAAAACAGCCGACGAGGAGTTTTTACAAAAGGATTCTTTGTTTCTGAATGTTTTTGGAGAAAGAGTTGTTTTTATCGGCACAACCGATTCTGTCGGTTTTTTCGAACGTTTGCGATATTTCTTTTCAGAACCGACTTTAAGGAGTTTGTATGGAAAACAACAGGAAGTTTTTGCTGATGTAACTCCTTTTGAAAAGGAACTTTCTACAAGTTTCAGTTTGTTGTTGAAAGAATTTTCTCAATTAACGTTGCCTCAAATTTATATGCACGTTTCCGGACTAAATCAGAATATTATAGTGACTGATTCTATCCTTTCTCTCTCTGCCGATAAATATTTGGGCTCGGATTTCCCTCTTTATCAAGAGTTTTTCTACGATTATCAAAGGCAAAGAATGCGTCCCGAACAAGTTGTTCCCGATTATCTTTTGGGTTTCCTGTATTCGGAATTGCCGTTTGAAGGAAATGAAAATGCCTTGTTAGACAGAATGTTATATGAAGGAAAAATTCATTATATCCTGTCTCAAATATTAACCGAAAGGGATGCTTGGGAAACTTTTGGTTACACAAAAGAGCAATATGAGTGGTGTGTAAAAAGTGAGGACCGTATTTGGAAAACGATATTGCAACAAAAGCAGTTATACACTACCGATTATATGATAACATCGCAATTTATAAATGATGCGCCTTATACTGCTCCTTTAACAGATTCTTCTCCCGGAAGGGTAGGAGTGTGGGTTGGTTATCGCATAGTGTCATCGTTTATGAAAAATCATCCCAAAATAACTTTTAGTGAATTGATTGAGATGACTAATTATCAAGATTTTTTGAAGGAGGCAAGATATAAGCCCTAAAAATTAGAAAAAATCATAGTAACATAACGAGGGTACCTGCAAGAATCAATATTCCGCCGATAATAACTTTCGCGCTTACGGTTTCTCCCAAAAAGATAAAAGCAAGTATCATAACGAAAACAATGCTCAATTTATCGATTGGTGCCACTTTGGAAACATCGCCTGTTTCTAATGCTTTGAAGTAGAAAATCCAAGAAAGGCCGGTAGCTATGCCTGATAGTACCAAAAAAATCAGGTTGGTACGGTTTAATTCTTTTACTTCTTTTATTTGTCCGCTGAACAAGACAATTCCCCAAGCTAACAGTAAGACGACACCTGTGCGTATCGCTGTAGCCACGTTTCCGTTGATGCCTTTAATGCCTACTTTGGCTAAAATAGCAGTGAGGGCGGCAAAAACAGCGGATAAAAGAGCATACCATTTCCACATTTTAGTATTTAGTTATTCTCTGATTCTCATGCCTCCACCTTGACCTCTGCCACCTTGTCCTCTTTCTCGTATTATCATAGGCCCTTCGGGTTGCATATCTTGTGCCGATGCGTTTCCTCCGGGGAATACTTGGAATTTGTAGATGAAACTACACATAAAAAACCTTGAAAGAACAGTGGATTCTCTATCGGTTGTAAAGCTGTTTCTAACATCGTGAGTAAGGGTTTTACGATCTTGCAGTATGTCATAAATACTAAGTTTAACGGTTCCTGCTCCTGCTTTCGAATTGAATAATTGTTTGGATAGGGCTGCATTCCAAATGGTTTGGCTTGTATTAAATCCTGTATTGTATCCACTTCTGAATTGGCAACTTATGTCCGACTCAAAAGTGAAATTATGAGGAAGATACCATGTTGTATATCCTCCTGCCGAATAATCGTAAGTATCTCTGTTGTTTTGAGGTTGCAATCTATTGTTTACATTTTGATAAGAGATACCACCATTGACTCCCAAATCAAATAATTCCGACCGGTAATTGACATTTACTCTATCCATTATAGTGAAACTTTTGGTGGTATTTTGAAATCCATTGGTATAGCCTGCCAAGTTACGGTAAGACAACATCGCAAAACTTGAAACCGTGAACTTTTTATTCCGTAAAGGAGTATTAAACATACCACGCAGTTGAGCATCCCAATTACCACTTACGTTTTCGTAAGTTGTTTGTATTCTCCCTGCAGTGTCACTTGTGAGTACTTCTACAATATCGCTGAGTGTAAAGCTTCCTCGGAAATCGAAATTATAGAAAAATTGAGTTTCCGGAACAAATTTGCTAAATCGAGCAGAAAAGTTATTCGTATAACTTGGTTTCAAAGCGGAATTTCCTTTGATAGTATTCATAGGGTCACTTACATCAAGTATTGATAACTGATTAGGCGTAGGTTGAACCATATCTCCCGAATAATCGATACGCAAATTAGTTCGTGGGCCAAACAAATAATTGAAATTTACATTAGGGGAAAATCTTGGCTTATTTTGAACAACAGGTTTGTTTGCAAGAGAATCTCCGATTATGTTAGAAAATCGACCTTCGTAAGTAGCCGGATATATTTGAAGTCCATCTACACTCGGAATATAGGTATAGTTTGTCGATGAAGACGGATCGATATTCAAACCAACAGTATAATTATACTTTGCTCTTACCGATTTGAAAGCCAAGTTTACGCGCTGGGTGATAGCATCTCTGACGTTACTCCGACTTTGTTGCATGTTTTGACTCCATTGTTGATGATCGGGAACAGTATCCAAATCATAAGTGCTGTTTACATTTTCCGAATAATTTTTATTGAAACGATAAGAGGCTTGAATAAAATTGCTGTTTCCTATCGGCTCTACATAAGTTACAGAAAAACCGTATCTTGTCGAATAATTGTTATTTAATAATTGTTGTGTAGCTATTGAATCCCTGTTGTAAAGTCCACCTTCGTAAATATTCTTGAGGTAAGTATATTCTCCATTTGAGTAGCTGGTGTTGTAGTTTCCGTTAATTGATGCAGAAATTACTCTTCCCTGCTTGTTTAATTTTCTTGCAAATTCGAGCGTTGCACCTGTTTGATAACCTTCGCCCCAGTTGTAGGAATGAGATCGTCCGTCGAATAAAGTGTCTTTTCCTGCGGCAGCCAGCATGTTGAATCTGCTGAAATCCCGGTCTTCCGTACTGTTACTTTTGTTATAGCTGAAATTCGGTCTGAAAATAACTGTAGTACTGCTATCCGGTCGCCATTCCATTCTGAATCCTACATTGAAATTATCAGAAATATCGTTGTTCCTACTATTTGTTCTATCTTTCAGTCTTGTCGGATTTTGCGCCCTTTTGTCTTCATTATATGTTTTTTCGGTTATGTTGTTAGATTCTCTATCCGAACTGTTGTACGAAATATCTCCATTTAAAGAAAGTTTTTTGGAAATTTCTTTATTCATATTAAAAGCAAAATTTTCGGAGGTGTTGATTCCACCCATTCCTCTACGCATACCGCGCATTCCGCCAAACCGGTTTCCTCCTAAATCGGAAGCTCCCATGTTGTTGGTGTTATTGGCACGAATCAATAATGTATAGCGGTCGTTGTCGGTCATGTTATTGATCATGGCTCCGGTTTCGTAGCGCAAATTACCTTTGTCGGTTCCTTTGAGAATGTCGTGTCCTAATCCGGCCATGGCATTTCCCATGGTGCCTTTTTTCATTCCTTCGCGGATAGTGAGGTTGATAACCGTTTCTTCGTCACCATCGTCAAATCCGGTCAAGCGAGCCATATCAGATCTTCGATCATGGACTTGTACTTTTTTTACCATTTCGGCAGGAAGATTCTTGGATGCTACTTTGGGGTCGTCGGAAAAAAATTCTTTACCGTCGACCAAAATCTTTTTGATTTCTTTTCCGTTGATGGTGATGTTACCATCTTTATCAACTTCTGCTCCCGGTAATTTTTTAAGCAATTCTTCTAAAGCGGCATTTTGTGGAGTTTTGAAAGAATCGGCATCGTATTCGATTGTGTCGCCCTTGACGACTACTTCCGGCACTTTTCCTACAACGACTGTTTCTTTTAAAAGTATATCGTCGGTTGCAAGCGAAATGGTACCCACATTAGTTGTAGCATTGGCTCCGGAAAGAGTTACCGGTTTATAAACCGGCTTATATCCCACATACGTTACGTTGATGAGAAAATTTCCTTTGGATACGCCACGCAGGGTAAATACACCCTTAGCATCACTCATGTTTCCGGAAACAAAAGAACTGTCTTTTGCATTTAATAAACTAACGGTCGCAAAATCAACCGGTTCTTTAGTGGTATTATCAACAATAATTCCTGTTATAGAGAGATTGTTCTGACCAAAAAGGGTAAAAGAACAAAACAAAAATACCCAAAATGCCTTAAAGGATTTCATGACTAATGCGATAAGTTTGAAAATTAATAAAATAGCGACCCGCAAAGATAGACTTTTTTAGTCTATAGAAAGTTTAAATGTATTGTTATTTTTTCTAAATATTGCTATGAATTCAGATATTTTCTATTGGAATTTTCTTGCAAAATGTGCATTTGTTGAATAGCGATTTGATTTAATTTTATCAATCTGTCGCGTTGCGAGATGCCATCATTTATCAAAACTGCATTGATATTTTCCATATTTGAAAGACAAATCAATTCATTAATTGTTGCATAATCTCGTATATTGCCTTTCAAATCGGGATTTTGGCTGTGCCACTCTTTTGCAGTCATTCCAAAAAGTGCCACGTTTAAAACATCTGCCTCGTTGGCATAAATGTATGAAATTTGCAAAGGGGTAAGTTCGGCCGGTATTAAATTGTGTTTAATTGCATCGGTGTGTATATGGTAATTTATTTTCGCTAATTCGCGTTTTGCTGTCCAGCCGATTGCATTTTGTTCTTCTTCTTTTAGCCGTTGATAATCTTTAATAAGATAAAATTTGAACTCAGGACTAATCCACATCGCAAATTCAAAAGCAATATCTTTGTGTGCATAAGTACCGCCATAACGCCCTGCTTTCGCTCGTATGCTTATAACATTGGTTTTTTCTACTAATTCTTTTGCGCTGATTTTGAAATTATTAAGTCCTGCTTGACTTTTAATTGTAGCGAATTCGCCATAATTAAAATTAGAATTATATACTTTTTCCCAGATTCCAATATACTCTAATGTATTTCTGTTTCGTAACCAATCAGAAACAAAAAACTCACCGTCTTTAGCTTTTATCATATCTGTAATGCAGATATAATCTTCGTTATTGATTCGCAGAATGGTTATTTCTGTATTTTTTACAGTTAGTTTTGCCATAATTTAAGATATTTGTATGTTTAATTGTTTGGTTTTTTGCTCACGCAAAGTTAATTATTTTTGATAATTCACAGCGTTTTTCTCCCTTAAAGTGAAAGCTATTACCCCATGCGGGATTTTTTTTGTATGATTGCAAATAATGCATAACTTTGCGCTCTTTATAATAATACAAGACAAGAAAAATGAAAGAGTTTTTAAAAGTTCTTAAGCGATTTGTTCCTCCGTATAAAAAGTTTTTAATTGGCAGTATTGTAATGACCATTTTGTCGGCATTGCTGACTTTAATTTCATTTTACAGTATCATGCCTATTTTGAATATGTTGTTTAAGACAGGCCAAGTGAAATCGTATGAATATATGAATTTTGATTTTCATTTCTTTTCTATCAATTCATGGCAGGAAATGGCAAAAGCATTAGAGAATAATCTCTATTACGTTATTTCAGAAACCGTTCAAGTGCAGGGAGCCGGCTATGTATTGTTCTTGTTGGGATTGTTTTTGATTGTAACGACCATATTAAGAACAGCGGCCATGTATTTTTCTTTTTATTTCATGATTCCGTTGCGTACAGGAGTTGTCCGTGACATCAGAAACCAAATCAACGATAAAGTAACCGCATTGCCTTTAGCATTTTTCTCGGAAGAACGTAAAGGCGATATATTGGCTCGGATATCGGGCGATGTGAATGAAATTGAAAATTCGATTATAAGTTCGCTGGATATGTTGTACAAAAATCCAATTTTGATTATCATTTATTTAACCGGAATGTTAATTATCAGTTGGCAGTTAACTCTTTTTGTCTTCATTATGTTGCCGATTGCCGGTTATATCATGGGACTCATCGGTAAAAAATTAAAGAAAAAATCGGTCCTCGGACAACAACAATGGGGTGGACTAATGGCGCAAATAGAAGAAACATTGGGCGGTCTTCGCATCATCAAGGCATTCAATGCCGAAAAGAAAATCTCAAATCGTTTTCATGAAAGTAACGAGGTTTTCAGGAAGACTACCAATCGTATTTTCAGACGACAACAATTAGCGCACCCAATGAGTGAGTTATTAGGAACAATCACGATTGCTATTGTTTTGTGGTATGGCGGATCCTTGATTTTGTCGGATAGTAGTCCAATTAATGCTGCTGGATTTATGTTTTATTTGACCATATTTTATATGCTAATTAATCCTGCAAAAGATTTATCGAAAGCAACCTATTCTATCCAAAAAGGGCTTGCTTCTATCGAGCGTGTCGACAAAATATTGAAAGCCGAATCGAATATAAAAGACCCTGCGCAGCCTCAACCCATTCAATTGCACGACAAAATCGAATATAAAAATGTTTGGTTCAAATATCAGGAAGCGTGGGTTATCAAGGATGTCAGCCTTACCATACAAAAAGGCAAAACAATTGCTTTGGTCGGACAATCGGGCTCGGGAAAATCTACAATGGTCGATTTGCTGCCTCGTTTTTACGATGTTAATGAGGGCGCTATAACCATTGACGGAACCGATGTGAGAAATGCAAAATTGCACGATGTGCGGCAATTGATGGGAATTGTCAATCAAGAGGCTATTTTATTCAACGATACATTCTTTAATAACATTGCTTTTGGGGTTGAAAATGCAACGTTGGAGCAAGTTACCGAAGCAGCGAAAATAGCTAATGCTCACGAGTTTATCATTGCTACTGAAAATGGCTATGAAACCAATATTGGCGACCGGGGATGCAAGCTTTCGGGAGGTCAACGGCAAAGAATCAGCATTGCTCGTGCTGTTTTGAAAAATCCGTCTATCCTGATTTTTGATGAGGCAACTTCTGCATTAGATACGGAATCCGAGCGCTTGGTACAAGATGCATTAGAAAACTTGATGAAAACCCGAACAACCATTATAATTGCTCACCGTTTGTCGACCATTAAGCATGCAGATGAAATTTGTGTAATGCACGAAGGCAAAATCGTTGAGCGAGGAAAGCATGATGTATTATATGAATTGAACGGATATTATCGTCGGCTTTGTGATATGCAAACTTTTTGAACTAAAAAATAAAAAATGATTTGCAAAAAACAAAAATAGCAGTATCTTTGTCGTCGCAAAACGCGAAAGTAGCTCAGTTGGTAGAGCATAACCTTGCCAAGGTTAGGGTCGCGGGTTCGAGTCCCGTCTTTCGCTCTTTAGTTCTTTAAATGGATGCTCGGATGGTGGAATGGTAGACACGCAAGACTTAAAATCTTGTGACCATCGCGGTTGTGCGGGTTCAAGTCCCGCTCCGAGTACAAAAAAATAGCCTGTTCATTTCGAACAGGCTATTTTTGTTTACATGAAATTTTGGAAATTTCTTATCTTCCTTGTTCTGCGTCTTGAATCATCTTAGCGTTAGGTAAGATATAAACTTCTACGCGACGATTTTGAGCTTTTCCTGCTGTTGTAGCATTGCTGGCAACCGGGTCGGAAGAACCAAAACCTTGTGTTTGCATACGTGCAGAAGAAACACCTTGAGAGACTAAGAAACTTTTAACAGATGCTGCTCTTTGTTCGGAAAGAGGCTGGTTGACTGCGTCGCTACCTGTACTATCGGTATGCCCTGCAATTTTAACATCTGTGTCGGGATGTGCTTGCAAACTAGCTGCAAATTGAGACAAAGCTGTTTTTGAAGCAGCATTCAAATCAGATTTACCTGTAGCAAATAAGATACCTGAATCGAAAGTAACTTTAATTGCTTGTCCGTCGTTGATAGATTCAACTTGAGCATTTTGGAGGGCTTCCAATTCTTTCTTTTGTTTGTCCATTTTTGCACCAATAATTGCACCTGCACCTGCACCGGTTACTGCGCCAATACCTGCGCCCCAAGCTGCGCCTTTACCTCCACCGATTAATGCACCAATTCCGGCTCCAATAGCGGCTCCTGCACCGGCTCCAATACCGGTTCCTTTAGCTGTGTTACTTGCATTACATGCAGAGAACAAAACGGCAGCACTCAACAAAAGGGCTGCGAAAAAATTCATTTTTCTCATTCTAAATTGTAAATTATTTGTTAATAAAAAAATATGCTTGATTAATCAAAAATATCCAACGATTCGCAATAAGCTAATTCTCCTTGTACAATAAATGTAATTTCTTCCGGAGAGAATTTTCCTACTTTGTCTTTTTGGGCTTGTTTGATAACAAAAGTAATCAATTCTTCTTCGTCAATTTCCACTTCTACTTCATCATCGGTTTCTTCAAGAAATCCTTTGTCTTCATAGAATTCGTAAATCAAATCAATAATATAATTCAACTCATCAGAAGAAAATTTTTCTTTCAATTCTTGTGGTAAAAAATTCTGAATAAACGCTACAGCTTCGTCATCGTCATATTCGAATCCTAAATCTTTATTATCTTCACTCATAAGGCATTATTTTTTAGTTTTTATTGTTTTTACCCCTAAATCCCCTAAAGGGGACTTTGTGGCAGTATAATGAACAAGTTAGCTATCTAACTCCCCTTTAGGGGTTGGGGGTGTTTCTTCCTGTTCTACTTTTTCAAAATCAGTAATTCCGGCATTCAACAAAATGTTATACCAACCCATGATTTTTTTCATATCCGAAGGATAAACTTTGTCTTTATCATATTCCGGCAATATTTGTTCGAAATATGTACGTAATTCTGCCGGTTGTATATTTGACTTCATGTCAATTGCAGCACCCGATTCTTTTATTTTGATATTATTAAGAACAGTAGCAAGCGGTAATTCTTCCGTTTCGGTATAAACAGCAATGTCTCCCAAAGAAACAACTTTGTCTCGTGCATATACAGGAACTCGTTTGCCGTCAAGCAGAGATTCTACAATATACATATTTTTTCCTTGAGAAACCATTTTGAATAACCCCGGTTTTCCTGAAACTGATAATATTTCTTTCAGCATAAAAATTATATTTATAATATTTTAATGTGTGAACGTCTGAAATCGAGTGCAAATATAATAATCTCATTAAACAAAACAAGCATTTTTCATTAAATATCTACTTGAGTTTTTAAACGAATGTCACCGGAAGATGTACCTACAAGGATTTCAATCGCTCCATTTTCTAAAATCCAATCGTATTTAGCCTCATCCCAATAACGAAGATTTTTTACCGGAATTTCCAAAGTGAGTTTTTTTGTTTCACCTGCTTTCAGATTTACTCTATCAAATGCTTTTAATTCTTTGTAAGGCCAAAAAACTTTGGATTTCAACCGGTGTACATAAATCTGCACGACTTCGTCGGCATCGGCTTTCCCTGAATTGGTCAAATCAACACTTACTTTTATCGTTTCGTCTGATTTGTATTTTGCTTTATCCGTTTTGATACTTGCATATTGAAACGTAGTGTAGGACAAACCGTGTCCGAAAGGAAACATTGGTTTTATGTTTTTAGTATCAAACCAACGATAACCTACCAAAGATTCTTCGGAATAATATGCAAGGTCTTTATTGTCGGTTGATTTCAACTCAGAACGATTTTCGTTTACCAAATCGGCAAAAATATCTGAATTAGCCTCACCGGTTTGAGGGTAATTTCTCAAAAAATAGGCCGGAGAATCTTCTAATTTTACCGGCAAAGTGAACGGCAATTTGCCCGAAGGAGAAATTGTTCCCAGTAAAACATCTGCCAAAGCATGTCCTGCAGCACTTCCGTTGAACCACGACATTAAGATGGCAGGAGAATATTGATTAACCGCTCTTAAATCGACCGGAGCACCCGATACAATAATCGACACGATATTCGGATTAACTTCAGCCAATGCTTTGATTAATTCATCCTGACCGGATGGCAGGCAAATCGATTCACGGTCGGTTCCCTCTGTTTCCAAGTCACGGTTGGTGCCTCCGAAGAAGAGAACAATATCTGCATCTTTTGCTACATTCACTGCCTCTTTCAATAAATCAGGATCTGCCGAAGTACATTCCGGTTGGCGGGTTCGTGTGCCTTCTTGATAACGACGATATGGCTTATAGCCGGGAGCATAAACAATTGTTACCTGATTGCCCAAACGGTCTCTCAAGCCCTGTAGTGGTGTAATTTCAAAAAGTGCTTTTACGCCTGCACCCAATCCACCGGTTGCATTTTTTTGCATGGCATTGGCACCTATCACTGCGATTTTCTTATACTTAGCAGTGTCTAACGGAAGTTGAGTTTTTTCATTTTTCAGAAGTACAATCGCTTTAGAAGCCACTTCGTATGCGATTTGCTGTTGACGTGGTTGAGAAGTCATGATCCGGTTAGCCTCATGCGGAGGAACCGGTTTTACATGCAAGCGAACGCGCAAAATTTCGCAGGCTCTCTGATTGATAATTTCTTCCGAAACAACTCCGGCTCTCACGGAATCTAACAGTTTATCTCCTAAATATTGTCCGGTTGGCATTTCAACATTCAGACCGTTTGTTATGGCTGCTACCGTTGAATGAGTTCCTCCCCAATCGGAAACGATAAAGCCTGCGAAACCCCATTCATTCCGAAGAATTTGATTTTGTAACAAATCATTTTCAGAACACCAATACCCGTTGACCTTATTATATGCTGCCATAACACCCCAAGCATCAGCCTCTTTTACTGCGGCCTCAAAAGGTGGTAAATAAATTTCCCGCATGGTGCGCGGACTTACAATAACATCCACCTTGCCGCGATTATTTTCTTGATTGTTCAAGGCATAATGCTTTATACAAGCAGCAATTCCTTGATCTTGAACTCCTTTAGTATATCCTACGGAAAGACGGGCACTCAAGAAAGGGTCTTCGCTCAGATATTCATAAGTGCGTCCTCCGGTAGGGATCCGTTGAATGTTGATTGCCGGCCCGAGGAGCATATCTTTGCCTCGAGTACGCCCTTCGGTTCCGATAGCAACGCCGTAATCGTATGCTGATTCCGGGCACCAAGTAGCAGCTAAAGCCGAGCCTGTCGGGAAAAATGTAGCTAAATCATTTCCCAAACCTGCGGGCATCCATGAGTTTGGCATCAATTCTTCGCGAATTCCGAAAGGACCGTCGGCATACTCAACATCGGCAATTCCCAAACGAGGAACCCCGGCAGAAGAAAACATCCGAATACCAAAAAACATATTCACTTTTTCTTCCAGCGTCATTTGAGCGAGAATTGTGTCGATTCGGGCATCGTAGTTTGATAATACGGATATGTTTCTGTCCGACTGGGCATTGACTTTGATACTAAAGCACGCGAGAATTCCTGTTAATAGCAGGAACGAAAGTTTAATTTGACTTTTCATTTTTATAGGAATAATGATTTATTTAATTTAGACGTTTTTTCAATTTGTGGAGCAAAGATAAAAATTATTCGCATCATTTAAAACGGATATGCCACATCATTGAAACTTTCAAATTTTCGTTCATTGGGAATGCTTGCCGGAACGATGTCGGCTTGTCCGTTGTAGCGAGATTGAAATTCTCCGACAATTTGGTCTTCATCTATATTTTGGAAACGGGCATATTCGTTTTTAAAACTCAACAATACATCGCCAGTGGCACCATTACGATGCTTGGCGATGATGATTTCGGCTTTTCCGGTTAAGTCATTTCCTTTTTCATCGACAAATATTTTGTAGTATTCCGGACGATGGATAAAGCACACCATATCGGCATCCTGCTCGATGGCTCCCGATTCGCGAAGGTCGGACAACTGCGGACGTTTTCCGTCATTTCCTACGCGGCTTTCCACACCACGATTCAGCTGAGAAAGTGCGATAATGGGGATATTTAACTCTTTGGCTAATCCTTTCAACGAACGGGAAATCGTACTTACTTCTTGCTCGCGATTACCTCCCGACTTCATCATCCCGCTGGCATTCATCAATTGAAGATAGTCGATAATGATACATTTGATTTGATGTTCACGCACTAAACGTCTGGCTTTTGTACGAAGTTCGAATACGGAAAGGCTCGGTGTATCATCGATATAAATCGGAGCATCAAAAAGCTCTTTGATTTTATAGTCTAATTGTTCCCATTCGTAAGGAGCCAATTGACCTGTTTTGATTTTCGAACCGGGAATCTGGCAAACGTTAATAATCAAACGGTTAACTAACTGAACATTCGACATTTCCAACGAAAAAACAGCAGTGGGAATATTGAAATTAACTGCCATGTTTTTAGCCATTGATAACACGAATGCCGTTTTTCCCATAGCAGGACGAGCAGCGATAATAATCAGGTCGGAATTTTGCCAGCCGGAAGTCACTTTGTCCAACTCTTTGAATCCGGACTGTAAACCGCTTAATCCGTCGGTGCGTTGTCCGGCTATCTGCATCATTTGAATGGCTTCCCGAATAACCGGATTGATTTGTGTAACGTCTTTTTTTACATTTCGTTGGGAGATTTCAAACAATTGGCCTTCTGCCTCTTGCATCAAATCATCTACATCATTGGTTTCGTCGAATGCCTTGGTTGCTACGTCAGAAGTAAATGAGATCAGTTCTCTGGCTAAATATTTTTGGGCAACAATACGAGCGTGATATTCAAGGTGAGCGGTAGAAACCACCTTACCCGAAAGTTGTGCAATATAAAATGGTCCTCCGACATAATCCAATTCTCCTCTTTTTCTCAATTGCTCCACGACTGTTAGCATGTCGATAGGCTTTTGCTGCACAGCCAAATCCTGTATGGCAGAAAAAATCATTTCATGCGTTTTATCGTAGAAACTTTCCGGACGAAGAATGTCGCCGATAACCGAGTAAGCATCTTTTTCCAGCATCAATGCTCCCAATACGGCTTCTTCCAACTCTCTTGCTTGTGGTTGTAACCTGCCGACTTCTTCCGAATTGGTTGCTATTTTACGTCCTTTCGATCGGGAATTATTTTTGTCTTGTTCTGCCATAATAGTTATTTTTTTGAATTGCAAAGGTAATTAACAAGAAGGGGAAGAATAGTATTTTCTCAGTTATAAGTTTCAACATCTTATTAACAAATAAAAAATAAAAACTTTGAACAACTTTATTTTTCCGGAAAAGTGATACCTTTGGCATCAAATTATAAACACTTAATCATCATTCATGAAAATTCATAATCTCTCAACAGAAAACAGTATTGTTAATCAGTTTGTCGCTGAATTAAGGGATGTTAATATACATAACGATAGCATGCGATTCAGAAAGAATTTAGAAAGAATCGGTGAAATTCTCGCATACGAGATAAGTAAAACGTTGACGTATAGCACAAAAAATGTTCAAACACCTTTAGGTATTGCTGAAGCTCCTCTATATTCGGATCAAATTGTTTTATCAACCATATTAAGAGCAGGATTGCCGTTACATCAAGGTTTCCTCAATATATTCGACGGGGCGGAAAATGCTTTTGTTTCTGCTTTCAGAAAATACAAACGCGACCATAGCAGTTTCCAAATTGTGGTGGAATATATGTCGTCTCCGAGTTTGGATGATAAGATACTGATTTTAACAGACCCTATGTTGGCAACCGGAAGTTCCATGGAATTGGCTTATTGCGGTTTATTGCAAAGAGGAACGCCCAAGCATATTCATTTAGCATCTGCAATTGCCAGTCAACAAGGGATAGATTATGCTTCACAGATTTTCCCCAAAGAAAAAACTACCGTTTGGACTGCCGTTGTCGATCCCGATTTAAATGAACATTCATATATAGTTCCCGGAATCGGAGATGCCGGTGATTTGGCTTACGGACAAAAGATTTGAGATATAAATAATGGATGATTATTTCGATATAAGGAAACAGCAATATAGCGACAAAGAGAAAGATTTCGAGACTGCCTTGCGCCCGCTTTCTTTCAAAAGTTTCAGTGGACAAGATAAAGTCGTTGAAAATTTGCAGATCTTTGTTCAAGCCGCTAAAATGAGAATAGAGGCATTAGACCACGTCTTATTGCACGGCCCTCCCGGACTTGGAAAAACAACCTTGTCGAATATTATTGCCAACGAGTTGAATGTCGGATTTAAGATTACCTCCGGTCCTGTTTTAGACAAACCGGGTGATTTGGCAGGCATTCTCACTTCGCTCGATAAAAACGATGTGTTGTTTATTGATGAAATCCATAGGTTGAGTCCGATCGTGGAAGAATATCTTTATTCGGCCATGGAAGATTACCGGATTGATATTATGATCGATAAAGGACCGAGTGCCCGTTCTATTCAAATCGAACTGGCTCCGTTTACATTGATTGGTGCCACCACTCGCAGCGGTTTGCTGACTTCTCCTTTGCGTGCTCGTTTCGGAATTAACATGCACTTGGAATATTACGACAGCGAAACATTGACTTCAATTATCAAACGATCGGCCGGTATTTTAGATATAGAATGTAGTGATAGCGCGGCATCCGAAATTGCCTCTCGCAGTCGGGGAACTCCTCGCATTGCAAATGCTTTGCTGCGTCGGGTTCGTGATTTCGCACAAGTGAAAGGCAC
The DNA here is from genome assembly GCA_031253625.1 of Dysgonamonadaceae bacterium. Taxonomy (GTDB): domain Bacteria; phylum Bacteroidota; class Bacteroidia; order Bacteroidales; family Azobacteroidaceae; genus JAIRVZ01. The sequence continues at coordinate 54,750 of JAIRVZ010000084.1, forward strand.
CGGAAAGATAGACAAGGCTATCGCCTGTTACGCTTTGGAAGCATTGAATATCGACAAATACGGTTTAGACGAAATCGATAATAAAATCCTCTGCACAATCATTGATAAATTCGGTGGAGGCCCCGTAGGAATAACAACCATTTCTACCGCATTGGGCGAAGATGCCGGCACAATCGAAGAAGTTTACGAACCCTTCCTCATCAAAGAAGGTTTTATGAAACGTACCCCAAGAGGAAGAGAAGTAACGCCATTGGCCTATTCTCATTTAGGAAGAAGTCGCACAGACAAACAAGGATACTTATTTTAATGGAAAGTTGAGAATTGAAAGTTGAAAATGACAACTTTCAACTTTCAACTTTCAACTTTCAACTTTTATGAGCGGAATGAAATCTTTGGCCAAAGAAACGGCCATTTACGGAGTGAGCAGTATTTTGGGCAAAACGCTCAACTGGTTACTTACTCCTCTTTTTACATACACATTAGCAACTACAGGAGAATATGGGATTATCACCAATCTTTATGCTTATGTCGCACTGGTTATTGTGATTTTAACTTTCGGAATGGAAACCGGATTGTTCCGCTTCGCCAATGAGAAAGACAAATATGATCCGACTGAAGTTTATTCTACGACGCTTATTTCGGTTGGGTCTGTTGTGTTGGTGTTTTTCGCACTTATGACAATATTTCTTAAACCGGTCACCTTATTGTTGGATCCAAGGATATCAACAACATATATTTACCTGATGGCATTGGTTTTATGTATGGATGCTTTCAGTTGCATTCCGTTTGCATACTTACGGTACAAAAGACGTCCGATCAAATTTGCAGCGCTTAAGATACTTTTCATTGTATTGTATATTTTGTTGTGTCTTTTCTTTTTATTACTTTGTCCTTTCCTTTACAAAAATTATCCCGCGTTGGTCGATTGGTTTTACAAACCTAATTCGGGAGTTTTGTATATTTTAATTTCCAATCTGATCGCCACGTTTGTTCAAACTTGCTTTTTGGCATCCGAATTGATCGGTTTCAAATATAAATTTTCATGGTCGCTATTCCGGAAAGTGTTTAATTATTCATTTCCATTATTGATATTAGGAATTGCCGGGATATTGAGTCAAACGATCGATAAAATTATTTTTCCAATAGTCTATCCCAACCAAGAAGCTGCTTTGGACCAATTGGGAATTTATGGAGCCGCTTTCAAAATAGCAGTAGTGATGGTGATGTTTACGCAGGCTTTCCGATACGCCTACGAACCTTTTATTTTTGCCAAAAATCGCAGTTCGGATAACCGGCAAGCATACGCTGAGGCCATGAAATATTTTATTGTCATCGGATTGTTTATATTTCTTGGCGTGATGTTCTATATGGATATTCTGAAATTCTTTATCAAACCTACTTATTTCGAGGGACTTGTAGTCGTTCCCATCGTCATGATGGGTGAACTTTTCTTCGGCATCTACTTTAACCTGTCGTTGTGGTATAAATTGACAGACAAAACATATTGGGGTGCCATTTTTTCAGTTGCCGGATGTATTATTATAATTGCCTTGAATATTATATTTATTCCGAAATACGGTTATTTAGCCTGTGCTTGGGCATCTTTTATCGGTTATCTCCTAATCATGTTGGCGTCTTATTTTGTCGGGCAAAAAGAATATCCTATCAAATACGATTTAAAAACAATCGGAATATATTTCGGTTTGGCATGGGTTTTGTATGTAATATCTCAGTTGGTTTACTTTGAACATACAGGCATTCGGCTTGTTTTTAACACCATATTATTGATAGTTTATCTTTCTGTTTTATTAAAACGAGATTTGCCGTTATCTGAGATTCCTTATCTGAATAAATTTGCAAAAAACAGATTCAAGTAATCTCTGATTTTCAGGGGCTTACGACAATCAAATTTGAAATCTGTAGCAAAATTGTTAAAAATAATTAAAAACGCTTGCTATTACAAAAAACTAATTACCTTTACAACGAAATGTCTGCAAGAAGAATTGCGTGACACACACGTACCATGTAATAAAAAAGTATTTTAAGCACACAAAGTACAGTATAAAAAAAATTGAATCACACATTACTAAATTACTAATCGAATTTAAGTTTACAGTTATGGATAAGAATCTGAAGTTTTTAAAACGATTTTTCGTTGGAGGTTTCCTTTTATTGTCATTAGGAATCCTTAATGGACACGCGCAAGGTTGTACGATTGATGATGATAGCTATTACACAATGGATCCTGCCGGATTCAGCCAGCTTTGTTCAGGCGGAACAGCGGCTTGGCAATGTGGTGACTGGGGGAGTGATAATCGCTATCTTGAAGCCTCAAGTTTGGCAGACATCCCTTCCGGACTTATAAGTGCCGGAACGATACAATTTGCAGTAAACACTCCGGGAAAACGACACATAGTCTATACAGGTACCGATCCTCTAACGATTAAGTTTTTGGGATCAGGTAGCATATATTTTAAATCTACTGTTGCCCCTGTAACGATAACCGGCACCTTGGATGGCATTGGTCGCTTGATCTTAGACGGTCCGGTTACTTATACCTATACTACCGAGATTAAAGGTAATTTAGCGATATGTGAAAACACAAAAGTAATATATAATGGGCCTATTGCTGTTCATGACGGATGCTTTAGTACTGACGTGGGTATGAATATCTACAATAGAGGGATATTTACCGTCAATGGAGGATTTAGATTTAACGGTTCTAATTTTTTCAACAATGGGGAAATGCTTATAATAGGGGATTTTTACCCATCAAACCAAAAAACGGCTCTTTTTGTGAATAATGGAAGAATTAGGGTAACTAAAGACTTAATGATCACATCAGGAACGATTTGTCTTGCTAATGGTTGTTTTGATGTGGATAAAAATATTTGGAATCCTAATAATCCGTTGGAATTTGTCGGTATAATGGGAGATGGAGGAGGCATTCACTTTGAAGGTAATTATATCTTTGGAAATGGTTCATTTTCGGTTCCTCTTGTACAATCGGGACAAAATGTATCTATCACAGCCGGTGCGAACTCGCTCGCTCAATGGGTAAATGCTTCCGGAGTAACGTTTCCTTTTGAGGGATTACCGGATTTTAATGGTTCTTATTGGAATCTCAATTGGACTCAATTGTTGGGTTGGGGTACTTTCCTAACGAGAGGTGATGCTTGTGGTGATTATACCGGTAATGTAACTTTCAGCGCTCCCGATCAAGAGGCTTGTGAAGGTGATAATGTTTCCGTTAACGTTTTTCCTCAAGATGATGTTTATGAGTATCAATGGTTTAAGAGTAATGGCGCAGGAGGATGGACTTCCATTGGAAGTCGTAGTTCAAGCGGTTATATCAACGTTATAAAAAGCAGTGCCGGATTAGATGTATACTATGTAGATGTTTACGATGTAAATCTTGTAGCTCCGGTAAAGACAAAACATCCGGTAAATCTTTATTTAGCAGCCGCAGGAGAATGTAATTCTTTCGTTTTCACTGCTCCCGATGTGATGGCTTGTGAAGGAGATAATGTCAGACTCAATATTTTCCCTCAAGAGCCAACTTTGTCGTATGAATGGTTCAAGAGCAATGGAGCAGGAGGATGGATTTCACAGGGAGTTCATGCTAACGGTTATTTTGATGTTATAAAAGGATCAGGATCATTAGACTCATACGCTGTTGATGTTAGAGAATCATCAACTCTGATAGAAGGAAAATTTCCGGTAAATCTTTATTTAACAGCCGATACTTTGGTTTGGACAGGAAGTGCCGGTAATAAAGATTGGAATGATGCTGCCAACTGGAACTATCCGGGCACAGGTTCTTTATCCGGTAAACCGGAATTATGGATTCCTCGTCCTTGTACCAATGTGTTAATCCCTGCCGGTAAAGGAAATTATCCTGATTTGAGTGTCACAAGCACAACTATTTATAGCGATGCAGCTTGTAACAAGATTTGGTTTAGGCATGGTGGCGAAGTTGTTCGCACCGACTTGTTGAACTATAAAAAAGCAAACTTGGAATTAACGCTCGAGGCCAACCGTTGGAATATGATTACTGTACCTTTGCGGTATGTGCATACTGGTGACTTTTACAAAAATGATCCGTGTCCTCATGCAGATAAATTGCGCATTTATCAACAACTTTTTGAAACGGCAAATCCGCAACCCGACGCAACAGTTAATCCTACAGGTGGCTGGACAGGGCCTTTCAACAATCCTGAAATAGCTATACCTGCCGGTTTCGGTTATGCCGTACACTTGCTTGATGACGGTACAGCTTTTGATGAAGATTTTGTTAAAATGCCGGTTGCCAACGAAACAGACTGGGTTCCTGCAACAGGTCGCCACTCTATTTGGTTCCCTAAAAATGATAAGAGTTATAATGTTTACTGGCTTACAAGTGTAAACGGAGATCAAAAACCTCCAATCAATGCTTCCTGTGAGAATGAAGACATTAAATCTACTCATACTATAGAAAGAGGAAGTGGTTTTGATAACTACCGCTTTGTTTATGAAGCCGGAAGTACTTGGAATACTACAGGTGACATCACGCTTACTACAAGCAGTGCTTCTGCAGCAGAAAAGGCAGTGATTGTAGGTAACCCATTCATGTCTCACTGGGATTTCGATAAATTCGCTGCACGAAATACAGGTAAATTCAAAGATGAATATAAAGTATTAGAAAGTGGCAATGATGCTGTTTATGTTACTTATTCTTCTTTAATTTCTTCCAACAAACTGATAGCACCTATGCAGTCGATATTGATTACCTCAAATGCTGTTTTTGGAACAACAGGTTTGAAAACCAATGTTGAAGACATGGCTCAAAAACCGGGTAATGTCTTAAAAAGTGCAAGCAATACAGAATCGAACTTATTGAAAATCGTTGCCGAGAAAGACGACACAAGCAACCAGACACATATTTTGTTCGATGTTTCAGCCAACAACAACTACGTGTTTGAGGAAGATAGCTACAAATTGTTCGTAACCGATGTAACCGGGCCTATTGCAGTTTATACTCGCTCTTCGGATGGTGTTGCACTCGATATCAACGTTTTTGGTGACACTGATCAACTGATTCCGCTTGGTGTGCGTACTTCTCAAACGGGAAATATTGACCTGCGATTTGAAGGTGTCGAAAACTTTGGAAAGTTGCAATTGATTGATACTCTATACCCTAATGATGCTATCGACCTGAAAGAAACGCCCGAATATAGTTTCAAGAAAACAACATCAGACTTGTTCTTGGATGGAAGATTCTTCCTGTCATTCAAAAAGGCTCCTAACAGCGACCTCATTCCGACACAAGGAGCGGTTTCTATCTTCACTTCAGGTAATCAATTACAAGTGATTTCGGATAGTGCCATAGATGCAGTTCAAATATTCGATATGCAAGGAAGATTGTTAAAGAAGGCAACTAATGTTAGAAATTCATGTATTCTTGATTTGCCACAAAGTGGTGTATATATTGTGAAAGTTTTAACAAAAGAGAGTTCGATTGTTGAAAAAGTAATGGCAAGTAAATAAAAGAGGAAACTAACGAATAACTTAAAAAATAGATAAAGCAATGAAAGAAACAAGAGAAATTTATGACGCTCCGGTTATAGAAACCGTTGAAGTGATGGTTGAGCAAGGATTTCAAATGTCTGCACCATCAAAGAGTAATCCTGATCCGCTTAAAGAAAAAATAAGATAAGGATGTGGAGGAAATAACAGAGTTGGGCAAGTCTATTCTTTAGACTTGCCCAATTTTTTGTGTTAAGATAAATTTTAAAATTCAGAAATAGAATGAAAAAGATTATTTGGAGCATTGTTTTTTTGCTGTCGGCTACAACGTTATTAGCTGATGAAGGTATGTGGATGTTAAACAAGTTGACTTCCGGCAATTTGGAAAGAATGAAGGAATTAGGTTTTACCCTTTCGGAAACAGAACTTTATGACACCATAAATCCCTCTATCAAAGATGCGGTTGTAATTTTCGGAGGCGGATGTACCGGGATTACGGTTTCCGGCAAAGGATTGATTTTTACTAATCATCATTGCGGATTTGATGCCATACAATCTCAAAGCTCGGTTGAAAATGATTACCTGAAAAACGGATTTGTCGCTCAAACACAAGAAGATGAAATGAAAATACCCGATTTGGAAGTTCGCTATTTGCTGTATACGGAAAATGTTACGGATCGTTTACTTGCAGCTGTCGATACCATTGCCGATGAATTTGAACGCATGACCAAAATCTATGAATTAGTCCAACAAATAGAAGATTCTATTTCAGCCGGCAATGAATTTATTGTAGCTGAAATAGCCCCGTATTACGACTACAATGAATTTTATTTGAACGTATACGAAGTATTCAAAGACATACGGATGGTTTTTGCTCCGCCGTCTTCCGTAGGTAAATTCGGTGGCGAAACGGATAACTGGATGTGGCCGCGCCATACGGGTGACTTCAGTGTGTTCCGGGTGTATGCCAATGCTGAAAATAAACCGGCAACCTACAGTGTGGATAATATTGCTTATTCTCCTAAATATTTTGTTCCTGTTTCTCTTGAAGGCTACAAAGAACATGATTATGCCATGACTATCGGTTTTCCCGGCAGCACCGACTGCTATTTATCTTCTTGGGGAGTAAGTCAACGAGTAAAAAGCAGCAATGAGCCTCGTATTGAAACCAGAGGTATAAAACAGGATATTTGGAAAGATGCCATGTTGAAAAGCGATGAAATTCGTATTAAATATGCTTCCAAGTATGCAATGAGTTCAAACTACTGGAAAAATTCAATCGGGATGAACCGGGGAATCGAACAAATGAACGTAATTGAACGCAAGCAAATCTTGGAAAAAGAGTTTCTCGATTGGCTGAATGAAAATCCGGAACAAAAAGCCATTTATGGGAATGCATTAACCCTTATACAAGAGGGATATAATGATACTGATGACGCAAAAAAGGCATTGATTTACTTAATGGAAACACTTGTGAATGGTGCGGAAATCGTAAGACTTACTTTTGCTGCTATGAGGTATGATGTTC
>JAIRVZ010000085.1 GCA_031253625.1 Dysgonamonadaceae bacterium
TGTCATTCCGAACGCAGAGAGGAACCTCCTCTCAACTAAGCAAAGTTAATTCTTAATTTTTAATTCTTAATTATGTTAAAGGCGAATCACATTTGACATTCTTCCGTTAAAAGTGTTAAAAATCCGACAACAACTTTCTTTTTAGTACGTTTTTTGTATGTAAACTTGAAAAATATTACATTATAGTATTTAACTTAAACAACAAATTAAGAATGAAGAATTTCAAATTTTTAGGCACATTGGTTCTTGTAGCTGCTATAAGCTCAGGAATTTCGTTGGGTACATACACCCTCTTGAACAATAGGCAGCAAGGAGCTGTAAACTCTCATGAGTTCGACCAAGGTTTGACTAAATTAACTACTCTCACGGGAGAAGCTGCAGAAAATACTGATTTTACGATTGTAGCGGAAAATACAGTTCATGGCGTTGTGCATATTAAATCGAGTTCTACTCCTGTTACTGCTCCACAGAGAGCAGGGGAAGATAGAGAACAAGGAAGTCAGCCATTTGATCTTTTCGAATACTTTTTCGGACCGGATCAAGGTCAAGGACAAAGACAACAGCCTCGTGCAGGAACTCCTAATCCTCAACCCCGTGTAGGATTCGGATCGGGAGTTATTATATCTACAGACGGTTATATCATTACGAATAATCATGTTATTGACGGAGCCGATGAAATAACGGTTACGTTGAATGACAATTCGACATTTGCCGCAAAACTGATAGGTACAGACCCTGCTACCGACATTGCGTTGATTAAGATTGAGGCCACCGGATTGACAGTAATTCCTTTTGGAGATTCCGATAGATTGAAAGTAGGAGAATGGGTACTTGCCGTAGGTAATCCGTTCAACTTAACTTCTACCGTCACAGCAGGTATCGTCAGTGCTAAAGGTCGTGGAAATGTTTTCCCAAGAGCAAAAGGCGATAACCCAATGAGAGTTGAATCATTTATTCAAACAGATGCGGCTGTAAATCCCGGTAATAGCGGAGGAGCCTTGGTTAATACGAGAGGAGAATTGGTCGGAATCAATACTGCCATTTTTTCAGAAACAGGAAATTTTGCCGGATATTCGTTTGCAGTACCATCTTCAATCGCTGCTAAAGTTGCTGCCGATTTGAAGAAATATGGAACCGTTCAACGTGCTATGTTAGGTGTATCAATACAAGATATTGGAGTACTCAAAAGTACAAATCCGGAAGTAGCTGCCAAATTGAAAGTAACTGAAGGTGCTTATGTCGCAGATATGGGAGAAAACAGTGCAGCCAAAGCTGCCGGAATTGAAGTAGGTGATGTAATCATTGCAGTCAATGGCACAAAAGTAAGAACTGTTAGTGCTTTGCAAGAGGCCATCAGTTTGCAAAGTCCCGGATCGAAAGTAAAAGTCACTGTGATGCGTGGAAGTGCAGAAAAAGAATTTACCGTAGAACTCAAAAATGACCAAGGAACCACCGAGGTTGTTAAAAATGTGTCCGGAACCGAATTGTTGGGAGGTGCATTCCAAGAACTTTCTGCCGAAAAGAAAAAAGAACTCAATATTTCTAACGGAATTGAAATTACAGGTTTGACCGATGGAAAATTGAAAGATGCCGGGATCAGAAAAGGCTTTGTTATAACAACCGTAAATGACAGACAAATTTCCTCTGTCGATGGATTTAAAAGACTTGTGGATCAAGTCCTCAAACAAAGTTCCGGAGATAAAGCTTTATTTATAAAAGGCGTTTATCCGAATGGCAAGGTAGAATTTTATGCAATTAATTTGAACAAATAAGGAAGATATTTGTTATAGTTTCACAGGACTGTTTGTCTTTTAGGGGTACAAAGTTGCAAGTATTTTTGTAATTCAACAAAATAAATATTAACTTTGTGCCCCTAAAGCACTTTTCTGCTTAATTATATTTGAATGAGACAGTTAAAAATCACCAAGTCGATTACCAATCGCGAAAGTGCATCGTTAGACAAGTATCTGCAGGAAATAGGTCGTGAAGACTTAATTACTGTTGAGGAAGAAGTCGAATTAGCGCAAGCTATCAAACGAGGAGACCGGGCAGCATTAGAGAAATTAACTCGCGCCAATCTTCGTTTCGTAGTATCAGTTGCCAAGCAGTATCAAAATCAAGGGTTGAGCCTTCCCGACTTAATCAACGAAGGAAACTTAGGCTTGATCAAAGCTGCCGAAAAATTTGACGAAACTCGCGGATTTAAATTTATTTCTTATGCCGTTTGGTGGATCAGGCAATCCATCTTGCAAGCTTTGGCCGAACAATCGCGTATCGTTCGTCTTCCTTTGAACCAAGTAGGTTCTTTGAATAAGATTACGAAAGCTTTTTCAAAGTTTGAACAAGAGCACGAGCGCCGCCCTTCACCCGAAGAATTAGCAGAAGAATTAGATATTCCGGTCGACAAAATCTCAGATACTTTGAAAGTTTCCGGCCGTCACATTTCAGTAGATGCTCCCTTTGTGGAAGGAGAAGACAACAGTTTGTTGGATGTATTGGTTAATGATGATGCTCCCGTGGCCGACAGGTCGTTGATGAGCGAATCGTTATCCCGTGAAATCGACAGGGCTTTGTCTACTTTGAGCGACAGAGAACGCGACATCATTAAAATGTTTTTCGGTATCGGTTACCAAGAGATGACACTCGAAGAGATTGGCGACAAGTTTGCTCTGACTCGCGAACGTGTACGACAAATTAAGGAAAAAGCGATTAGAAGATTGCGTTCAAGCAATAAAAATGACTTATTAAAAAGTTACTTGGGCTAAGAAAGCCTCAAATGAAAATTTATCCCGTAGAAGTTGGGAAAGAAAAGGTGTCTGAATATTTCGGACACCTTTTTCTTTAACCAATCTCGTAGAGATTTAAACTCGGTAGAAATAATATTTTCAAACCAGAAACAGCATGCCGTAGGTATGCTACAATCTTATCTTTCCAAATAAAACTGCATCAATCGGTGAATCGGATAAATATCCAAATCTTTTGAAAGTATTTTCATAAAAGCCGATAAGGAATCAGGTTCTTTATTTAAAATGACTTCATAAAAGTTAGCGTACAAAATACGATGTGTAAGCACATGTTTTTTGCCGGATACAACTAACTTGTATTTCCCGTGATTGGGTTCCGGAAAAAGTTTTTTGAATTCTTCGGTTTGTTGTAGTTGTTCAAAAGATAAAGGTTCTTCAGATTCGATGCAGGGAAACTCATACAGGTTTTGCCAAATATCCCTTCCGGTTCTTTTATTCAAATAGGTGTAATCTTGAAACCTGATATGAAAATAATGGAAGTAACGTGTTTTTGTTTTTACTTTGTTTTGCTTTACCGGAAAATTGATAACTTGATTTGAATTATAAGCGTAACATTTTTCAGCAAAAGGGCATATATTACATTCGGGAGAAGCCGGAACACATTGTAATGCTCCGAATTCCATAATTGCCTGATTAAATGCTCCCGCGTGTTTGGGATTCATCAGTTTTCCGACAATCTGAGTGAAAAGTTTTTTTCCGACTCCGGTATCTATAGGTTCGTTAATTCCTAATAATCGGGAAATAAAACGAAATACATTTCCGTCAACCACAGGATAAGGTTTGTTCCAAGCAAACGAAACAATAGCAGCCGCTGTATACTCTCCTATTCCTTTTAATTTCAGTACTGAATCATAATCTTCCGGAAATTTTCCGTCGAATTGCTCCATAATCATTCGAGCGGCAGCGTGTAAATTCCGGGCGCGCGAATAATAACCCAGTCCTTGCCAATATTTCAGCACTTCGACTTCTTCGGCATCGGCAAGTGTTTTTACATCGGGAAAACGCTCGATAAAACGGGTATAATAATCCCAACCTTGATTTACGCGGGTTTGCTGCAAAATGATTTCAGAAATCCAAATCTTGTAAGGATCGTTTATGCCTCGCCAAGGCAAATCACGCTTGTGCGATTCAAACCAATCGATTAATTGCGAACTGATAAAAGAATTGTCTAACATATTCTATAAAAGATTGTTTTAAATAGAACGCAGATGACGCGGATAACGCAGATTCACACGGATTTTAAATTTTATTATCCGCGAAAATCTGCGTTATCCGCGTCATCTGCGTTCTATCAAGACAACAATTTAATCTTGATTATCTTCTTTTGCGGCTTTATTTATCTTCAAGTTGTTACTTTCCGGACGGGGTTTTTCTTCCTTTTCCTGTCTCGGCATCATGGCTTTGCGTGAAAGTTTGAATTTACCCGAACGTTGGTCGATATCAACTAATTTCACTTCGATTTTATCGCCTTCTTTCAAACCCGATTCTTCAACAGTATCCAAACGTTTCCAGTCGATTTCGGAAATATGAAGCAAACCGTCTTTTCCCGGAAGGAATTCTACGAAACAACCATAAGGCATAATCGAACGAACTGTTCCTTCATAAACTTCTCCAACTTCGGGAACGGTAACGATTCCTTTGATTTTTGCAGTGGCCGCATCAATAGAAGTTTTGTTTGTTGCAGAAACTTCAACACGTCCGTAACCGTCAATTTCATCGATAGTGATAGTTGCTCCGGTTTCTTCCTGCATAGCTTGGATGATTTTTCCACCGGGGCCGATAACTGCGCCAATAAATTCTTTTGGAATAATGATAACTTCGATTCTCGGAGCGTGTTCTTTCAAATCAGAACGAACTTCCGGCATTGTTTCCAATATTTTGCCCAAGATGTGCATGCGGCCTTCTTTTGCTTGATTCAATGCTTTTTCGAGAATTTCGTAAGAAAGTCCGTCTACTTTAATATCCATTTGAGTAGCAGTGATACCGTTTACGGTTCCTGTTACTTTGAAGTCCATATCTCCCAAGTGGTCTTCATCTCCCAAAATATCGGAAAGAACAGCGAAGTTTTTACCCTTATTTTCAGAAATCAATCCCATGGCAATACCCGAAACCGGTCTTGTTATTGTTACACCGGCATCCATCAACGCCAATGTTCCTGCACAAACCGTAGCCATAGAAGACGAACCGTTTGATTCCAAAATATCCGATACAATGCGGATAACATAAGGATAACCTTCTGGAATCATGCGTTTCAATGCACGATGAGCCAAGTTTCCGTGACCAACTTCGCGACGACCTACGCCACGTTGTGGTTTGGCCTCGCCTGTAGAAAATGGCGGGAAATTATAGTGCAATAAGAATCTTTCTTTTCCTTGAGACAATGCGTCGTCAATCATTTTCTCGTCTAATTTAGTACCTAAAGTAACTGTCGACAAAGATTGTGTTTCTCCACGAGTGAAAACAGCAGAACCGTGAGGTCCAGGCAAATAATCTACTTCCGACCAAATCGGACGAATTTGATTGGTTTGACGGCCATCCAAACGAAGGCCTTCATCCAAGATACAGCGACGCATCGCTTCTTTTTCCACATCGTGGTAATATTTACCTATTAAAGCAGCTTTTTCGGCTAATTCTTCTTCTGTGAAAGTAGCTTTGTATTCTTCTACAACCGCTTTGAAAGCCGCACTGCGTTCGTGTTTGGAAGAACCCGATTTAGCAATAGCATATACTTTATCATAACATTTAGCTTTCACATCTTGGCGTAAATCTTCATCATTTACTTCATGACAATATTCGCGTTTAACGGTTTTACCAACCATTTCGGTCAGTTCCATTTGAGCGATACATTGTTTTTTGATAGCTTCATGAGCAACTTTGATAGCCTCTAACATTTCTGTTTCAGATACTTCACTCACTTCGCCTTCAACCATCATGATGTTGTCGATTGTGGCTCCAACCATGACATCTATATCGGCTTTTTCCAACTGTTCAAATGTCGGATTAACAACGAATTGTCCGTCGATTCTTCCTACGCGAACTTCCGAAATCGGACCATTGAAAGGAATGTCGGAAACAGCAAGAGCAGCAGAAGCAGCCAATCCGGCTAAAGCATCCGGCATATCTTTTCCGTCGGAAGAAAAAAGTATGATATTTACAAAAACTTCAGCATGATAATCGTCAGGGAACAAAGGACGAAGTACGCGGTCGACCAAACGACAAGTCAGGATTTCGTAATCCGAAGCGCGACCTTCTCTTTTAGTAAAACCTCCGGGGAAACGTCCGAAAGCAGAAAATTTTTCTTTGTACTCAACTTGCAAGGGCATAAAATCAACACCCGGATTTGCGTCTGCGGCAGCACATACTGTCGCTAATAAAACTGTATCGCCCATGCGAACAGTTACCGATCCGTCGGCCTGTTTGGCCAACTTTCCGGTTTCGATCGTGATGGTTCTTCCATCTCCTAAATCGATCGTTTTTACAATTGGATTAAGCATAATTTAATCGTTCTAAATATTTTTTTCTCTTTTAAAATCGGGCAAAGATAGTAAATTTCCTTCAAATACTGTTATCTTTTACCAATTAGGCGAAAGATTTGCATCATTTAAAACAAATGATTTTCTTTGCATCAAATTTTAAACCAAAATAATATGGATTTACAACCAATTCAAAATCAGATCTATGAGATCAGGGGCTGCAAGGTAATGCTGGATTTTCATTTAGCAGAGAGATATCAAGTCGAAACAAAAGTATTGAATCAATCTGTTAAAAGGAATATAAAAAGATTCCCCGATGATTTCATGTTTCAGCTTACTTATCAGGAATTTACAAACTTGAAGTCACAAATTGTGACTTCAAGTTGGGGCGGGACTCGCAAATTACCATTCGCATTCACAGAACAGGGAGTTGCAATGTTATCAGGATTGCTTAATAGTGATGTTGCAATAACTGCAAATATTAGAATTATGCGTGCATTTGTCGCAGTGCGTCAACTTTTAGTTAATCCTCCTGTTAACGAAGTTAAAGAGTTACAACAAGAATTTAAACGGTTTCAAGAACACATCGAAGACGTATTTGCCGATTACAACGACATATTGCAAGTCATAGCAGTAATTCTTTCCGGCTGAAAACAAGCACGTTACAAGAACAAATTTCTTGATAGGTAACGATTTAGAAACGAGCGAACCTCTTTCCTCTGCCTCATTTTGCACAATACACAAAGAACGACTTTCAGTCACAAAAATACTAATTTATATGCTTTGTGCAAATTATTATAGGAAAATTTATCAAAGAACATTTTGAAAAAAGATATAAATCTATCAAAAAAATAATTTTTCCTTTAACTTTTTGTTCATTTCATCAAAAGTCTTCGAACTTCTTCGTTTCCCAATTCTGCCGTTTTTCTTAAGCATTCCTTAGATTTAGAAAGATTTCTATTATCTGATAGCATAATTCTATATTATACAAAGCTGTGCCACCTTTTATTATTAATATCATTGCTCTTCTGAAAACAGTAAATGGCATTGTCGTACTCTTGCAAATGTCGATAGTAAATGTCTATATTAATTGGTCGGCTTCTTTTTGCACATAAAGTAGTAGCATGACACGAATTTCAATACTCTCAAATAAGTACTCCTCCTTTTTAGAGTATTTTTCCTTTCCATACTCTCAAAAAGATTTATCATTTTATTTTTCAAACTCTACACTCAATATTTGATTTTCATTTCATTTCCACTTATGTAAAATAGCTTTTTAGGGCTTATTTTTCACTATATTTTTGTCTCGTATTCAAATTATAATAACACAACGTGCATGTAAAAACAACACAAACAATATTATCTACTTAATTAAAAAAATGAAAAAAAATGAAAAAAACAGTTGTAGTTTTATTGAGTATTTGCATGTTTGAAAGTTGCATGAAGGATGAAACTCTAAACGTGGGAAATGTAGTGTATTATGAAGGAGCAGCTATCGTAAAGGATTCGAAAGCGGAGAAACCGATACTGGAGGTACTTCATGACATAGTACTTGTTGCTCCGGGTCTTGCCGGTAAAGGTTTGGATAATGGTGATTTGTTGTGGACCAAGCTGGTTATCGAGAAAGATAAACAGACAAATAAGGATACAATATTCGTATCGGACATTGTTTTCAACCGAATCGATAATAGTTTGGCAAAACCGGCAACTGAAATCGCAAGCGAGTTTACCTGTCCGATTGACAGGGCGGTTATGTGGCGTAATCATGCAAAAAACATTTGGGTTTTCGGATTTGAACAAATGGCTCCCCAAGTACAAATTTTCGATTACGAAATGCAGTTTGACAAGAAAGATGGCGATACTTATCCTACTGTATATCTGCGCTCCCAAAAAAGCAACACCGTTGCTGGTACTGACAAAAGGATTGTTTCCGGTTTTGGCTTCGACTTGACACCACTCATCGAAAAATATGGGGACGAAGAAACCAATACGTTGACATTTCATGTGAAGTATTTGTCGGGATTTGATAAAGATAAAAAAAAATTTCACCTCTTTCCTGCAAAATCCGATAACAGTAAAAGTACTTGAAAAATCCGAAGAGTTGGAATCAACCTCTCAGGGAAAATTCAATAAAAAAACCTCTATGCAGGATAATGTGCGTTACGTTAAAACTCAATAATGAGAATGGAAAATATTAACAGTCCGACAAGGACATTAAATTTTATTATATGTATACAAATAGATTAAAAATGAGGAATGTGATTGCGATAGCAATCTGCCTCGCAGGCACAACAATGTTTTCAGGTTGCGGAAATAACCTGATTAATGAACCGAACGATTCACTTATAAGCACTCAGACTGCAACGCTAAGAGCGAGTGATGTCAAGGAAATTGATGGTATTTACATTGGAACTTATTCTTGGACAAATCTTACTCAAAATTGGTCGTTTAGCAGTATGCCAACCATTGAATTAAAAGATGGAAAATATACTTATAAAGGACTTTCTAATGATAGTTTTTATGATAGAGGTTCCGGAAATTATACAATTGAAGGCACTAAAATCATATTTGAATTAAAAGACTGTGCAATGCCAATGCAGGCTATTGGCGTTATCGACAGTTGGTTACTGGAATTCCTAACTTTACCCGCATAAAAAGTTAAGACCTTAAAAAGTT
>JAIRVZ010000108.1 GCA_031253625.1 Dysgonamonadaceae bacterium
CTTTATTTGTATTATATTCTGAGCATATAAGTAAGAAATCCATATAAGCCAAAAGAAAATGTTAAAAATCAGTTTAATAATAAATACTAAGTAAAAATGATTAGAAAAACTGTTGCAAAACTACAAAATAAATTAAGGAAAAATCAAAAAAGCCTAATAGAAATATATGTTTTATAACATAAATATAAGTTTTTTTATATTTGGTTGAATTCAATGACAATTTTTTCTGAATTTCTTGGGAGATAACCGATAATATTTCTCGAATACCCTTAAAATAGTTGACTTATTTATTAGAAATCTTTGCTACTTTTGCAAAATTATGGCAAAGCAAAAATTCTATGTGGTTTGGAAAGGCGTTATTCCAGGTGTTTATGATTCTTGGGATGAATGCAAACAAATGATTGAAAATTTTGAGGGCGCATTGTATAAATCTTTCCCAACCCAAGAACTTGCCGAAAAAGCTTATCAATCTTCCCCGTGGGGATATATCGGAAAAGAAAAAACAACCGTTCCGGTTCAAGGTAATTTTATCAAAGACAGTTTGGCGGTCGATGCGGCTTGTTCGGGAAATCCCGGTCCGATGGAGTATCGTGGTGTGTATGTGGCCAATGGTCAGGAATTATTCTTAAAAGGCCCATATCAAAAAGGGACAAACAATATCGGTGAATTTTTGGCTATTGTACACGGATTGGCGTTTCTTAAACAACAAAAGATCGAGATCCCGATATACTCCGATAGCGTCAATGCCATAATTTGGATTAAAAACAAAAAGTGCAAAACCAAGCTGGAGCCTTGCGAGGAAAACAAACTGCTTTTTGAATTAATCGAGCGCGCCGAAAAATGGCTGAGAGAGAATACTTATAAAAACAAAATTCTGAAATGGGAGACCGACCAGTGGGGAGAAATTCCTGCCGATTTCGGAAGAAAATAGCTTGTCAAATGAAAATACTATACGATTCACACATTTTTTTAACCCATAAGGCAGGGGGAATATCCCGTTATCATTATGAATTGTACAAAGGTATTTATGAAAGTACTCATAGCGTAAAATTAGCAGGTAAGTTCTATAAAAATCAATATCTGAAAGAAGATAAACTCCTTTCCAAATCTTTGTTTTATGATCCGACAGCTTCTTTTTCGGCTGTTAATAAATATTTGATCAAGAAGTCTTTAAAAAACAAAAAAGCATACGACCTTTATCATCCGAGTAATCCTTATGAGTACTTGTTTGATGAGATTCCTTCCGATAAAAAAGTTGTTCTCACGATTCATGATATGATACCGGAAAAGATTTATCACGAATCTTATGAGGATAAACTAAAATTTGCCAATAGAGCGGATAAAATTATTGCGGTTTCTGAGGCGACCAAAAAAGATGTTGTTGATATTTTAGGTACTGCACCCGATAAAATTGAAGTTATTTACCATGGTTCTTCTTTTCGTGCCGAGCATGCCGATTTAGTTAAAAATAAGCCGGCCGGACTTCCTGAGAAATATGTATTATACGTTGGAAATCGCAACGATTACAAAAATTTCAAAGGATTGGTTAAGGCTATTGTTCCCTTATTGAAAAAAGATTCTTCATTCTATCTCGTATGCGCCGGAAAACGATTTTTTTCAAAAAAAGAACAAGAATTTTTACAATCTCTTGGGGTAGAAAATAAAGTTTTGTGCTATGTGGGAGTAGATGATAATTTATTGGCATATTTATACCGTCATGCCAAAGCATTCGTATTTCCTTCTCTCAATGAAGGTTTTGGAATTCCTATTTTGGAGGCATGGTCATGCGGAACTCCTGTCGTTTTAAGTGAAAATCCTTGTTTCTTGGAAGTTGCCGAGGATGCCGGTTTTTATTTCGACTCTTCTGATTCCGATTCTATTGCGGAAAGTGTGGAAAAAGTAGTGCGAGACCGAGAGTTAAGAAAAGAACTGACAGAAAAAGGCAAGAAACGATTAGAGTTGTTTTCATGGGATAAAACAGTTCGTCAGACCATTCAATTATATGAGTCACTTTTTTGAGTTGTATAATTAAAACCGTTATGGATAAATTAATTACAGTAATCACAGTTGTTTATAATGGATTGAATACCATTGAAAAAACGATACAAAGTGTTCTGGAGCAAGAATATCCGGTTGAATATATTATTGTCGACGGAGATTCTTCAGATGGTACTGTTGATATTATCAAGCAATACGAAAAACATCTTACTGCGTGGGTTTCCGAAAAAGACACCGGTATTTATGATGCAATGAATAAAGGAACAGAAATGGCATCCGGAAAATGGATTTGCTTTTTAAACTCCGGAGATGTTTTTGCAGATAAATATGTTACTCAAATCGTGGCAGAAACAATAAAATCAAACAATGAACCGGATATATTATACGGGAACATTTTGGTAGAAAAATCCGACCATACTCTAAAAGAAAGAATTGCCAAGGAGCCTTGTAACCTGCATCGGATGTATTTTTGTCATCAAGCCGCTTTTACTGAAAAAACATTACTCAAAACTTTTCCTTTCGACATAAAACATAAAATGTCGGCCGATTTGAAGTTTTTTAAAGAATGTTATTACAACGGTTGCCGGTTTGTGCATTTAAATATGCCTTTGGTCATTTACGATACCGCAGGCATTTCTAACATTAACAGAGAGGCCGGATTAAGAGACAATATTGCGATTATTAATGCTGTTGACAGAGGTATCCAAAAATACTTGTTTCTTCTCCGACTGTATTTTGTGATTTATTGGAGAAAATTGAATGGTAAACATTAAAAGTATTCGAAATGAAAATTGGATTTGATGCCAAAAGGGCTATACAAAACAATACCGGTCTGGGTAATTACAGTCGCTATGTAGTGGAAGTGTTATCTGATTTTTTTCCGGATAATTTATATGTTTTGTTTGCTCCGAAAAAGAGAAATAATCCAAGACTCGGAAAAATATTGTCGCGCAAAAATGTTTTATTTGTATTTCCTTCAAGAATCTCAAAAGCATTTTCTTCCCTTTGGCGCATTTGGAACATCAAGTCGGATTTGAAAAAACAGAAAATCGCAATTTTCCACGGGTTGAGCAATGAACTCCCTTTTGGAATTCAAAAAACAGGAATCAAATCTGTCGTTACCATTCACGATTTAATTTTTCTTCGTTATCCGGAGTATTACAAGCCAATCGACAGATTTATTTATCGCCTGAAATTCAAATATGCCTGCCAAAAAGCCGATAAAATTATCGCTATTAGCGAATGCACTAAGCGAGATATAATTTCATTTTTCCGAATTCCAGAAGAAAAAATAAAAGTGGTATATCAGGGATGTCACCCTGCTTTTGAAGAAACGATTTCTTCAGAAAAGAAACTTTTGATATCTCGTAAATATAGTTTACCGTCCGATTTTTTGCTTTATGTGGGAAGTATCGAATCTCGTGAAAATTTATTGCTGATAGCTAAAGCCTTACAATCGCTCGACGAAAATATCCACTTGGTAGCTGTCGGCAAAAAAACACCTTATCAGGAAGAAGTTGAAAAGTTTATATCGGAAAACGGACTTTCCAATCGGGTTCATATATTTAATGGAATTTCTTTCGATGACTTACCTGCGTTTTACCAGTTAGCCAAGATATTCATTTATCCGTCCTTTTTCGAAGGATTTGGCATTCCCATAATAGAAGCGTTGTCGGGAGGCATTCCGGTTATTGCAGCTACCGGTTCTTGCTTGGAAGAGGCCGGAGGTCCGGATTCTTTATATATCGACCCAACTGATGAAAAAGAACTTGCCGAAAAAATAAAACTGTTATGGAATAATCCGAAATTATCTCTTTCTATGTCGAAAGCCGGAAAAGAATATGCAAAACGGTTTTCTGAAGAAAGTATAGCTAACGAATTGATGAAGATTTATTCAAGCCTCTAAGTAAGGTTTAAACCCACCATGTTTCTTTGAATATTTTTTCCAAAATTCACGGTGGTATTTTAATGCAAGTATTGCGCATTCGTCTTCGTTGAATCCTCTTGACTTGGCATATTCACCTGCCATATAAACAATCATTTCATCGCTTCCCCAAAGGCGACGGAAGTTGTAACAGCCCGATTTCATATCCACTTCTCCGAATTTCATGCGGTTAATGTCTACCAGATAAAATTCATATCCCGTTTCGTTTTCTTTGCACAAAACATTCCCGGAAGAATAGTCGAGATGTAAAATTTCCTGATTATGGATATATGCTGTAAATTGTGCAAATGCCTGTACCAAATCTTCTTTTCCCTCCAAAGGATGGTAGCGAAACTCTCTCATCAATGTTGGATATTCTTCATACACAGAAATATAATATGATTGAGAGAACAAACCGTTTTGTTTTATTTCGATGTATGCAATAGGGTCCGGAGTATTTATTTTTTTCTCTTTCAAAATCAATGCATATTCATAAGAACGTCTTGCTTTTGACAAACGGAAAAAGCTATAAGCTATCTTGTTGATAAAATGAGGTATTTTGAATGACTTTACAACTAAATCTATTCCCTTCGCATGGAATATTTTCACCTCATTTCTTCCTTTATGAATAGTTGTTCCTTCTGTCGAAAAAATCTCAGGCAACGATTCAATAAAATCTGAATAATATTGATATTGCGGATTAATTATTACTTTTTTCACTCGCTTTCGTGTTTAACGATAATCATTCATCTTATTTACTGCGAAGATAATACAAATGGGAATAATATTATAATTTTAATTTCTCTTTCAAAAATTTTCCTGTATAAGAATCCTTGCAATCGGCAATTTGTTCGGGAGTTCCGGCACAAACTAAATGTCCGCCTTTTTCGCCGCCTTCGGGGCCGAGATCAATCACATAATCGGCACATTTGATAACGTCCATATTGTGTTCAATGATGATGATTGTGTGGCCGCGGGCGATAAGGGCGTTAAATGCTTTCAGTAATGTTTTGATATCGTGGAAATGTAAGCCTGTGGTTGGTTCGTCGAAAATAAAAATCGTTGGCTGGCTTTTTTCTTCGCTCAAATGGAAAGCTAATTTTACCCGCTGGTTTTCTCCTCCCGAAAGTGTAAAAGAACTTTGCCCGAGTTTTACATAACCCAATCCGACTTCCTGAAGACATTTCAGTTTTTTTACGATTTTCTTTTCCGTACTTCCCGAATGCGATTCAAAAAAAGTCAGGGCTTCGCTAATGGTCATTTCTAAGATGTCGTAGATATTTTTACCTTGATATTCCACATCTAAGACTTCTTGCTTGAAACGTTTTCCGTTGCAAACTTCACATTCAAGTACCACATCGGCCATGAATTGCATTTCAACAGTAATAAAACCATCTCCTTTACATTCTTCGCAACGTCCACCTTCGACATTGAAAGAGAAATGCGCAGGGGTAAATCCCATCTGTTTTGACAAGGCTTGGTCGGCAAAAAGCTTGCGAATTTCGTCATAAGCCTTGATATATGTTACCGGATTTGAGCGGGAAGAACGCCCTATCGGATTTTGGTCGACAAATTCGACGGCTTTAGCCAAATGAAAATCACCGGAAATGTCTCGCTGTTGTCCGCTAATATCTCTAATTCCATCATAGTATCTTCTGACCGCTTCGTAAAAAACATCTCTTACCAATGAAGATTTTCCCGAACCGCTGACTCCGGTTACTACGGTCATAATATTCAATGGAAATTTAACGTCGATAAATTTCAGATTGTTTTGACGGGCACCTTTCACTTCGATGTAGTTGTTCCAAGGGCGACGCACTTTCGGGACTTCGATTTGTTCTTCTCCCGTCAGGTATTTTACAGTATAGCTATCGGTTCCGTCATTGCGAACTGCGAGGAACGAAGCAGGAAGCAATCCAGATTGTTGTTTATTACTGGATTGCTTCCTGCCTCGCAATGACGCATCCTCGCAATGACGCGCAGATAATATCAAATTATTGATATCTCCCTGATAAATAACCTCTCCTCCCAATTGTCCGGCAGCAGGACCAATATCAATGATATAGTCGGCTGCACGGATAATTTCTTCGTCGTGCTCAACCACAATCACCGTGTTTCCCAATGTCTGAAGTTGTCGCAACACTTTGATTAATAAATCAGTATCTCTTGAATGTAATCCGATACTTGGCTCATCTAAGATATACAGCGAACCAACCAAACTACTTCCCAGCGAAGTCGCTAAATTAATCCGTTGACTTTCCCCTCCCGAAAGCGTAGAAGATAAACGATTGAGAGTTAAATAGCCCAAACCGACATCTACAAGAAATTGTATTCGCGAATTGACTTCAATTAAAAGCCGTTTGGCAACCG
Organism: Dysgonamonadaceae bacterium; assembly: GCA_031253625.1. GTDB lineage: Bacteria > Bacteroidota > Bacteroidia > Bacteroidales > Azobacteroidaceae > JAIRVZ01. Next base: position 6,293 of record JAIRVZ010000108.1, read on the forward strand.
CTTTATCATGTTCGTCTAAAGAAAGAGATTCGAAGTTTTTTTTGAGTTCGGTAATGGGTAATAAAACCAAATCGGCAATCGATTTTCCTCCGATTTTCACATATAAAGCCTGTGGTTTCAATCGACTACCCTTACAAGTCGGACAAGTTGTTTTTCCCCGATAGCGGGCTTGCATCACCCTGTATTGTATTTTATAGAGGTTTTCTTCTACATACTTGAAAAAATCATCAATGCCTTCTAATCCCGGTTTTCCGTGCCAAAGAATATCTTTTTCTTCTTCACTCAATTCGATGTAAGGCTTGTGAATTGGAAACTTGTATTTACCTGCATTTTCAATAAACCATTGTTTCCATTCGCCCATTTTTTCACCTCTCCAGCAAGCAACAGCATCTCCGTAAACCGAAAGTGATTTATTAGGAATAACCAAGTCTTCATCTATACCGATTACTTTTCCGAATCCTTCGCACATCGGACAGGCTCCTACCGGACTGTTGAAATTAAACATCAAGTCGGTGGGTTCTTCAAAAACAATTCCGTCGGCCTCAAACTTTCCGGAAAATTCTTTCGAAACAATCTCTTTTTCGGTATAGAATTTAATAAGGCAATAACCTTCTCCCTCAAAAAAAGCGGTCTGCACGGAATCTGAAAGGCGGGAAATAGTTTGGTTGTCATCAGAACAGGTTAAGCGGTCAATTAATAAAAATATTTCTTTGTTTTTCAGTAGCTTATCATCATTGAGTACATCTTCTATTTGATACACTTCTCCCGCTATTTCAACGCGTGAATATCCTTCTTTTATCAAGATGTCAAGCTGTTCTTTCATGCTCCGGCCATTCCGCAAATGAATGGACGTTAAAATAGCCAGCCGAGTTCCATGAGGATATTTCAGCATTTCATCGACAACATCACTTACCTGATGTTTTTTCACCACTTCTTCGGAAACAGGCGAAATCGTTTTCCCTATACGGGCATACAGTAAACGAAGATAGTCGTAGACTTCTGTCGAGGTTCCAACCGTCGAGCGAGGATTACGAGTATTAACTTTTTGTTCGATAGCGATAGCAGGCGGGATTCCTTTGATATAATCACATTCGGGCTTACTCATTCGCCCCAGAAACTGGCGGGCATAAGAAGACAAACTTTCTACATAGCGACGCTGCCCTTCGGCATAGAGTGTATCGAATGCCAACGAAGATTTTCCCGAACCGGACAAGCCTGTAATCACAACAAGCTTATCGCGTGGAATCTCCACATCGATATTTTTCAGGTTGTTAACTCTCGCACCTTTGATGATTATGTTCGACTCCATTGGAAATTTCAGTAATACTCGTTTACAAATCTTGTTTCTTTTTGAGAAAAGAAATGCAAAGATACTCAAAATAATCGAGTTGAAAAAAGACGAAAATATGGGCGAAATATTAAATTGAGGAGTAACAACAAGTTAATTAAAGAAAATTCCTTACATTTGAACCAATATTGAATTTACATGAAAAACTTAAATCATAACAACTTATGGATAGACGTAATTTTATAAGAAACAGTTCGGTGCTTGCAACAGGGTTGTTGCTTAGCGGAGTTGGCTTGAGCAGTTGTAAAAATCAAATTAAAAAACCGGTCATCCGGAAAATCGGAGCAAATGAAAAAGTAAATCTTGCTTGTATCGGCATCGGCAACAGAGGTGCAGAAGTAATCAAATCACTTTACAATACAGAACATTGTAATATTGTCGCGCTTTGCGATACGGATATGGGAGCACCTCATACGGCAGAGATTATGGGTATGTTTCCCGATAAACCTCAATTTCAGGATTTTCGTGTAATGTTCGACAAAATGGCCAATGAAATTGATGCCGTTTGTATCTGTACTCCTGACCATAGCCACTTTCCGGCAACCATGCTTTCCATGTCGCTCGGCAAACATGTGTATGTTGAAAAGCCGATGGCACGTACTTTTAACGAAGTGGAATTGATGATTCGTGGGGCCGAAAAATATGGAGTGGTAACTCAAATGGGTAATCAGGGTCATTCCGAGGCGAATTATTTCCAGTTCAAAGCATGGAAAGATGCCGGAATTATCAGAGACGTTACCGCCATTACCGCGCACATGAACAATCCACGTCGTTGGCACGAATGGGATGCCAATATAACAAGTTTCCCTCCTGCCGAGCCTATTCCTCCAACCCTTGATTGGGATACTTGGTTAAGCGCAGTTCATTTCCACGATTATAATAAAGATTTCATCAACGGACAATGGCGTTGCTGGTATAATTTCGGAATGGGAACATTGGGCGACTGGGGTGCTCATATCCTTGATACCGCTCACGAGTTTTTGAATTTGGGACTTCCTACAGAAGTAAATATGTTGTATGCCGACGGACACAACAAATTTTTCTTCCCTTTTTCATCGACTATTCTTTTTAAATTTCCCGAAAGAGACGGTATGCCGGCCTGCGATGTTACTTGGTATGACGGCATCAACAATTTACCCCCGGTTCCGGAAGGCTACGGCAACGTGGAACTCGACCCGAATATTCCGCCTCCATCCAACGGAAAAATACAACCTGCCAGCCTGAATCCGGGCAAAATTATATATAGTAAAGAATTGACATTCAAAGGTGGAAGCCATGGTAGCGAATTGAGTATTATTCCGGAAGAAAAGGCTATGGAAATGCAATCAAGATTACCCGAAGTTCCTCAAAGTCCTTCCAACCATTTTGCAAACTTCCTGTTGGCATGTAAGGGACAAGAACGAACACGCTCGCCATTCCACATTGCAGGACCTTTGAGTCAGGTATTCTGTTTGGGTGTTATTGCTCAACAACTGAACACCAAGTTCCAATTCGACCGCAAAATGAAACAGATAACCGACAACACGGTTGCCAATCAATTGTTGGTAGGAGCACCTCCGCGCAAAGGTTGGGAAGAGTTCTATAAGCTTTAATGAGTTGGGGTATTCAGTTTTTTACTTTTATGCTATTTATTTGTTGTTTTTCGGTTATTTAGCATTTTCTTCCTTCGCTATTCTTGTATTTTTAAAATACTTACTATATATTTGCCCTTAAATAATTAAAAATATTTTGCTTATGGTAAAAATGATAATGTGTTAATACGCACATTTTAAGACATACAAAAAGACATTAATTTAATTCTTGTTCTCCTAAAATTTGCCAAATAGATAGAGAGAAAGGACAAAGAAGCAATAAGTTAAATGGCTGCGCGCAAGCGTGGACTTGACTTATTCTCTTTGTTCGGGTTAGGCAAATACCTTGGAGAGCGGAAACGGTTAAGTTTCACGCTATTTTTTTGTCCATATTTGAACAATTTGCCGAGATAAATGTTTATAAGATATAATTAATATTATTAATAAATATAATTTTTTATGAAAAACACATTAAAATTAGTATTTCTGTTTAGCATCTTATATGTTGCTAACAGCAAATCATTCTTTGGTTCCTATTCGTACTAATTTATTAAAAGATGCTCTATTGAAAACAAGATTTTAAAATACTGAAACAATGAAATTTACATCCTCAATTTATATATTGTTTTTATGCTTGACAACTGTTAATATTAACGCCCAAGATATTTTCTTGGAAAAACAGAAAGGTGTTAAATATAAAAGATTGTCGGTTTTAGATTCGTTAAATATAAAAGAACCTGATTTTAAAAATGTAGATATTGAATTACGTATATGTCATACAGTCTGGAACTTCGAACCAATGAACAGTAAATTTATACAGATTACAAAAGATAAAAACGGACAATGGACAGGTCGGTCATATTCATATTTTTTTTATAATGCTGATCATTACAATTACAAAGACGTTGTTGTTGAATATCTGTCGTTAGAATATTGGGATAAAGTATGGCAAACAATAATTGAGGAAAATTATTTGAATTTGCCTACAGAATCGGATATTAAACAAGAAAACAAGCCTTTTGTTCTTGTTGCAGATGGAAATAGTTATACTATTGAAATTTTAACAAAAAAAAGATACCGTCGTATCGTCTATAATAATCCGGAAATTATGTATGAAAGTTGTCTTGAAGATGGTTTAGATTGCCTTGAGTATAAACATTTTTTACAATTGATACAGTTATTAGAAAATAAATTAGATTTCTAAAAAAGGTTAGCACAATTAATCCCCTGATGAGCGTAGTGTGCTGAGAGTGAGCGTTTAGCGTAGTCTCTGACTTCGTCGGGTTAAAAGCAGGTCTTTGACTGGCAAAAACAAAGAATATAATAAACAATGTAGTCTTACAAGGCAGGAGCCTTGTTGTTAGCAAAACGTAGTCAGAGACTACGCCGAACGCTAAGTTGCTCAATTTTAGCAGACTACAAGGAACGGAGAAACAGCGTTCGGCATTAGCCAATTAGGGGTGATTTTTCAATATCCGATGAGGAATATTACCATGACCGATTAAATCGAACGGGCAGGCAAAATGTTTCTCCAACCAGTGGTAATCGACATTGGTTCCAGCATGGTAGTGCAAAGTTTCGTTCACACAAGCGATGTTTTTGACGGTCGAAATAACAGTCCCGATGTCGTGAGAAACAAGTACAATAGAAGTCTTTTTGTTGATTTCCTGCAAAAGTTCGTAAAAATACATCTCAAACCGCTTGTCGACATAAGAATTCGGCTCATCTAAAATCAACAATTCAGGTTGATTAATGATGGCGCGGGCAAGTAATGTGCGTTGTAATTGTCCGCCCGAAATTTCTCCAATGGGTTTGTTTTTGATTTCTTCCAATCCCATTTGAGAAATAGTTTCTTCTACCTTGGCTTTCGTTTCTCGCTTGGAAAGATTCTTTTCCGAAATCAATCCCGATGCAATGGTTTCTTTCACAAGAATCGGGAATTGTTTATCGATATAATTTGTTTGCGGCATATAGCCGATTTTGTCTTTTAATCCGGGTTGGCAATACCTGATTTCTCCCGATTTCGGTTTCAGTAAACCTAATATCAATTTCAGCAAAGTTGTTTTTCCTCCGCCGTTAGGTCCTATAATACCTAAAAAATCACCTCTGGAGATATTCAAAGAAACATCTTTCAATACGAGTTTATCATCGTATCCGGCATTCAGATTTTCTATCTCGATTAAATGATTATTCATGTGATAAAGCCTCGGCAATTTTAATCATTTCTTCGTCCCAATTATAAGATAGCGGATTAATAATCACTAAATTACAATTGGTTTCTTTGGCTATGATTTCTGCATTTTTTTTATCAAATTCCTGCTGAATAAAAACGGTTTTGATGTTTTTCTCGCGGGCAAGTTCAATCAACTGTTTAAGCTGGTCGGGAGTAGGCTCTTTCCCTTCGATTTCGATGCTGTATTGAGTAAGTCCGTAATCATTAGCAAAATAAGTTAAAGCCGGATGATAGATAATAAAAGATTTATTTGTCGATTTATCGAGTAAGGTTGTAACGACACTGTCGGTTTCTGCTATTTTTGAATGTAATTTCTTTAAGTTTTCGCGGTATATTCCGGCATTTTCTTCATTCAAAGCAATCAAAGCGTTGCACATATTTTCAGTCAAAATGTATGCCTGTTTGGGAGAACTCCAAATATGTGGGTCTGCTCCTCCATGGCAATGGTGCCCGTGTGCACATTCATCATGATTTTCTTCCGGAGAAATAAATTCGATGCCTTCGCTATTGTCAAATATTTTTAAGTTGGGATTATTCTTCTCAATTTTATCCATCCAAACTAATTCAAAACCAATACGGCCAATGCGAAAATAAGCCTCGCTATCGGCTAATTTTGCCATTTGTACGGGAGTTGGGTCGTACGTTTCGGGACTTATTCCGGGAGCCACCATAGTAGAAACTTCAAAAATCGAAACAGCGTTCTGCCCACGCCAATCGACCAATTGCTCTACAAAATAACGTTGAGGCTCAATGGTTACAGTAATGATTTTTTTATCCGATTCTCTATGAATGCAAGAAACACAAAAAATCAGACAGAAAAGGAATAATGATACGTTACTTTTATTCATTTGTATTTTTTTAGTTCGATGCGGAAAGTCGTGCCTTTATTTATCTCTGATTTAAGTACAAAAATTTTGCCATGCTGGTAAGATTGGATAATTCTTTTTACCAAAGAGAGCCCTAATCCCCAGCCTCGTTTTTTAGTTGTGTACCCAGGATGGAAAACCGTTTTGAACTTTGATTTGGGAATGCCTTTGCCAGTATCCGAAATATCTATTTTGATTAATTTTCCGGTTTCCGTTACTTCGATATTGATGTTTCCTTTTCCATCCATGGCATCTACTGCATTTTTGATCAGGTTTTCTATTACCCAGCCAAACAGAGATTCGTTCATTAACACCAAAAATGGCCGGTCGGGAAAGTTGCAATTGATAGATACTTTGCTCGAAACTCTTTTTGAAACATAATCTACCGCACTGCGAATGGCTTCGTTTACATCCATCGGATCAAGTTCGGGATCGGAACCTATTTTAGAAAAACGCTCGGCAATCACATTCAGGCGATTTACGTCTTTGCCCATTTCGGAGAGAAGGGAAGTGTCTACGTTTTTCGTTTTCAGATATTCCATCCAGCCCATCAGTGAAGAGATTGGAGTACCCAATTGGTGTGCTGTTTCTTTCGAAAGACCTATCCAAACTTTATTTTGTTCGGCTTTTTTAGCGTTTAGCAAAGCCAGAAAGGAGATTACGATAAAGACAAAAACGACTCCTAATTGTGCGTAGGGAAAAATTGTCAAACTCTTTAATGCCGTCGAATCGTCGTAATAAATATATTGAAATGTACCATCACCAAAATCGAGGATAATAGGAGGATTTGTTTTTCTAAACTTTTCAAGTTTTTTCCGCAAGAATTCTTCCTGATCATGTTCGGGAAGATTTGTAATATTATGTGGGGTTATATTACCATCTTCATCAACCAACACCAACGGAATAGTTGTGTTCCCCAAAATAATGTTAGAGATCAATTTATTGTACTCATTAAAAACATCCGGATCTACATCTAAATCCTGAGTTGTCATAAGCTTAACCGACTCCGCCCAAAGTTCGATTTTTTTGCGTTCTTCTTTTGATAAATCTTGCACCAACACATTTGTTATCCAAATAGAAGAAATCGCTATAATAATGGCAGTAATAACAAATAAATATTTGAAATTATGCCGGTATTCACTGTCGTTGTTCTTTACACGCCGTTTTTTCATTTCACAAAGGTATAAAACTTATCTAAAAAAAGGCTATCTCAATTTTTTTACTTTTGAAATAGCCTTTTCGTTAATCCTGACAGATATAATTTAACTTATAAATGCTAAAATTTGTCCTTTTTGAACCTGATCGCCCTGTTTGGCATACGTTCCGACGATTGTGCCTCCATATCCGACCGGTACCGGTTCAATACCATAACTGTTTTGGATATAGCACAATACATCACGTTCTTTGATGGTGTCGCCTTCAAAAGGAGCGGTAGAAACATCTTTCATATCATATTGCCAAATTAGCTGTCCTCTACAAGGAGCATGTACGGGTTTGGCATGTGGATATTCGGCCGAGATTTCTTCGAAAGAGAACATTGGTATTTCTACCACCGGACGTGTTATAAAGATTGGCGCACCGGCTTTTTCTTTCGCCTGTTCTAATTCTTGATTGAAACGACTTTTAGCAACTCCCGATTTCAAGTCGCGATATTGACGATCGTGCATGGCAAATTCGAACAATTCTTCTTGATCAGGACCTTCATCCCAACCGTTGGCTGCCATTTCTTCTTTGAATTTTTGCAATTCATCGGGAAATGTCGCTTGTGGGTCGCCTGTATAAAATTCGTATCCGTTAGCTTTGGCCAATTCAACAATTTCAGGAGCCAAAGGTCCCGGCAGTTTACCGGTTTTTCCGAGAATCATATTCCAACTGTCTTTGTCAATCATGGAGAAACGAGGTTCGTTTTTGGCCATTGCAAAAATATTCATCAAAGCAATATTTTTAACATACTGGCTGAACGGAGTTACCAATGGCGGATAACCCAACATCGGCCATATACGTTCCACTTCTTTAAACAGTTGAACAACCAAATTATTCAAAGTAACTTCCTGTTTTCCTTGTTGGCGAAGGGCTAAATTGATAGCACTGTGCATACCTTTTAAATCGGCCATCATGGAACCCATCATACCTCCGGGCAAGCCACAACCAACCAACAGAGAGGTCATGATTTTATTACTTGGGTCGATGAAATATCCGAGGAAATCGTCTATGAAAGTTTGCGATAAATGGCGCGCCTCCATATAAGCATTCATATTGATGTCGGGAACTGTAAATCCTGCATCTTTCAACATGGCCTGAATAGTGATTACGTCGGGATGAACCATTCCCCAAGAAAGAGGCTCCATCGCTACGTCTAATACATCTACACCGTTTATTGCTGCTTGCAACATAGAGGCAACGGAAAATCCGGGGCCGGTATGACCATGATATTGAACAGTTATATCCGGATGACGTTTTTTTATTCCTTTGATGATTTTACCTATACTGCCCGGACGACCGATTCCGGCCATATCCTTCAGACAGATTTCTTCTGCTCCCGCCTCGATTAATTGCTCTGCCAAATTGGTATAATAATCGACCGTGTGCAAGGGAGAATGAGTGATACACATAGCTGCCTGAGGAATCATTCCTCCTTCTTTGGCATATTGTATAGAAGGGATTATATTGCGAGGGTCGTTCAAACCGCAAAAAATACGGGTAATATCAACTCCTTGAGCATGTTTTACCTTATACATTAATTTACGAACGTCTGCAGGGACGGGGAACATCCGGAGACCGTTTAGTCCGCGGTCTAACATGTGTGTTTGGATTCCGGCAGCATTAAAAGGTGCTGTAAATTCGCGTACAGCTATGTTTGGGTTTTCTCCGTAAAGCAAATTGACCTGTTCAAAGGCTCCTCCGTTTGTTTCAACACGCGCAAAACAATTCATGTCGATAATAACGGGTGCAATCTGTTTCAACTGGTCAACACGGGGTTGATATTTACCTGATGATTGCCACATATCACGGTAAACCAAACTAAATTTTATTTCTCTTGCCATATTTAATTTGTGTATTTTATGGGGTTAATTTAAGTTTTTGAAATTTCATACAAAGGAGGATATTTTATTTGAATTAAGCAATAAAAATGAAGACAAATTTGAAGAAAATTATTACTTTTGTAAATCTAATCATACTCAATTCAAAGTGAAAAATAATAAAATTGTAAAGTGAGCAGAAATTTACAAGAAACGAGGTTAATATTTGCATCGGGAATAGCGTTAATGATAGGCTGTTTTCTTTACTTTTGGTATATTGTGCCTTATCATATATGTTTCAAAGAGCAAATACAGTTGTTTACATATAATTCTTCTTACATTTTATCGTATTTCTCCAAACCTGCTGTTTTTGCGTGTTTGGCAGGGGATTTTCTCACACAGTTTTTCTATTTTAAAATAGCCGGAGCGGCAATCATCACTTTGTTGCTCGTTTTGGAATGGTGGTTAATTTTATTGACTTTAAAACGGTTTTCGGTAAAAAAATACGCGCTTATTTGGAGTTTACTTCCCGTGATAGTTGAGTGGATTTCTTTTCCGAACACTTCTTTCTCCGTCGCCTTATCCGTTTCATTCATCACAGCTTTATCTGCATTTATTATATATGCTAAAACCAGCGGAAAAACAACTGTAATTGTGGGCATTCTTCTGATTCCCACTCTTTACATAATTACCGGAGCATCTGTTTTTCTGTTTGTTATTCTTGCTGCTCTTTACAATATACACAAAAACAAGAAAAAAATCATTTTTCATTCTTCATTCTTCATTCTCGTAGCTATCATCCCGCTCATCCTCAGACATTTTTATCTGCTTACATTGAAGCAGGCATATTTTTATCCTTTTCAAGATATCAAGCAGATGTTAAGCCTTGTAGTGTTAGCTTTTATTGTTTTGATTTTCGTCTGTTTCAAAAAGCTACGCGGACAAAACTCCGGCATTCTTTATTTCGCGATTTCATTTGTCGTGTTAGTTTCCATATTGATTGCAGGACTTATTAAAAATACCGATCGGAAACAAGAAAGTATTTTCGGGATAACAATTGAGGCTTATCATAATAACTGGGATAAAGTGTTGAAAATTGCCGAAAAGGAAGAGTTGAAAAGTCCTGTTGCCACTTGTTATACCAATATCGCCTTATCCAAAAAATCCCTTTTGGGCGAACGGCTAATGGATTTCTACCAACCTTTTACCTCCGGGTTATTATTGCCCATCGCACCCGGTTCAGGTTGGCTTACTATTTTTTCGGGTAGCGATGCTTATTATCATATCGGAGACTTGGGTATGGCACAACATGCGGCTATGCTTGGCATGATATTTTCACCCAAACAACGCAGTGCCCGAATGATGGAAAGGTTGCTCGAAACAAATTTAGCAAGCGGAGATACAGCTGTTGCAGTGAAATATGCACGAATACTCGAATCGACTTTGTTTCACAAGATAAAACCGGATAGATTGAGAGACAATCTTCAACAGGGAACTTTCAGGAAAGATATGATTCGCAATTCTACCAACACGCAAGCGTCGCTTGAACTTTTAGCAGAAAGTAATCCGGATAACCTTCCGGCAGTCGATTATCTGTTGTGTTATCATTTGCTCAATAAAAATATTCCTGCTTTTTTCAAAGCATATACAACTTACTACAAAGGTAAAAAGACTCATGTCCCGAAAGTTTATGCAGAGGCGTTGATGATATATTTTGCGGTAACGAAAGGTACAATTAATGAAGTATCACAGTATGGTATTCCTTCTGAAACCGTCAAGTCGTTTGGTGAATACACTCGTTTGTATGAAAAATCTAATGGAAATTTAGCTCCTATGCAGAAGAATTTCCCAAATACTTATTGGTTGTTTTATCACTTTGCGGTTATGAATAACTGAGTAACTGAATAATTGAATGAAGAATGTAAAACTATATAGATGGCTTTTATGGATGATGTTTCCACTGTTTTTTTCTTGTGGAAATAAAGGTCAGGAATTATTCGTGGACGAACTCCCTTCCATTTATCCCGATTATGTGAATATTACTATTCCATATAACATAGCACCATTGAATTTCACTCTCCGCAACTGCACCCATATCGAAATAACACTCAAAGGAAACACAGACAGCCTGCGTTTCACAGGAAAGCGCAAAATACAATTCCCTGAAAAACGATGGAAAAAATTCCTGCAAGCAGAGAAAGGAAACAACATCACAGTATCGGTCAAAGCGAAAATCAACGGCAATTGGTTTGCATATCGGCCATTTGAGTGGCTAATTTCTAAAGATGCAATCGATTCTCATTTAACTTACCGTCTGATTGAGCCGGGTTATGAAGTGTGGGACAAAATACAACTCTGTGAAAGAAACGTAGAAAACTTTTCCGTCAAGGTTTTTGCAGATTACAATTTATTGGATAACTCGTGCATGAATTGCCATATCACAGCGAATCAAAATCCGAATATCTCTTTTTTTCATCTTCGTGGCGAAAAAGGAGGAACAATACTGAACAAAGACGGAAAATTGCGAAAAATCAATACGCGAACAGGAGATATGTTTGCCTCTTCCACTTACGGGAATCTTCATCCTTCGGGACGATACGGGGTGTTTTCTTCCAACATCGTTATTCCACAATTTCATACCCTTTCTTCGACCAAATTGGAGGTATACGATACTGAGTCGGATTTGCTTGTTATCGACTTTGACAATAACCGCATCATTCGTTCACCACTCGTTAGCGGAAAGGAAAACTTGGAAACATTCCCCTGTTTTTCTGCCGATGGAAAACGCATCTATTTTTGCACTGCTCCCGCCCTGTCGTTACCCGATAGCATCCAACAACTGAGATACAGTCTGTGCTCCATAGATTTCGATGCCGATCAAGGAGTATTCGGAAACCACATTGACACATTGGTAAATATGTCGAGTGCAGACAGCAAATCGGTTTCATTTCCAAGACCATCGCCCGACGGACGATTTATGCTGTACTGTGTTTCGGACTACGGCACTTTCCCTATTTGGCACCGGGAAACCGACTTGATGATGATAGATTTAGAATCCGGAAAAAACGTTGATATAAGTAAAGTGAACAGTGATTATTCCGACACTTATCATTCGTGGTCGTCAAACAGCCGGTGGTTTGTTTTTGCCAGTAAGCGTGATGATGGTTATTATGGGAAACCTTATTTTGCCTACATCGATGAAGACGGAAAAGCGCACAAACCGTTTGTCCTGCCGCAACGCGACCCTTATTATTACGATTATACTTTAAAATCGTTTAATATTCCCGAATTAATAAACGGAAAACTCCCTTTCTCTGCCTCCGACATTGAAAGGATTTATAAAGAAGGAAATTTAGAAACACTCAAATAATACTCATAATGCAAAAGAAATTTTCCATTTTCCATTTTCAACTTTCAATTATATTCGGATTAAGCGTTTTCCTGTTTTTCTGGAAACTCTTTCCTTATCACCTGCACTTCAAAGAACAATTCCAATTGTTTCTTTTTACGCAGGATTATCTCGTAGAGACCGTTTCGCGTCCGGGAGGTTTCAGTAATTATGTGAGTTACTTTTTTACACAGTTTTTTATATCTTCATTTGTCGGAGCCTTGTTGATGAGCTGTTTTCTGACTGGCATTCAATTGCTAATCTATGCCATCATCCGAAAGTTTCGCAAAAGCAAAAGTTCGGTAGGATTATTGCTCAGTTTTCTTCCGGCATTGCTTTACTGGTATTTTCTTTGCGACGAAAACACACAAATAGCCGGTGTTATCGCCCTGCTACTCGCTTTAATTTCAACACTGATTGGTATTTCTCTCAAATCCCATTCTGCACGTCGCATCTATCTTTTTGCAAGTATACCCATTCTCTATTGGCTTGCCGGAGGAGTGGTGTTATTAAGCGTATTGTTGTTAATTGTGTATGATTTGTATTCTGCGAAAAAAAACCAACTTTCAATTTTCAATTTTCAATTTTTAATTATTTCCATTGCAGCTATTGGATTCACTATTTCTTTACCTTTCATCACCAAATACTTTTTAGCGCAATATACGTTAGAACGCTACTGGTGGGGGCCCGATTATGTTTTTTATGTAAACGATTCACCTTTTGCGATTAGCTATTCATGGATATTGACTTTCCTTATCGTTGTTGGAGTTTCGTTTCTCCCGAAAGCAAAATCCGTGAAACCCAAATCAGCTATCCGGTCATTCAGTTATTCAATTATTCAGTTACTCATACTTCTACTCTGTATCTATTTCGTTATCCTGAAAAACGCTTATCCACAGAATCTTGTAAAAGAAGAAATCATGGCGTATGACTATCATTGCAGGATGCAAAACTGGGATAAGGTAATAAAAATGGCCGACCGCAAATCGCCTACGATTCCGATGACGGTTGCTTGCCTCAATTTGGCTTTGTATAAAACCGGACAATTGCCCGACAAAATGTTCAGTTATTATCAAAACGGCCCTGAAGGATTATTGCCTACTTTCCGACGCGATTTTATGATACCAACCGTAGGAGGCGAGCCGTATTTTTATTTGGGATTTGTCAACACCGCGCAACGTTTTGCTTTCGAGGCAATGGAATCGATCCCCGACTATCAGAAAGGTGTACGTTCCATCAAACGCTTGGCTGAAACAAACCTCATTAATGGTAATTACGAGGCTGCTGCCAAGTATTTAAATCTCCTCGAAAAAACGCTCTTTTACAAAAAATGGGCAAAAGATACTCGTACTTATCTCTACAATGATGCCAAGATAGAGGCGCATCCGACATGGGGAGAAATACGCCGTTTTCAAATCGACGAAGATTTCATGTTTTCCGACAAGGAGAAAGATATGATGCTGGGCATTTTCTTCCAACGACATCCTGATAACCGTATGGCTTACGAATATTTGATGGCTTATACATTATTAGATAAAGATATACGCAATTTCCCTATTTATTTCCAATTGAAAAAGAATTTTACTTACTCCGAAATTCCTAAATCATGGCAGGAGGCGTTGGTTTATATTTGGGGATTGCAACACGACGTTATGGATGATTCCCTGCCTTTCCCCGTCAGAAATACTATAAAACAGAATGCCATTGATTATGCAAGAATTTATACTTCTATGGAATCACCGGAGCCGACATTACGAAAACAATTTCCAAAAACTTATTGGTATTACCTGCATTTCAGGGATTTTAAACAAACAAATGCAGAACAGATGCCACAATATTAGATAGCGGTACTCTTTTTCATTGGTAGAATATAGCTCCCCTTGGAATTGTGTTTTATCCATTCAATATCGTCAAAACCCAAAAGCATATTTTCGGGATAATCATTTTTCCGTTCAGGTTGGTCATTAAACCAAAGAGCAACAACTTCTTTCTGAAATTCAGGGTCGAGCATAACCGGATTGTTTTTTTTACTTAACAATTGATTGTCGCGCAGAATTTGAATAACAGCAGAAAACAAAAGTCCGCGTGTCATTTGAATAATTTTTCCGGGACTCGAGTGTCTTGTGCCGGTAAAGTTTGCGACCATTCCGCCACGTAGTATGTTGAGTTTATGCTGCTGTTTTGTCTTTAGATGCAGCACCTGCAATGGATTCTCCATTTTTTCAGTCAAATAAGGTTTGCATGCTTTGAGTAATTTCCGGAATTCAATATCACCCGACGAAACGCTTATCAAAGTTTTATCTCCGGTAGAACTGGTCAGCCAGTTCAAATCTGAAATATCCTGACCGGTTGCACCAATAAGCACATCGGATTGATTGTAAATTTCATCTTTCGACCGGCAATAAACAACGCCGGCAATTTTATCTTCTTGTGGCAATTCATTGGAGATATTGTCATATACAAGTACTTGGTATTTGCTTTTTAATTCCTTTGCAATGGCTTTTCCTATATGACCATAACCAATTATGCCTATTTTGCGAGGCATCAATTCTTCGATTATTCCTCCTAATTGAATGGTTACTGATTCGCTCACGATGGGAGGTTCTATGAGAACTTTGGCTGCCGATTCGGCTAAATCAATGACGGGAAATTTCACGTCATTATATGCGATTTTTACTCCGGAAGTTGTTTGTTCTATTCCAAAAACAGCATGATTTTTCACAAGTTCGTTGCTCGCATTTTTTATGGCATAGCCGCCGTCGTCTAAAACGATTATTTTATTTTGCGGTTTTATCTTTGCAGCAAGCTGTTTCCACATTTCGGCAACATCGTGTTCCAAACTTTCCGAATAGGAACCTAGTTTTTGCGGAATTGTAGAGTCGAACACATTGATACCCAACGATTTTAGTTTCTCTTTTGTTTCTTCATTAGTAGAATATAGTTTTCCGGTAAGAAATATATTTTCAGGCTTGAAACCTATATTGATAAATGTTTCAAACATAGAGCCGGTAGATTCCAGAAGATGTTGCACCGATATAATGTAAAAATCTTCAGGATTATACAAATTGTATTTTTCTTGTAATTGAGTAATTACTGCATATTCCGGAAACATACTTTATTTTTCAATAATTAAAAAATCGGCAAGACCTTGCGTAGAAGATGTAAGACAAACATTGTCGTTGTCGCAGTTTAATAAATAGCTTATCTTCTCTTTTAATTCCATACCGGAGGGAACTAATTGGGCATTATTATGAGTATTGTGTTTCGACTTCATCGTTTTATTGGAAAAAGTGGCATGTTTCAATACAAAACTGCTGTCTTCGTTGTGAATTCTGTTTTTTATAAAATCCAAATCATCTCTGATAGCCGACGCATTGACGAGTTTATATTCCAACAATATCGGCAACCACGCAGAAGCTAATATTCCCCAGCCGGTAAATTTTTCGTACCTTAATACAATCGGATGATACGCGCCTTTTTTCGAGAGATATCCTGCATTGTTAAGAGCCTGTTTAAAACTGTTATTGGCTTCAAATAAAATATGGTTGCTTGTAGCGGGATACAAAACGTATGTATCTCCTCTTATTGCTCTTAATATATAATTATACAATGCCGATAAAAATGTTCTGTTAGTACAATTAAAAGTTGTGTTCAGGTGTTCGATTTTATCCGACACAATTTTATTTTCAAACAAAGCGTCGCGCAAATATCCGGATTGTTTCCATCCAATATCAAATAGTATATGCTTGAAAACAAACGAGCTTTCGCGCAATTTATTAATGAGTTTTTTATGGAAATATATAACATCTACTTCCCACTGGTTATGGGTGGCAGCAAGATGTTTCTTTACAAACGATATTTTATCTTCTTCCGAAAAATTGGATTTCTGATTATTCCGAATGAAATGTTCGTAAATACTTCCGTATAAATAGGTATTGACTCCGCTATTGTCGAATGGAAAAAGGATTTCAAAACAGACATTTCCGGCAACAACGCTCCATTCTTGTTCGTGTGTCAGCGGATGAGTCGTATTTCTATCGGATAAATAATCCAAGGTGCCAAATAAACCGAAAAAGTCCCACTCTTTGATAATGTTTACAGGAATATTGTAAATATGTCCATCTCTTTTATTGGAACTATATACCTCGATATGATTTTTAAGAACTAATCCCAAAGGGTCACGCGAATAGTCGAGGTCTGCATTTAAATCCCTGATGTTTTTAGGTTGAAAATTATCATTAGGCATAAAAGAAAACTTATCGATGGAGATTGCACCATTTTCAATCAATTTTGTGCCAAACGGAAATTTAGCAAAATAAACATATTGTTCATTTGCAGGTAAAGTTAAAATGACTTCATTTATAGCATTACAAATTTCCATACAATTTGCAGGAGCATTCTGCATGATTTCCGACCATGCTTTAACTGAAATCGTTGTGTTTTCACGGTTATTATTCATATTTATACTATAGATTTTTTAATCAAGGAAGGCTTGTGTTCGTCATTGCGAGGGCTTTGCCCGAAGCAAACCAAAAAGAACATAAACTGGTTTGCTTCGTCGTTCCTCCTCGCAATGACGGGAAAACGAAATTTTCTTAATTAAACGACATTTTTTTGTTCTGTAAAGATAAACATTTTGTATTTAATTTATTAAAAAATGATTCGGAATGACTGATAATGATTATTCCTTTGCCTTGCTTAACAAGCAATTCGAGCAATTCAACTAAAAAACCGGCAAACGAATCATCTTGTCCCAAAGTAGGTTCGTCTAAAATATACCAAGCCCTGTCCATAGCAAGCGTAGCGGCCAAAGCAATGCGTTTTCTGATTACGAAAGGTAATTCTGCGGGATGACATTTGCGGATATTTTGTAAGCCAAACATGTTGAGAAACATTGGATTTAAAATCTCATTTTCAACTGTCGACGAAAAAAGTTGTTCGTCCGGACTTTGAAAGCTATATCCGACAAGACTTCCCGGGTATTTATAAGCGTTGTAATCTTTTTTATCGACCAACAATCGCCCGTTTTTTATTCTTAAAATTCCGGTAAGAATTTTGGCTAATGTAGATTTGCCCACACCATTAGGACCTTTTAAATGGTAGATATTACCCGGCTCAAGACAAACATTTATTTTATCTAAAATCAAATCATCTTTGGTGTATGCAAAAGACAAGTCGACAAGTTCGATGCTTTTGGCATCTGTTTGAGTTCGTAATTGATAATCGACAAAAGGATTTTCAAATTTCAACTCGTAAGAAGTATCTTGTTGAGCAGGAGATATACTTGCAATATTTTGAAGATTATATTCTTTTAACCGGTTATCAGACAGATATATATCAGAATCACTAAAATCTCCTTTTTGAATGGCATTCAGCAGAGGAGTTCGCCATTCTTCGCTTAATTGTTCAATTGTTACATCTATCGCCAGCTTGGAGGGCTGCAACAGTAAATTGGAAAGAATCACCAGTATGGCTTGTTCTCCACCGCTCAACGAAAAAGGGTTTTTATATTGATGTTTTTCAAATCCGTAAGTAGAAAACAAGTCGAATATGTTGGTTTTGGTTTCTTGAGAAGCGCCTGCTAAGTGCAGGTTTATTTCACTTTTAACGGTTGGAAAAATACCGGTAATAAAATTGCTTGGCTGCTCGCCGACATAAATATTTGTACGGCTACTTTTTTCAGCGCTTACTAATAATGTTTTCAGATAATTGCTTCTGCCGGAAAAATTATTCCCGGTTACTACCGTAAGATATGTAGCGTTACTTTTCGTAAAGAATACGGGAGATTTTACTTGCTCCGGTTGATTCGCTTCTACCAAATACATGATGTTTTTTTGTTCCCAGGATTCGGCTCTTTCCGTAGCCGTTCTTATAATGCCTACCACTAATGGAATTAAAACGTATGGAAATTGTTTGATTTTTTGTAAAACGGTTCGTTTGCTGATAAATCCTCTCGAAAATCTTGCGGTTATAATCTGATTTGCCCGGTAATTAACGTCAGTCCAAACAGTATATGCCCCCAATACGGTCATCAATGTTTCTCCTTTTAATCCCCACGATTTGAATGTAGAAATTAAATATTGGTCCGGAATTAAAAGCGTTAATTGGATAGTGGAAGTAAACAAAGTAAGCTTTAAAACCGACAAATTGATAAATTCCCAACCTCCGGCACTACCTTTCAATATGATAATATACAGCAAAATAAACGAAAGATAAACAGGAAGCATACCAAACAACATTAATCTGATATGTTTTTTCATTTGATTGCCATATAAGAATAACGGCAAAATGACAAACACATAACCACCAACCAACCACAAAATATTGTTTATGAGAATTGTTCCGGTAATGCAACAAATCAAAAACAGCAAACGAATATATGGATTGATATAGAGCCTGTTAGTTTCCATTAATCAATAAAATTATTTTCTTTCAAACAATCCGAACTAAATT
>JAIRVZ010000065.1 GCA_031253625.1 Dysgonamonadaceae bacterium
GGTATAAGGAAGTGTAAGGATATTAAGGATTATAAGGTAGGGGATTAAGTGGGGTAAAAATAAGAGGATGAGGATGTTTGCCGTGAAATAACCCAAGCCGATTTCGCTCCATCCGAAAATGCCCCATAGTTTGGTGGCCTTTGATTCTAATACATTGTTGCAATCGTTTTTGCTGAACAACGAACATATTTTATCTGCATATTTACTTTGGATGTTCATTTGTTTTAATACCAGCAAATAACTGACATAAACACCAATAAGATTGACCGCTAAAAGCGAAGAGATGCCCATATTGCCAAATAAAGATTGGGAAATATAGGTAATTCCAAGAAATACAATACCTGCTACAAGTAAAATCAATTGTTGAGCAACGATCAATAATTCTTTTTTTCGGTGTTCTTTGTAATCAGGCTCTATTGAGTTGGTTGTAGTTTCAGCTAAAAGGACAATACCCGACCATGCTCGAATGAACTCCGAAAGAGTAATGGATGTTTTTTTGCCATTTCGTAGAAAATGAACCTTGTCGGAATCTATTTTATATACAACAACAAAATCGCCTCCAAAATGAGCAACAAATGGTAATTCAATATTAAGAAGGTCCTGCTCTTTATCTACAATCTGGGTTCCGGCATTCTCAATGCCATAATCGAATAACATTTTAGAAATACCGAATAAATTGTATTTGTGCGGATGCTCGTTAAAATATTGATTGGAAAACGATTCCGTATGCTTCACTCCCAGCATGGTGAGAAAATCAGTAAAGACATTATTTCTTTTATTTGTCATGTTGTCGTTTTTTGTAATTCTAAAACACCCATAACAATCATATATGATTGTTATGCCGCAAAAATAATAGTATTTCTTTGTTATCCAATCATTTTTGATAGAAAAATATGGATAAAGAAGAATTGTATAAACGTATCGGATTAAAAATAAGAGAATTAAGAGAAGAAAAAAATATATCTTTACAGGAGTTCTCCGATAAATTAGATATTGAATACAATAATTTAATACGGATTGAAAAAGGACGAACAAATCCTACTGTTGGCACATTGTTTAAAATATGTCAGATATTGGAAGTAAAACTGGTTGATGTTTTGGACGTGGATTAATGAATTGAACTCCCCAAAATTTGAAGATGTTTAAAACAAAAAAGGATGTGCTTTTAAAACACATCCTATGATATATTTTCAGAAATAAATTATCAGTTCAATTTATTCACATACAATGCCAACTTCGATTTCAAGTTGCCTGCTTTGTTTTTGTGAATCACGTTTTTCTTGGCAAGCTTATCCAACATAGAACTTACTTTTTTGTACAATTCTTGTGCTGATGCTTTTTCTGTTGTGTTACGAAGAGTTTTTACAGCGTTTCTTGCAGTTTTAGCATAGTAACGATTCCGCAATCTTTTTGTTTGCGTTTGTCTGATTCTTTTTACGGATGATTTATGGTTTGCCATCTCTTTAAAATACCTTATTGTTTTTATTCGTAGCCCATAGGGGAATCGAACCCCTCTTTCCAGAATGAAAATCTGGCGTCCTAACCGATAGACGAATGGGCCAACTTTTTTCGTTTGCGGGTGCAAATATACGGTCTTATTTTTAAACTACCAAAATAATTTATAGAAAAAATATATGAATTTATTAGAGCACCTAAAAACATATTTGATTCTATTAAAAACACTATCTTTGGGGCGTTAAAAATAAGTTATAGTATGGAAAATGCTCAAAATATGAGGCATCTAGTGTTTAAAGACACTTCTTTTGCCAATTTGATGAATAAAAGGGTTTTGAATGTCTTACTCATTGCAACTCGCTACGATGCTTTTATGCTTGAAGACGACGGACGGGTTGATGAGCAAATTTTCAACGAATATACTTCTCTTAGTTTGAGATACCCACCCCGGTTTATTCAGGCGAGTACCGAAACTGAGGCTTTTCAACTTCTTGAGAAGATGCACTTCGATTTGGTGATTTCCATGCCTAATATGGATGATTCCGATACTTTTGCTGCTGCCCGTCGCATCAAAAAAGAGTATTCCGACATTCCGATTGTAGTTTTGACTCCTTTTTCGCGCGAAATTTCCAAACGGGTTACTCAGGAAGACCTTACTGCGATTGATTATGTTTTCAGTTGGCTTGGTAATGCCGAATTGTTACTGGCTATTATTAAGTTGCTTGAAGATAAAATGAATGTGGAAGATGATGTTGCATCGGTTGGTGTGCAAACCATTTTGTTAGTTGAAGATTCTATACGTTTTTATTCTTCCACTTTGCCTCATCTATATAAGTTTGTATTGCAACAATCGCAGGACTTTTCAAATGAAGCGCTCAATGACCATCAACGCACACTGCGTATGAGAGGACGTCCGAAAATCCTTTTGGCAAGAACATACGAGGAGGCGGAACAGCTTTATAAACGTTATCAAAAGCATATGCTGGGTATTGTTTGTGATATGACTTTTGAAAAAGATGGAGTGAATGATAAATTAGCCGGTTATAAATTTGGTTGTATGGTGAGGAATAACGACCGTTTTATTCCTATTATATATGAATCATCCGAAACATCCAATAAAGTATATGCCGACGAATTGAAATGCAGTTTTATTGATAAAAATTCGAAATCTTTTCCACAGGATTTACGGAAAAACATCATGGATAACTTTGGGTTCGGTGATTTTATCATCATTAATCCGGAAACCAAGCAAGAGATATTCAGGATTAAAAACCTGAGAGATTTGCAGTATAAAATCTTCCAAATTCCCGACGAGTCTTTGGTATATCATCTTTCGAGAAATCACTTTTCGAGGTTTTTCTATTCCCGGGCGATATTTCCTGTAGCAGAATTTCTTAAAGATATTGATGTTTCGGAGTATTCAAGTATGGATGAAGCCCGCCATACGATTTTTGATGCAATCGTGAGTTACCGGAAAATGAAGAATACCGGAGTTGTTGCAGTATTCAAGAAAGAGCGTTTCGACGAATATTCCAATTTTGCCCGCATCGGAGAAGATTCTTTAGGAGGAAAGGGTAGGGGATTGGCTTTTATGGGACAATTGGTAAAACGTCATGCTGCCGATATTGAATTGGTTTTCAGAAATGTAGAATTGAAAATTCCCAAAACGGTGGTTTTGTGTACCGATATTTTTGATGAGTTCATGGAAACAAATGATTTGTATAGTGTTGCTCTTCAGGACTTGCCGGATGAACAAATTCTTAAATATTTTCTCAAAGCGAGTTTACCTAAGGACTTGATAGAGGACTTGGTTGCATTTTTTGACGTAGTAAAAACTCCTATAGCCATCCGTTCGTCGAGTTTGCTGGAAGATTCTCACTATCAGCCTTTTGCAGGTATTTACTCTACTTACATGATACCTAAAATTGATGATCAGTATAAAATGTTGGAAATGATAGGTGATGCTATTAAAGGAGTATACGCTTCGGTATTTTATCGTGATAGTAAGGCTTATATGACAGCTACAAGTAATCTTATTGATCAGGAAAAAATGGCGGTAGTATTACAGGAAGTTGTGGGTCAAATACATAATAGTCGTTTTTATCCGACTCTTTCGGGTGTAGCGCGTTCTTTGAATTTTTATCCTACAGGTGATGAAAAACCTGAGGATGGAATTACTAATGTGGCACTTGGTTTGGGAAAATATATTGTTGATGGGGGCACTACTTTGAGATTTTCGCCCAAACATCCGCGTCGTATTTTGCAAACAAGTACCCTTGATTTTGCACTCCGCGAAACACAAACAAAATTTTATGCACTTGATTTGAACGCTTTGCTCGAAACCGAAAAGTTCTCCACAGATGACGCTTTCAATCTGTTGAAATTGCCTGTGAAAGAGGCAGAAAATGATAATACGCTAAAATATATTTCTTCAACTTACGACCACTACGACCAAGTGTTGCTGGAAGGCTATTATCCCGGACCTAACCGGAAAGTTATCACTTTTTCGGGAATTCTTCAACATGATGTGTTTCCGCTGGCTGAAATTCTTGATTTTTCGCTTAAACTGGGACAGAAGGAAATGGGACGTCCGGTTGAAATTGAATTTGCTGCCAATATTGAGGATGAAGACGGAGAAACCAAGGGAACTTTTTATTTGCTCCAAATCCGACCGATTGTCGACAGTAAAGAGATGATGGAAGAAGATTTAAGTGTTATTTCTCCGGAAGAATGTATTCTTTATTCAAAAAATGCTTTAGGACATGGCATTCAGAACGATGTATATGATATTATTTATGTTAAAACCGAAGGATTTCAGGCATCTAACAATCAATTGATTGTTTATGATATAGAAAAGCTGAATAAACAGTTTTTAGAAGAACAGAAAGGTTATGTGTTGGTAGGACCGGGGCGTTGGGGAACGAGCGACCCATGGCTAGGTATTCCGGTGAAATGGCCTCATATCAGTAATGCCCGTGTTATTGTAGAATCAGGATTGGAGAATTACCGCATTGAACCAAGTCAGGGTACTCATTTCTTCCAAAATCTGACTTCTTTTGGTGTAGGTTACTTCACCATCAATCCATACATCAAAGAAGATGGCGGTATATTTGATATTAATTTTCTTAATGCTTTACCGGCTGTTCAGGAAACGCAATTTTTGCGGCATGTCAAGTTCGAAAAGCCAATTGTAATAAAAATCGATGGCAAGAAAAACTTGGGAGTGGTGCTAAAACCGTGATGTTTCACACTAAAGTCCTCTTTAGGGGTTTAGGGGTTAACTCATTCGATTTTTATAATCTTCGTAGCCAAATTCTCGGTATATTTTCAATTTTCCGTCGGATTGCAATAAAGCCAATGCAGGATGCGGAATGCCGTTGAACATATTGGTTTTAACAATCGTGTAATGAATCATATCTTCAAAAATAATATCATCACCGATTTTCAATGGTTCGTCGAATGACCAATTGCCTATAAAATCGCCACTCAAGCAAGAATTTCCACCGATGCGATAAGTTGGCTTTCCGGATACAGGCTCTTGATGTGCGCCTCTGATAACAGGTTTATAAGGCATTTCCAAGCAATCGGGCATGTGGCAAGTAAAAGAAACATCTACAATAGCCGTTTGAATGCCTTTGTTTTCGACAATATCCACTACTTTGGAACGCAAAAAACCTGTTTGCCAAAGAAAGGCACTTCCCGGCTCCAGAATAATTTCGAGGTTGGGATATTTCTTTTTGAAATTTTGCAACAATCCGATTAAATGCTCCACATCGTAATCTTTTCTTGTCATTAAGTGTCCGCCACCCATATTCAGCCACTTAACTTGGTGTAGGAAATCTCCGAATTTTTCTTCCACATGTATCAATGTTTTTTCCAAATCGTAAGAAGAAGATTCGCAATGCGTGTGAAAATGTAATCCCTCGACACCAGCAGGCAATTTATCCAGGAATTGAGAGCGGATAACTCCCAATCGCGAACCGGGAGCACAAGGATTATATAAATCCGTTTCTACATTTGAATATTCGGGATTAATACGAATACCACATGAAATACGATTTCCGGCAACCTCAATCATCGGGTAAAACCGTTCAAATTGCGATAAGGAATTGAATGTAATGTGACTACTGTATTTCATGATTATAGGAAAATCCTTTCCCGTATAAGCTGGAGAATATGTATGCGCCGGACTTCCCATTTCTTCGTATGCTAATTGTGCTTCAAAAATCGAACTTGCCGTAGAGTGGGGAATATATTCCTTGATAATCGGAAATGCTTTCCACATAGCAAATGCTTTGAATGCCAAAATGATATTCACTCCGGCACGTTCTTTTACCGATTTTATCAATGTGAGATTTTTGCGTAAGAGGTCTTCTTCTAAGACGTAGCAGGGAGAAGGAATTTGAGAGATTGTCATATTTTTTCCTGTTTATATATCCGATAAATACATGTTCCCTTGAAGGTAGCTTTTATAACCCAAAATATGTTAGCTATAATAATGAATAAAGTTTTTGGAAAAAGAGTAGGTCCTGTGTAAATTTCCTTTATAGACCGCTCTTGGGGAATACGCAATCGTAACCTGAAAAGAGAAACCAGCATACCAAAGTTCAAAACCAAATACACCAACAAGCTATTTACCATATAACGCCAATCAAAACTTGCTACGACGGTTGATAATGATAAATATTCAACAGGAGTGTAGAATATTCCTATTATCATTTTAATCAAAGGGATTAAAACAGCTAAAAAAATAATAATGGGTAACACTCCCATCATCTCACCACCACCAATTCCCACACCGCCACTATATGAAACTCCTGTTTTTTTGCACCAGCATTTGAGAACAGAAAAGGCATTTTTACATTGCTTGCCCTCAATGAAACCACAGTTAAATAGGGCATACACTTTGAAATTCAGATTATTTTCTTTGCAAAAGCTTTCAGCTTTCGACAGGAATTTAAGTAAATGTGATGGCAAAGTATCAACATAAACAGGCGAGGCAATTACGAGGCAATCTATTTCTTTGAAACATGCAAGAATTTCGTCATAAGAACTTGAAGTAGGAATTCGGATAGTCTTGCTTTTGTGCGGAAATAGTAGCATTTTTACTATATTAGCAAATACTCCGGAATTACTCCTTTTCTTTTTGGGACTTGCGTTTAAAAATAAAATATTCATTTCAGCACCTCCTTTAATTCGTCGAGATTGGTCGCAAAAAATGTTTCATGTTTAGGACAACCCCAATTTATACTATTCGCTGTTACGATATCTTGAGCAACATCTTTTTCTTCTTGTGATATTTTATTGTTGTCGAAATTGTAAAAATAGACTTTTAAGATGTAGCGTTTTTTAAAACGTCGTCTGTGATGCATTTCTCGATTTCTGAACGCAAAAGAAGGTAAAGAGGTCGATATACTTCTATCAATGATATTTTTTACCGAAGGGCTATATCCGCCATAAAAGATTTTGCTTACTATTACCAAGCCGTCGTGCATTGCGATTTTTCTACCTATTGTTTCAATTCCGTCATGATAAACGCAACATCCGGGTGTTTTAAGCCAACAGAGATAACAGCCGACACATGGCGCAATTTTTCTGTGAGATGATAGAATTTCAACATTATTCAAATCACCAAATAAGTATTGTGCTTGCTCAACATCTAAATCATGGATGATTAATGTGTTGTCCATTGTTAGGCAGGTGTTAATTCTACAGAGCGTCCCAAAGCTGCAACAATGCGAAAAAAAGTAGCTGCACTTGGAACTGTTATTCCTTTTTCAACTCGTGAAATATACGATTTGTCAACCCCCAATCGCTTGGCAAGTTCTGTTTGTGTTAATCTTGATTCTTTTCGAGCGTCGAGTAATATTTGACTTGTATAGAAAGCGTATGCTTCCTCGTCAAATTTCGCTCTTTCGGGCGTTCCATGCGCTCCGTATTTTTTTTCCAATACTGCGCTATAATCAGTTATTTTGTGATTGTTTGTTTGCATAATATTCCTCCTTTATTTTTAGAGCTTTATCTATTTCTCCTTGCGGTGTTTTTTGTGTTTTCTTCTGAAATCCATTAAATAATATAACTATTTGTCCATCATCAAATATAAAACACACACGATAAATATTCCCATTATATTCCATTCTCAACTCATACAACCCTTCTCGAATGTATTTCATAAATTTTACTGGGACACGGTCGTTTGTTTCAAGTAAAGAAATAATATAATCAAGTTTTATTAGTTCTTTTTGCGTTAAAGTTTCTATAAAGCGTTCAAAATGACCGCCATAAGTTTTGATTTTTCTTTTCATTTTGCAAAGGTATGTAAAGTTGATTAATTATGCAACTTTTGGGTAACTGTCAATTTTTACAAGCAATCAAATAATCGTATACTTCGCAAATTTAAGCAATAATTGTCTTGAACCAAAAGTTTCAAATTGAATAGTTGCTTTGGCATTATCACCGGAACCTTCGAGAGCAACTACTTTCCCGATTCCGAAACGGTCGTGTTTGATTGTATTTCCGACAGTTAAATCTCCAATATGCTGCACATTATTTACAAGTTGATTATTGGAAGAAGTTATTTTTGTTAATTTTCTTGGACGAGAATAGGAAGATATTTCTGTGTTAATTGCATCAGCATTTGTCTCCCAAGGTTTTTTGTAGGTTTCTTGAGAAGAACTGTATTTATTCGGATTATACTCTTTTTGGTTTCCAAAAGGAGACGGTTTTTCAAAACGATTGAAACCACCAAACATGGATTCTTCTCTGTTGAAAGATAAATCGGCAGGCATTTTCAAATAATCCTTATCTATATCTTTCAGGAAACGGCTGGGAGATTGCATTTGAGTTTTGCCGTGCTGAAAACGGCTTTTGGCAAAAGATAACACACAGGTTTCTTCTGCACGAGTAATAGCTACATAAAACAAACGGCGTTCTTCTTCTATTTGCGACGGACTGTCTTTGCTTAATGAGGATGGAAACAAGTCTTCTTCCAAACCCACAATAAATACGTTTTTGAATTCCAATCCTTTGGCCGCATGAATGGTCATCATGGTTACCCTGTCATTTTCGTTTTCTTTATCTGAATCTTGGTCGGTCATTAATGATATTTCGGCAAGGAAATCGCTCATCGAAATTTGCTCTATGCCTTCTTCCTGACGAGTAGAAACAAATTCATGCAAACTGTTTATCAATTCTTCTACGTTTTGTATGCGACTTAATCCTTCGGGAGTTTTATCTTGATATAACTCTGATACTAAACCGGTTTGACGGACAACAGCCTCTCCCAATTCATAAGCATTGGCTTTTACGCTCATCTCAATAAACTGATTAATCAGGTCGCGAAAGTCTGTAAGTTTCTTGGCGATTGCCGGACTTACAGGTAAATTATATGTCAATGGGTCGCCAATAACGCTCCAAAAACTGACATTGTGTGTCGTTGCACAAGCTGCAATCTTGGATAAGGTTGTATCTCCGATTCCTCGTGCCGGATAATTGATGATGCGCTTGAAGGCTTCCTCGTCGTTGGGATTGGTTATCAAACGAAAATAGGCGATAATGTCTTTCACTTCTTTTCGTTGATAAAAAGATAATCCTCCGTATATTCTGTATGGGATATTCCTTTTTCTTAAAGATTCTTCGAAAATACGGCTTTGGGCATTGGTGCGGTATAAAATTGCGAAATCATTGTATTTATCATGTTTCAGCATTCGTATTTCGGAGATGCGGGAGGCAATAATATGAGCCTCTTCCATATCTGAATAAGCACTGATAAGTTGTATTTTTTCTCCTTCGTGCTTTTTGGAAAAAACCTTTTTATGTATTTGTTCCTTATTTTTATGTATCAGCGAATTAGCAGCATTGACAATCGTTTGAGTGGAACGATAATTTTGCTCTAATTTGAATAATTTTGCTTCGGGATAGGTATTCCTGAAATTCAAAATATTTCCGATAACCGCTCCGCGGAATGAATAAATGCTTTGGGCATCATCGCCAACTACGCATACACGATGGTGGTCTTCTGCCAGTAATTTAACAATTTCATGTTGAGCAGAATTGGTGTCTTGATACTCATCAACCAATATAAACCGGAAGATGTTTTTATATTTGGATAAAACCGCAGGAGATTCTTTGAATAGCTGATAAGTTTTTAACAGCAAATCATCGAAATCCATTACACCTGCCGTTTGACAACGATTCCAATAAATCTGATAGATATTCCTTGTAGCCGGCCGTTTGGCGTCAAAATCTTCCTGAATTAAATCTTTAATTTGCGCATATTGTTCCGGAGTAATCAAGGCATTTTTCATTTTGGAAATACGAGCTTGAACCGTAGACGGTTTGTATATCTTGTCATCAAGTTGCATTTCTTTGATGATGCTCTTAATCAGATTTTTTGAATCGGAGGCGTCATAAATGGTAAAATCACGGTCATAACCGATTTTATCGGCTTCTCGTCGTAAAATTCGTGAAAAAACGGAGTGAAAAGTTCCCATCCACAGTAACCGTGCCATGTCTTCGCCTACGATAGAGGTAATCCTTTCACGCATTTCACGCGCAGCTTTGTTGGTAAAGGTTAATGCCAGCATATTATTGGGAAATATTCCCTGAAGAATCAGATAAGCAATTTTATAGGTTAATACGCGTGTTTTTCCGGAACCTGCACCGGCAATTACCAGCGAGGGTCCGTCATTATATTCAACCGCCTCTTTTTGAGAGGAATTTAATTGCTCTAATAGTTGCTCCATTACATTAGCAAGCTATAATTTCAATTTCAACCAATCCGTTTTTTGGTAATGTTTTCACGGCAACAGTTGAACGGGCAGGATATGGTGCGGAAAATTCTTTCCCATACACTTCATTCATTGTTGGAAAATCTGCCATATCCGAAAGAAAAACCGTAGTCTTTACAACATCTTCAAGAGAAACTCCTGCCTCTTTTAAAATAGCTTTTATGTTTTTGAAAACTTGTTCGGTTTGTTCTTTTACTCCTCCGGGTACAAAATTTCCGGTTGTTGAGTCAATGCCTAATTGTCCGGAAACAAACAGCATATCTCCTATTTTAACAGCCTGACTGTATGGGCCGATAGCTGCCGGTGCATCGTTTGTTGAAATCACTTTTTTCATCTAACTTAAGTTTATTTTCTTTGTCTGACAACTTCATATAATAATACTGCCGCGGCTGCTGAAACATTTAGCGAGGCAATATTTCCTAAAATTGGGATGCTCACCATTTCGTCGCAAATGCGGAGGTTATCCATGGTGACACCCATATCCTCTCCTCCCATGACAATAGCGGTAGGGACTGTGTAATCAATTGTTGTATAGTCTTTTTTAGATTTTTCTGTGGCAGCGACTACCTTGAAACCGCAATTTTTCAGGAATTTAATCGATTCGTTGATGCTCGATTCTTTACAAACAGGCAATGTGTGTAATGCTCCGGCTGAAGTTTTTACCGCATCTGCATTAACAGAAACGCTGTTGCGAGCAGGAATTACGATAGCATCAACTCCGGCACATTCGCAGGTGCGGGCAATGGCTCCAAAGTTACGAACATCCGTTACTCCGTCTAATAATACGATAAAAGGTATTTTTCCCTGTTCGTATAGGAATGGAACTATATCTTCTATTTTTTGGTATGTTACGGCAGAAATAAAAGCGATAACGCCCTGATGATTTTTCCGGGTTAAATGGTCTAATTTTTCTTGCGGAACACGCTGTAGCGGAATGTTGGTGTCTTTGATGATGGCAAACAACTCTCGCGATAAATCGCTTTGTAAGTCGCGTTTCATCAATATCTTATCGACTTCTTTTCCTGCCTGTATGGCTTCAATTACAGCACGGGTGCCGAATATCATTTCGTTTTCTTTAATCATATTTTAATTCTCAAATTTTGATTTACAGAGTTTCAGTTATACGTTTTAATTTTTAGCCTTAAGTTGTAAGTCGTTTTTGTAACTTAGCTTTTACAACAAGCATCCCACGATTTTCGGTTAACAACTTAAGGCTAAAAATTAAAACGTATAACTGAAATTCAGGCTCAAACATTGTTGGTTATAGCTTGGAAAAAATAATGCTTGAGTTGTATTTTTAGCTTTACCATCGCTATTTTTTTTGCAAAAAATATTCTGCATATATGGATAAGCCCAATATACAGCTTTGGTTGATAAGATACCGATACCGGCACCGGTTATCACATCGCTAAACCAATGTGCGTCGTTATAAATACGGGCTGTTCCGATAAATGAGGCCATCGCATATCCGCCAACGCTTATCCAAATAGATTTATCTTTATATTCCTGATGAAGAAATTCGGCTGCTACAAAAGCTGTTGCCGTATGTCCGGATGGAAAAGAATGATTATTTGAACCATTAGGTCTTTCCCTGCCTACAACCCTTTTAGTTGAGAATATAATTCCTGTTTCCAATACATTACTTAATGTATAGAGGATTGCCATGTTTTTGAAGTTATGAGTACTTTCTACTCCACCTAATTTCATTCCAAATGCAGCAACCGCAGGAGAAAATTGCAGATAATCGTCTACATTGGTATGCCAAAATTTGTTGTCTATTGATTTGCGCACATCAAAGTCTAATTGTCTGATGCTGTTATCTCCCAAGGAAATAAGACCGTATGTAATCATTGCAGACGGAACGGCAATACTCAAAACTTTTTCTGTTTTTTGCCAAGAAGTTTTCTCTATACTAACTTCCAAAGAATCTGTTTGTGCGTACAAAATGTTTGCACACAACAGAAAAATCACACTTATAAAAAAATTATTCTTCATTTTTAATTCTTAATTCTTCATTTTTAACAAGTTTCTTGCATGTTCAAAAGCTGCGTTTGTTAATTCGGAACCGCTTAACATTTGAGCAATTTCTTTTACACGTTCTTCGGGATTCAATTTTCTGATATTTGTTTCAGTCGTGTTTTCCACATCATGTTTGTAGACAAAATAATGCGTGGTTCCTTTGGCGGCAATCTGCGGTAAATGTGTAATCGTTATCACTTGCATTTGTTGGCCAAGTTCGTACATAATATCACCCATTTTATCGGCAATTTCGCCTGACACTCCGGTGTCTATTTCATCAAAAATAATGGTAGGCAATGCCATGGCACCTGCTATTAACGATTTTATTCCCAACATCAACCGGGAGATTTCACCTCCGGAAGCTATTTCCGAAACAGGTTTCAATCCAACGTTTTTATTTGATGAAAATAGGAAATTTACGCAATCCATTCCTGTAGAATCAGGATGAGATTTCGAGGTTAACTCGCAAGTGAACTTCATATTGGGCATTCCTAAAGGACAGACTTTCGATATTAATTCCAACTCCAATTTTTCGACAGCCTTTTTTCTTGATTGTGTTAGATTTCCGGCAAGTTTAATTACTTGTTCGTAAAATGATTGCAAATCCTTTTCCAAGGCGGCAATCTGTTCTTCAAAATTATTTATTGCCTGTAATTGGATTTCGATGTTGTTTCTCAATTCGATAAGAGCCTCGCAGGTTTCGAGTTTATGCTTTTTTTGCAGACTGTAAAGTAAATCTAAACGCTCGTTTACAAATTGCAGGCGTTCGGGGTCTAACTCAAGATGTTCCTGTTTTTTAGAAATTTCGGAAGTCAAATCTTTAATCTCCAAATAAGATGATTCTAAACGGCTTGACATTTCTATAGATTCGGGATATACTTTATTCAATGCCGTTATGGTGTTCAAAACCTCTTTGAGCATAGGGACAACGCTTTGTTCGTTGCCGGAAAGATTTTGTTCCGATTTAAAAAGTCCGGTTTTAATTTCTTCCAAATGAGAAAGGATTTCTAGTTCGCTTTCTAATTCGGATTGTTCGTTTTCTTTCAGATTAGCGTCGACTAATTGATTATATTGAAATCTCAAATAATCTTCTTCAGATGTTTTTCTGGAGGCTTCTTCTTTTAAGGTATCTAATTGTTTTCGACAAGTCGTATATTGCTTAAACGCATCTTGATACGCTTTTTTCAAATCTTTATTTTCTATCAAAACATCCAGTACCTGCATTTGAAAATTTCCATCGGCCAACATCAAGTTTTGATGTTGCGAATGGATGTCGATTAATTGGGATGCTAACAATTTCAATTCGTTCAATCCAACAGGAGTATCATTGATAAAAGCACGAGATTTTCCTGAAATGAGCAATTCTCTGCGTAGAATACAGTGAGTAGCATCGTATTCCAGTTCGTTTTCTTCAAAAAATGATTGCAATTTGTAGGACGAAATATCAAAAACACCTTCTATCAAACATCTGTTTTCACCTTCTTTGATTGATTTGGCATCTGCTCTTTGTCCTAAAATAAGAGAAAGTGCACCCAAGATGATTGATTTTCCAGCTCCCGTTTCTCCTGTTAAAACGGAAAAACCTCCGGAAAAATCGACCTCTAATTGAGAAATCAATGCGTAATTCTGAATCGATAGTGATTTTAACATAAAATTCGGGTTTGCTATTTCCTTAAAGGTTCCAGTCGGTTCGACATTGTTGGGAAGAGGCTATATAACAAGTCATAAACCTCTTTTTTTTGTTCGGGTGTGGCTTTTGAACTTATCAATACGATTTCATCTAACTTCGCATCGGCAAACATTTGTAGCATCACAGAAGAAGAACGCACGTCGTTGAGTTGTTTCAAAACAGGCAACGCATTCAAAATATTGGTGCGGCCTCTATCGGGATTAGTGGCCATTTCGTCCAACCCTTTCCGGTGATAAGTGTACCATAATTCGCGAAAAGCATTCAACGATTCATCTGTGAAAGCCGTAATAATTGCATGACGGTTATTCGGCTTTGCAAAAGGAGCCCAACCTATCCAACCCGAATTGCTTTGAGCCTGCGTGGCAATATTTCGAGCCTGTCTGAAAAAATAAGTCCCGCCCATAGGAGCAAAACTGTCGAAATCCAAACCTAGTATTAAATACGAATAAAATGCTATCGTAGCTACAAGATTATTGTTCAAAGTATGTTCGACGTATTCTATCGGTGCATTTTCTTCGTACTCAAATTCAAATTCGGTGTCCCGGAAATATATCAGCGCAGTTGTGTATGTTGAATTATAAACCGGACGCTTTGCACTGACTGTCAGTGCTGCTTGATAGAAACCCTCTCTCGAAGCAGTTAAGATCTCGATTGCGAAACTACATTCTATCCTTTCTGTTGGCGAAACTGTAGCTGCACTCCACCTTCGGGTGTTAAGAAAATCTTTCAATTGCGTTTGGAGGGAAGTAAAAACATCTTTGTTGGAGCCTTCTATTCGAGCACTATTTACAGATACGCTTGCGTTGAGTTCTTGTGCTTGAAGTAAAGCAGGAGTAAATAGATTGAAATAACAGAATAATAGAATAACAGAATAACAGTTTTTTTTCATCATATTCTTACATAAATTTGATAAACGTGTCGACAATATCATTTGCTACGGCTTTTTTATTTTTTAATGGGAAATCTGTTCTTTCCCCTTTTTTATTGATGATTGATATTTTATTGGTATCTGTTCTGAAACCGGCTCCTTCGTCCTGTAAAGAATTCAATACGATAAAATCCAAATTTTTCTTTTCCAACTTAAGTTTTGCATTTTTTTCTCCGTTATGAGTTTCCAAAGCAAAACCAACCAACAGTTGTTTTTCTCTTTTTATTTTGCCTAAAGAGGCCGCAATATCTTTATTCGGAACGAGTTTTAATACCAGTTCATCGCCCTCTTTCCGTTTTATTTTTTCATCGGCATACACTTCCGGCTTGTAATCTGCAACGGCAGCACAAAGTATTCCTGCATCAACATGCTGAAACTCTGTCATTGCCTGCTCATACATTTGGTCGGCCGATTCAACATCAATCCGTTTGATGCCCGGATGGTTGAGTTGCAATTGAGTCGGACCGGCAATCAAAATAACCTCTGCACCTCTCTCTGCACAAGCTTCTGCCAAAGCAAAACCCATTTTCCCGGAAGAGTAATTTCCTATATAACGTACAGGATCGAGTTTTTCATACGTCGGGCCTGCTGTTATTAACATTTTTTTTCCTGCAAGGTCTTCTTTTTTAGAAAAATAAGTTTCAATTACTTCTACTATTTTATCCGGTTCTTCCATTCTGCCTTTGCCTTCAAGCTTGCTGGCTAAGAATCCGGAGGCAGGTTCGATGATATGATTTCCGAATGATTTCAACGTTTCCAGATTTTTTTGTGTAGAAGGATGAGCATACATATCTAAATCCATCGCAGGAGCCACAAAAACGGGTGATTTCATTGATAGATAAGTTGTTATAAGCATATTGTCGGCGATTCCGTTGGCCATTTTTCCGATAGTTGCAGCTGTAGCCGGAGCGATAATCATCAAATCACTCCAAAGTCCGAGGTCGACATGACTGTGCCAAGTTCCATCATTGGCCGTAAAAAACTCGCTGACAACAGGTTTGCCGGTCAAGGCCGACAATGTTACCGGAGTGATAAATTCTTTTCCGGCAGGCGTAATAACGACTTGAACTTCTGCCCCTTTTTTAATCAAAGCGCGCACTAAATATGCAGCTTTATAGGCTGCAATACTGCCTGTAATACCGACAACAATATGTTTTCCTCGTAACATTTCGAATTGCAATTATTTTACCGGATAAATTAGCAGCAAAATTAATAAAATAAAATAAAAACAGACTGTCATTTACAATATAATCAAATATCCCTCGTTTTGTAAGTATAAAATCATAAAACAGATTAGCCTATGGAACATGTTTTTACTTCTAATGATTGCAAAAAGATTAATGTGATAAAAAAGAATGAAAAGTCGGATTTATATGCGCCAAGCAAACGCTCATTGACTCTTATTATGCAGTTCGCTGCTGCTTATCACGTTGAAAAAGATTTATCTTTAAGTTCGTTATCAGGAATTATCCTAAATTGAACATTGGGTTTCTCGTTTCGCTCGAAATGACACTCTACGTCATTTCGAACGAAGTGAGTAAACTAACGAAAACACACACAAAATATCCTTTTATATATAATTTTGAATACAAAACAGACTTTTTTGTTTTGTTTTGACAAGAAATCCATATCTTTGCCGTTCAAAAACACAATTTAAATATGAGTTATCTAATAAAACCCAAGAATTATAATGCCTTTCTGAATTTGGCAGAAACTGAAATGGGTATCAAAAAGATAAAAGATTTTTTTCAACAAAATCTTTCTTCCGAGTTAAGATTGAGGAGAGTAACAGCTCCCTTGTTTGTCTTGAAAGGAACCGGAATCAATGATGATTTAAGTGGTAAGGAACGCGCTGTTACTTTTCCTATCAAAGATTTGAACGAAGCAAAAGCAGAAATCGTTCATTCTTTGGCAAAGTGGAAAAGGCTTACACTTGTCGATTATGCTTTCGAGCCTGGGTATGGTATTTATGCCGATATGAACGCTATCCGTTCTGACGAAGATTTGGGCAATTTACATTCTCTATATGTAGACCAGTGGGATTGGGAATTGGTAATGTCGGAATCAGAAAGGAATGTTGAATTCTTGAAAGAAATAGTTACCCGTATTTATGCCGCTATTGTCCGGACAGAATATTTGGTTTACGAGATGTTTCCTGAAATCAAACCCATATTGCCTAAAAAGATCAAGTTTATTCATTCGGAAGAACTTTTGCAAATGTATCCGGATTTCACTGCTAAAGAAAGGGAAGACGCGATCACCAAAGCTTTTAAAGCTGTATTCATTATTGGTATCGGAAGTAAATTGAGTAATGGTGAAAAGCACGACAATCGTGCCCCTGACTACGACGACTGGACTACAATCGGAGAAGATGGTTTCCCCGGATTAAACGGAGATTTGCTTTTATGGAATGATGTTCTTGAAAGATCCGTTGAAATTTCGTCCATGGGCATCCGTGTAAATCCGCAAACCATGCTTTACCAACTTGAATTAACAGGAACTGAGGAGCGAAAAAATCTCTATTTTCATCAACGGTTGTTGAATAACGAATTGCCGCAAACCATCGGTGGTGGTATCGGTCAATCGCGTCTTTGTATGTTTTACCTCCGCAAAGGACATATCGGAGAAATTCAGGCAAGTATTTGGCCGGAAGACATGAGGGAAGAGGCACTAAAAGCAGGAATGATTTTGATATAGTTAATGTTTAATGATTAGTGATTAATTTAAGAAAGAATGGATGTAAAGATTGAGGTTTCGTGGAAGGAAAAACTGCAACCGGAATTTGAAAAAGATTATTTCGCGAATTTGGTTAATTTCGTCAAAAGTGAATATGCAACCAAAACTGTTTATCCTCCGGGACGATTAATGTTCAATGCTTTTGACCAATGTCCGTTCGACAAAGTTAAAGTTGTAATTTTAGGACAAGACCCGTATCATGAGCCGGGACAAGCACATGGTTTGTGTTTTTCCGTCAATGACGAAGTTCAATTTCCACCTTCTCTTCAAAATATATTCAAAGAAATTGAAACTGATTTAGGTATAACACCTCCTCGAACAGGAAATTTATTGCGTTGGGCACAGCAAGGCGTATTGTTGTTAAATGCAACACTTACAGTTCGTGCTCATTCGGCAGGCTCTCATCAAAACAAAGGTTGGGAAACATTTACGGATGCTGTTATACATCATATAGCTGAAGAAAAAGAACATGTGGTTTTCATTCTTTGGGGTTCTTATGCTCAGAGAAAAGGAGAATTTATCAATCCAAACAAACATTTGGTGTTGAAATCGCCTCATCCTTCTCCGTTATCTGCCCACCGCGGATTTTTCGGCAACAAGCACTTTAGCAAAGCCAACGATTATTTAAGGCAAACCGGGCAAGAACTTATTCAGTGGTAATATATGGAGATTGATACTAAAAATCCGGCAAGCATTCGGTTCGCCTATTTGGATAATGTGCGTTCATTTGTGATTTTTCATGTAATTGCCATGCACGCAGCAGTTACTTATAGTGGTGATGGAGGCTGGTATTACAAAGAAGGAATTTCAGGAACGTTGTCTATTTTTGAAACAGTTGTTTTTGGATTGTTTCAATCCTTTTTGCAGGCATGGTTTATAGGAGCGCTTTTTTTTATTTCGGCATTTTTAGTAACTAAATCGCTGAAAAAACGTGGCTCCACACAATTTTTGAAGGAAAGATTTTTTCGTCTCGGTGTCCCTTTATTGATATATGTTTTTCTCATTGCTCCATTTATTTATTTTGTTTTGTTGGGAATAGGAAACGAATATACGTTTGTGAATAACTATATTCATTATCTGACAAATTTTAAATGGATCATCGGCTCTACAGGCCCACTTTGGTTTGTTGAAGCACTTCTGCTGTTTTGTATAATCTATGTAATTATCAGGAAATTTTTCCCAAATCCCAAGACAATCCATGCCTTTAACACAAAAAGTATAGTTTTTGCAATTATCATAACTGGAATTTTTGCATTTTTGATTAGACTTATATTTCCACTTGGAACAAGTTTTTACAATTTGCAGTTCGGCTATTTCGGTTCATACATTGCCTTATTTATTATCGGAATAATAGTCGGTGAAAACAATTTGTTTGAAAATATCTCAGGAGAGAGGAATATAAAATGGATCAAAATAACGCTTATCGCAGGACCGATAATATGGTTTGCTATTATGTTATTGGGCGGAGCAACAAAAGGACACAGATATTTTGATGGCGGATTACATTGGCAGAGTCTTGCATTTGCATTGTGGGAAGCTTTCTTCGCCATTGGGTTTTCGATAGGCATTATCGCTTTTTTCAAGAAACGCCTAAACATCAATAACAAATATACTCAACTGATAGCTGACAATTCTTTCGGAATATACTTTTTTCATGCCCCATTACTGATAGCGGTTTCATTATTATTAAAACACTGGACAATAAATCCATTGCTTAAATTTATGGCAGTAACTATAATTGCTTTTGTTGTTACCTTGATCTTTTCTTATCTCGTGAGAAAAATAAAATTTGTAAAGACATTGTTGAAATAGAGCTATTTCCCGTCCATCAGTTCATCTAAATAAAGCACGTAGTGCTTCTGTGTTTATCATCGCGTGTCGCGTAGCGGTACATGCACACGGCTATAAACACAGAAGCACTACGTGCTTTTTTCAAATACGGGGTTTTAGAATACTTATTTTGCTTCTACTTCGGGATTTATTTTCTTTATCAACCCTTGCAAAACATTTCCGGGACCAACTTCGGTAAAAGAATCGGCACCATCTGCGATCATATTCTGAACCGATTGAGTCCATTTAACAGGGGCGGTTAATTGGGCAATCAAATTGACCTTGATAATCTCCGGAGCGGTTTCTCCTTTTGTGCTTACATTCTGATAGACCGGACAAATAGGAGAAGAGAATGTTGTAGTGCTGATTGCTCCCGCCAATTCTTCTCTTGCAGGTTCCATTAACGGAGAGTGGAAAGCGCCGCCAACTTTGAGTTTCAATGCGCGTTTAGCTCCCGCAGCCAATAATTTCTCACAAGCTTCGTCAATTCCTTCAATCGATCCGGAAATCACAATTTGTCCCGGACAATTATAGTTGGCAGGAACAACTGTTTCTTTAATAGATGCACAGATTTCTTCTACTTTTTCATCAGCCAAACCCAGTACGGCAGCCATTGTTGAAGGTGTTTTTTCGCAAGCTTTTTGCATGGCAAGCGCACGAGCGTACACTAATTTTAGTCCATCTTCAAAAGTCATCGCTCCCGCGGCAACCAATGCGGAAAATTCGCCCAAGGAATGACCGGCAACCATTTCCGGCTGAAAATCTTCGCCCATAGTCTTGGCTAAGATTACCGAATGTAAGAAAATAGCAGGTTGAGTTACCTTTGTTTGTCTGAGATCTTCGTCGGTTCCGGCAAACATCAAATCGGTTATGCGAAATCCCAATATTTCATTCGCTTTTTCAAACATTTCTTTTGCTACGGGAGAATTGTCATACAAATCTTTTCCCATACCTACGAATTGAGCCCCTTGTCCGGGAAACACAAATGCTTTCATCATTTATAAAAATTAAATTAAACAAAAATTCCTGAAACTCATAGAATTTCAGGAATCGTTTTTATGTTTTTCTTTTGTGTGATCCACTTACTGTCACTTTTTATTGTTTTGCTGCAAATTGGACAGCTCCTGATTCTGATGTTTTAACAACATCGCTGCAAAGGTATGTATAATTGTTTATTTTTCAAAATAACCCTCAATGAAGCGTACCTCAATAATTTTATTTCGGCACGATGCTAATTGCATATCCACCGGCCGGTGCAGATTTCTGTGTCAATTTTGTTTTGTTTGTTACTTCCATTTTGCGGATAGTATAAGCCTGCGGATTTGTTTTATAATGCGCATCTTTAGCATCGGCATAAATTGTAGCAATGTATTTTTTGCCCGGATCGAGGAAATCAAAAGTGATGTTTGAAGTAAATCCTTTTTCGCCGCAAACATTGCCTACAAACCAATTATCGCTTCCTTTCGCTTTGCGGGCAATGGTGAGGTATTCGCCCGGTTCGGCTTCGAGATATTTAGTTTCGTCCCAATCGATTGCAACATCTTTGATAAATTGGAAAGCATCTAAGAAACGGTTGTAATTTTCGGGTAAATCTGCCGCCATTTGCAAAGGACTATACATCGTTACATACAAAGCTAACTGATTGGCTAAGGTAGAATTAACGTGCGAGGTATTATCCGGATTAATCTTTTGAATATCCATTTCAAAAATACCGGGAGTAAAGTCCATCGGACCTCCAATCAGGCGAGTAAAAGGCAAAATGGTCGTATGATTGGGGTTATTGCCGCCAAAGGCTTGATATTCCGTTCCGCGTGCCGATTCGTTACCTATTAGGTTTGGATAAGTGCGGCAAATACCTGTGGGACGAGTGGCTTCGTGGGCATTGACCATGATTTTATAATCGACAGCCTTTTCGATGGCAAATTGATAATGATTATTTATCCATTGGCTGTAATGGTGTTCACCACGAGGAAGGATATCACCCACATAACCACTTTTCACTGCATCGTAACCGTTATCTTTCATGAATTGATAGGCAAGGTCGATATGACGCTCGTAATTGCGAACAGACGCTGCGGTTTCATGGTGCATAATCATTTTTACTCCTTTGTTTGCCGCGTATCGATTGATTTCCTTTACGTCGAAATCGGGATAAGGAGTTACGAAATCAAAAACGAAATCTTTGGAATTGCCGAACCAATCTTCCCAACCGATATTCCAACCTTCGACCAAAACACCGTCGAAACCATGCAAAGCGGCAAAGTCAATGTATCTTTTTACGTTAGCCGTATTGGCAGCATGACGTCCGTTCGGTTCTACTTTTGTAAAGTCGGTAATTCCTATCTGTATGCTCGGCAAGTCCGAAAAAGCCCAAGTGCTTTTACCGGTAATCATTTCCCACCAAACACCGATGTATTTGGTTGGTTTAATCCATGATGTATCTTTGATTTTGCAGGGTTCGTTTAAATTCAGAGTAATGCGGGAAGCCAGTATATCGCGGGCATCGTCGCTCACGATAATTGTACGCCATGGACTGACACAGGGAGCTTGCAAATGTCCTTTTGTTCCGTTAGCATCGGGCGTTAAATGCGATTCGAATACGAAATTCTTGTCGTCTAAATTCAGGTGCATACAAGCATAATTAATCAAAGCCGCTTCGTGCAAGTTGATATATAAACCGTTGTCTGTTTTCAGTTGCAACGAGGTTTGTACTCCTGTCGATGAAAAAGGTGTTTGAGAAGCATTAGGTGTAATTGCACCCGCCATTAATCCGCGGATTTCCGACAAACGAGATTTCGTATAATCGTATTCTTGCGTATCATAATCGCCCGGAATCCAAAGTGCGGTATGGTTGCCGGTCATGGCAAACTGTGTACGCTCGTCTTTCAGAACGAAGAATATCAGATTGTCTTGTTGCGGAAACTCGTAGCGGAAACCCAATCCGTCGTTAAATAAACGGAAACGGATAACGATTTGCCGGTCGGTTGCCGGCTGATTCAAAGTAACCGCTAATTCATTGTAATGATTGCGGATATTTTTTTCTTCGCCCCAAACAGGTTGCCACGTTTCGTCGAAAGTAGCCGTTTGAGTGTTTATCACTTTAAAACCGTTGTATAAATTGGTTTTAATGTCTTTGTTTTCTGCTGTTTGTCCTTCGGCAGAAAAGTCGTCGAATGTACGCCTCACGCCTTCCTGCATCAATTCCAAGCCCAATTTACTTGGTTTGATAACTTCTTTCCCCTTGTAGGTCAAAGTATAAACCGGAGAACCATCGGTAGCAAGCGAAAAGTTCATTTGATAATTCCCGTTAGGGGAAACTAATGTCTGTGCATTTACTGTCAAATTCAATGCAAGCAGCAAAGAAAAAATAATTTTCAGTTTCATATTAATTGTGTTTTTATTTATAATTCGATGATATATACCCCTTTTGCTGAAATAACTATATTTTTTTTCAAATCAATGGTTTTATCCGAAATAATTTCTTTTCCGGAAACGGCATTGCCGATAACTTCAAAGTATTTTTTTGGCGATAAAGTTTGCTCTTTGTTGGAGCCGTTCAAAATGACTAATACGGTATTGTCTTTATATGTTCTTGCATAAACGTAACATTCATTTTGCCAATCGGGTGCGTAGTGGGTTAATTTTCCGAGAGCCACTGCCGGATTGGTTTTGCGCCATTGCAACAATTTTTGTAGATAATCGTGCGCTTCGTTTTGCCAAGCCGTTCTGCCTTCGGCAGTAAAAGCATTGACGGCATCTTCTTTCCAACCGCCCGGGAAATCCTTACGCAACTGGCCGTCTCCCTCACTTTTTTCGCCATACATTAAGATTTCCGTACCGTAATACAGTTGTGGAATACCTCGTGTGGTAAGCAGAAAAGCTAATGCCTGCTTGAAGCGATTTAAATCCGTTTCGTCTTTTTTCAAGAAACGGTTGGTATCGTGATTATCCAAAAAAGTCAGGATATTATCCAAATCTTCGTAAATAAAATCCTGTGCAATCACTTCGTAGATTCTTTTAAGTGGGTTTTGTTCCGTTGAATGAATCGCAAAAGCCTCGTTGCAAGCCCCCATTAGGTTAAAATCCATAACGGTTTTCAAGTTCGTTTGCTTTTCGTTGAGTTTGGAATTGCGTTGCCACCAAGCCAAAGGTGCGCCATTGCCGTACCACGATTCACCTACAATATTAAAATCGGGATATTCTTCTATCACTCGTTTGCACCACCGGGATAGAAAATTGAAATCGGCATAAGGATGCGTATCGTGGCGAATACCGTCGATTCGGGCATATTCAATCCACCAAATACTATTTTG
>JAIRVZ010000124.1 GCA_031253625.1 Dysgonamonadaceae bacterium
CGTTGCATAAAAGAAGAATAGATATTGCAAAACGGCAACATTCCTTCTTTAGCTAAACCTGCCGAAAAAGTTACTGCATGCGCTTCGGCAATTCCCACGTCGAATGCTCTTTTAGGCATTTCTTTCATCAAGAAACACATAGAGCAACCGGTGGGCATGGCAGGAGTTACGCCAACGATTTTATCGTTTTGTTTTGCCAGTTCGACTAAAGTATGACCAAAAACATCTTGGTAGAGTTGAGGCTCATCTAAAGAATTCTGAATAATACGTTCTCCGGTTTCTTTGTTGAATTTTCCGGGAGCATGCCATTCTGTTGCTGCCTCCTCCGCAGGTTTGAATCCTTTTCCTTTGCGGGTAATGATATGGAGCAACTTAGGCCCCTGCATATTTTTGATGTCGTTCAGTACTTTAACCAATCCATCCACATCGTTTCCGTCTACAGGACCGAAATAACGGATGTTAAATCCTTCAAAAACATTTTGTTGTCCGGAAAGTAGCGCTTTCAAGCTGTTGTTGAAACGCAAAATTAAACCTTTTCCATGATCTTTTATGAAACCGTATTTGCGCAACAACCGGTACAGATCATAACGAATTTTATTGTAAGTTTTAGAAGTGGTAATATCGACTAAATATTGACTCATACCTCCCACGTTATTGTCGATGGCCATGTGATTGTCGTTCAACACAATCAACATATTATTGGGTACGGAAGATGCGTTGTTGAGTCCTTCGAAAGCTAAACCACCGGTCATGGAACCATCACCGATTATGGCAACGATTTTTCTGTCGGGTTCATTTTTCAGCATAGATGCGGTTGCCATGCCTAATGCCGCAGAAATAGAATTTGAGGCATGACCTGCGATAAACGCATCATATTCGCTTTCATTCGGATTAGGAAATCCGGAAATTCCTCCAAGCTGACGAAGTGTATTAAATCTCTCTCTCCTTCCTGTCAGGATTTTATGTGCATAAGCCTGATGTCCGACGTCCCAAACAATTTTATCGTAGGGCGTATTCAAAACATAATGCAGAGCGACTGTCAATTCCACAGTTCCCAAACTGGATGCAAAATGTCCGGGTATTTCAGATAAAGTTTCTATGAGGCACTCTCTTACTTCTTCACATACCTGCTTTAATTGTTTGGCATTAAGTTTGCGAAGATCAGAAGGATATTCGATTTTTTCTAATAAGTTGTTATCTTTATTCTCTTGCATAGCGTTAAAATAATCCCGCGAAATTACATAATTTAACTGGATTATTCAATAGAAAAAATGAAGAATTAATTTTCTTGTATTAAAGCGGCTGCCATAATACGGTGAATATAAACTGTTTTACCGAAAACGGTGTAAATAATCGATATTTTTTTATAGTTCACTCGACGAACATTGCTACCGTATTTTTGTAACGATGGCAAATATTCTATTTTGTAAATTTCTGCATATTCTTCGAGGCTGTACAATACTTCGAGTATTTTGTTATAATGCTGTATGGCCGTTAAAGGTGCATCGTAAGAAAAGTAAATATAGTCGATATAATTGTTAAACTCGGTTTCGGCTTCAGGCAAAACTATTACTTCATACATTGGTTTCACTGTGTTTGGAATTGTGTTGTGTTGCAATTTTTCGCATGTCTACGCCATACAATTTACTCAGTCTGTCCCAACCGTTATTAACAACTTCGTTTAGCGACTTTCCTTTTAT
The DNA here is from genome assembly GCA_031253625.1 of Dysgonamonadaceae bacterium. Taxonomy (GTDB): domain Bacteria; phylum Bacteroidota; class Bacteroidia; order Bacteroidales; family Azobacteroidaceae; genus JAIRVZ01. Next base: position 1,701 of record JAIRVZ010000124.1, read on the forward strand.
CTTTGTTTTTGAGTAGGGCGTTGTTTGTTTTTCTACTGTTACCTCCATAATTTCTTCTGGTTATAAATTAAACATTCGCAAAGATATAAAATTGTTTTTCAATTTTCTGCTCAAAGCTAAATTTTGTTATTGTTTTATTTCCATAATTCCGTATTTTTGCGAAAAATATAGAAACGATATACTTTATCAAGGTATTGTTGTTTTAAAAATTTGAAAATGATATTTACGACAGAAATACAAATCCCTTCCTTTGATTTTAAAATCAGTCATCAGGATAAAATCATGATGATGGGTTCTTGTTTTGCCGAAAATATAGCAGAAAAAATGCAATCGGCAGGATTTCGTGCTTATACGAATCCTTTTGGAATTTTGTATAATCCCGCATCTATTTCCAAAAATATTCAAACGATATTTCGTTCCAAAAAGTATGCAGTTTCCGATTTATTTGAACATCAGGGATTGTATCATAGTTTCGACCATCACGGAAAGTTTTCCAGCAGTTCTGCGGAAAATGTTGTTGATAGAATTAATAAGGAAATTAAGGAAGCGAAGGATTATTTGCAGGATGCTTCCGTGTTAATAATAACTTTCGGCACTGCATTTACCTATTTCTTAAAATCGCATATCCCTAAAATCCTTAATGTTCCTAATATCCTTGGAATTGTGTCAAATTGCCACAAACTGCCGGAAAAAACTTTTAATAGAAGAAGATTGAACATAAACGAAATCGTTGAAGATTGGAAATCTTTGATTAATCAGTTGAAACAATATAATCCTGAATTAAAACTTATATTTACGGTAAGTCCCATTCGGCACTGGAAAGACGGAGCGCACGAAAACCAGTTAAGTAAATCGACGTTATTATTGGCTATAGATGAATTGATAAAACAATACGCTCATTGTTATTATTTTCCGTCGTATGAAATTATGATGGACGAATTGCGTGATTATCGTTTTTATGCCGACGATATGTTGCATCCATCCGATTTAGCCGTTGAATATATTTGGGAAAAGTTTTCTCATGCTTTTTTTGAAAAGAAAACTGTTGTATTGCTAAATGAATGGATGAAAATCAGACAAGCATTAGAACACAAGCCTTTCAATCCTGATTCGGAGCAGTATAAATCTTTTCAATCCCAAACACAGATAAAGTTAAAAGAATTTTTGAACAAAAATAAAGAATTTATTATCCCATGAACCAACAATTATTTTATGTAGCAGGTCTTCTTATAGCGATGTTTTTTGCATACAAGGTGATGTCGAAAGTAAAAGATATACCTAAAAAAGAGGAAAAGAAAAAGCCGGTTAAACCCACAGAAGAAATTCCGAATGATAAAATTATTTTGGTGGAAAATGTAAACAGAGAACAAATTGAGAGCGTACTGACGAAATTTTGCCGGATGTATAACGAAGATGAATATGCTGTTTTGCCTCGTTTGATACCACTGTCTGAAAGCAAATTTGCTATAATCTTCCCTTTTGATGATGCGCTGGAAATCGTATGCTACTTGGTTAATTATCTTAATTATCCGACAGAAATAGAGTGGAATGCAACAATTTTTGGATGGGCTACCGCAGAAAACGAATCTTCTTGGGAAGAAGAAAAAGACCTCCTTAACAAAAAAGTAATGCTGTATTGTTCTCCCGAAAAGGAAGATAACTCCGAATATATCGAAATCATCACCTCAGAATATACCGGTTACAGAATTAATCTGAATTCGGAGATTACAAAAGAAAATGATACTGAAAAACAATACATCGCACCCGGTTTTCAACCAAAAGATTTGGAAGAAAAAGAATATTTGGATTTTGAATGACTAATAAAATGTTAAAATCACATTGACAATAAAATTAAAATGAAATATTTCCGTTCTAATTATCTATGAAATACATAGCGAATGGGGGAAGAAAGCATGAAAATGATATTTAGCTATATTTCAATGACTTACAATCTATTATCTGCTTTCTGTACCTGCTTTACAAAAAAATAATTGTGAAAAGATATTGTAGGAACTGAAGAAAACAATATCTTTGGGGGATTTTCGAAAAATATAAATCAAATAATTTTATAAACTTAAATTTTTAAACAAAAAACATTTTTGAATTTTATGGAAACAAAAAAGAAAAGTGAAGGAAAAAAATCTCGTGGAATTTCAGCAGGGATTGTTATTGCATGTTGCTTAGTTGTAGCTGCTACAGTGTTTTTATTTATATTCGGTAAACCGGTAAATTTCTTGGGAGTAACTCCTGAAAAAATAGCAGAAGCACAATTAGGATTTTGGGAAAGACTATCCGTAGTATTTTGGACTAAAGAAACTCCTCTCACAGCCGGTCACCCTGCAGGACTTGCAGGAACAATCTATAAAGGAGGTTTCGTTGTAGTTATCGTTATGACTCTTTTGTTAACTGTAATGGTTTTAAGTGTTGAACGTGCATTCGCTATCAGCAAATGTAAAGGAAAAGGTAATTTACTTCAACTTGTTTTCGACGTGAAGAAAAACTTGGAAAAAGGTGATTTGAAAACAGCTGAGGCTCTTTGTGCAAAACAACAAGGTTCTGTTGCTGCCATTATTTCTGCAGGTTTGAAAAAATATGAAGAAATGGAAACAACTACAGAGAAATTGAGTAAAGAACAAAAATTGCTGGCAATTCAAAAAGATATCGAAGAAGCTACTGCACTTGAATTACCTACAATGCAACAAAATCTTCCGGTAATCGCTACTATCTCTACACTTGGTACACTTTTCGGTCTTTTGGGAACTGTATTAGGTATGATTCGTTCGTTTGCCGCTATGTCAACTGCGGGTGCTCCCGACTCAGTTGCATTGGCAGCCGGTATTTCTGAAGCTCTTATCAATACTGCGTTTGGTATCGCAACCGGAGCATTGGCTATTATTTCTTATAGTTTCTTCACCGGTAAAATTGATAACATGACTTATGCTATCGACGAAATGGGATTCTCTATCGTACAAACTTACGCTTCTAAACACGAATAATTTAATTTAAAGAAGGATTATATTTATGCCAAAAGTAAAAGTAGCGAAGAAAAGTACATTCATCGACATGACGGCGATGAGTGACGTGACTGTCCTTTTACTTACCTTCTTTATACTTACTTCAACTTTTATCAAACCGGAACCAGTGCAGGTAACCACCCCAGCATCAGTATCGGAGATAAAGATTCCTGAAATTAATGTACTTTCCATATTGGTTGAGCCGGGAGGAAAAGTATTTATGAGTCTTGATAAACAAGAAGACGCAATGCGAGTGTTAAGGAAGGTAGGTGAGGCCTATAATATTGAATTTACCGACAAGGAAGTATATCAATTCGGTCTGGCGGCAACATCTTCTTTTGGTGTTCCCATTCAGAGTATGAAAGCTTTCTTGGGCTTACCCGAAGATCAGCGGGGTGAAGTTCTAAAGAACTACGGTATTCCTATGGATTCTATCGACAACCAATTCAAACATTGGGTAAGATATGCCAAGGATGTTAATCCGAATCTCTTAATCGCTATTAAAGCGGATCAGTTTACACCTTATCCTATTATTAAAAATGTGATGACTTCTCTTCAAGAATTGCGTGAAAACAGATATAATCTGATCACAAGCTTGAAAGCAGGAGCCAACGCAGAAGAAGGTGGTCATTAATTTGAGTATTTATTAATTTGACAAAAAAATAAACATTATGGCAGAAGTAAATACCGGTGGTAATGACAAAGGTAAAGGAAAGAAAGTAAAACAGAAGAAAGTAGATTTGCGTGTTGACTTTACTCCGATGGTAGACATGAACATGCTTTTGATTACATTCTTTATGTTTTGTACTTCGTTGAGTAAACCCCAAACGATGGAGATTAATATGCCAACGAGGGATGAGCCGTCTGACCCAACTGTAGCAAAGAGCTCTGAAGCTATTACTATTCTTTTGGGAGGTGATAATAGAGTATTCTATTATTTTGGAATGATTGACGAAGAAAGCTATTTGAATCCTAAATTCTTGGTTGAGAGTGATTATTCTGAAAACGGACTTAGAGCGATGCTTTTGAATCGCAATAGAAAAGCGATAGCAGACTTGCAGGAACTTAAGCTTAAAAAATTGAATAATCAAATCTCAGAAGAAGACTTCAAAAAGCAATCTATAGAGATTAAAGGGCAAAAAGGATCTCCGACTGTGATGATTAAGGCTTTGGATGAATCTACTTACAAGAATTTGATCAATGTTTTGGATGAAATGCAAATAGCCAATATTGGAAAATATGCAATTGTTGACATTCAAGATGGAGATCTATTCTTAGTACGCAAAGCGCTTGGTTTGATTACCGATGAAGATTTAAAAAAATAATCGTACCACTAAAATTTGAAGAATTATGGCAAATAAAAATATAGATTTGAATTCGCAAGAGTGGCGCGACATGATATTCGAAGGAAAAAATAAGCAATATGGTGCTTATGAACTTCGGAAAGGTTCTTCGAAACGTCATATCAGGGCGTTGATTATTGTAGTATGTGCAGTGGTGGTCATTGCTTTTCTTCCGATGCTGATACAAGCAGTAATACCGGAAAGAACAGCCGACGAAGAATTAGGTAAGACAATAATGGCAAAAATAGATCTTGAGCAACCACCAGAAGATTTGATTGTCAAGCAACCCGAGGCACCACCTCCACCTGAACTCAAAGCATCTATCAAGTTTACACCTCCTGTGATTAAAAAAGACGAGGATGTAAGAGACGAAGATGCAATGAAAACACAACAGGAGTTGACTGATACAAAGATTACTATTTCTGTTGCCGACGTGGAAGGTAAAACCGACGGAACGGGTGTTGACATCGCTGACCTGAAAGATAACAAGGTAGTTGTAGCTGAGAAAGAACAAGTATTTACTCACGTTGAGCAAATGCCTTCATTCCCCGGCGGAGATAAAGCAATGATGGAGTTCTTAGGTAAAAATATCAAATATCCGGTGATTGCACAGGAGCAAGGTATTCAGGGAATGGTTGTACTTCGTTTCGTGGTTGGTAAAAATGGTGAAGTTTCGGATGTTACCGTATTGCGCTCATTAGATCCAAGTTGTGATAAAGAGGCTATTCGTGTAGTAAAATCAATGCCAAGGTGGATTCCCGGAAAACAAAACGGTAATCCGGTGTTGGTATACTATACATTACCTGTTCGCTTTACATTGCAACAGTAAGATAAACTAAAAAAGTTAAAAGTTGGAAGTTAGAGTATTGCTTATTTTGTAATTTCTCTGTAACTTCCAACTTTTGTTTTGTAAATAAACGACATTAAATAATGAAAAATACAGGTTTTTTATATATTTTTGGAAGTGTTATGGCTTTGTTATACTTGGTCATATCCTATATGTTGCTTTTCACAAGCATTTTTGATAATTCCATTACGGATAAAACTATCCGTTTGTTTTTGGGAATCCTGTTGGGATTCTATGGTATTTTCAGAGTTGTTATGGCGATTCTAAAGTATCAAGAGAAGAAAAGAGAAGATCGTTAACACTAAATAACACTATATAGTGTTAGCATAACATAGTTTGTCGGAAATATTCATTTATTTTGCATTCAATTAAACGAATGAAAATATAATTTGTCTTATAAAAAGATTTTTTGTTTTATGAAAAGATTATTTTTGTTTTTATCATTGATAGCGGTTTTGTTGGTAGTTACCTCTTGCAGCAACAATAGCAACAAAGGCCCAAGATCTACTAAATGGCGGGATACGCTCACCTCCGGTGCGATTTATATCGCTAGTGATCAATGTTTTGAGCCGGTAATTCAGGCTCAAGTAGCCGTTTTTGAATCCCAATATCTTGAGGCAGGAATCGTTCCGATATTCACCGGTGAAATGGAGGCAATTCGGCTGTTGATGGATGATAGTGTGCGTTTAGCCGTAGTTTCTCGAGAATTAACAGAGAAAGAAAAGGCTGTGTTTACCAGCAAGAATATGGTTGTCAGAGAATTAAAAATAGCTACTGACGCTATCGCTCTGATTGTCAACAAAAACAATGAAGAATCAATGATCGGTATGCCAACCCTGAAAAAAATCTTAACCGGAGAAATTACGGAATGGAAACAAATAAATCCTAAATCCAAATTAGGAAAAATTGATGTGATATTTGATAATCCAAATTCGGGTACTGTTCGCTATGCAATAGATTCTATTACCGGAGGACAGGGATTATCGGATAAATTATATGCTCAAGAAAACAATTTGCAAGCGCTCGAAATGGTTTCTAAAATTCCCGGAGCACTCGGAATTATTGGTGTCAACTGGATTAGTAACGAAACCGATAGCACTAATTTGAGTTTTAACGATAAAATCAAGGTGTTGGCTGTGAGTCGTTACGCAAGTCCCGATCAATATAACAGCTTTTTACCTTTTCAAGCTTATGTCGTGTATAGTAATTATCCCATGATAAGAAGTGTATATATTTTATTGTCGGATCCGAAAAACGGACTGTCTACCGGTTTTGCATCGTTTGTAACCAGCGACAGAGGTCAACGAATAATTTTGAAATCAGGACTTGTTCCGGCTACTATGCCTATCAATATAGTGAATGTTCATGATAGCTATCCCAATTGAAAATAATAATGAAAAATAAATATAATATGAAAATGAACTGGAAAAAAACACAGGCAATCGCAGGAAGTATCTTATTGGGTATCGCAAGTGTATTCGCTGCGAGTGGTAATGAAAAAGGAATTGAATTTTTTCGTGCAGAATTATTTGATGCCGCAAAAATTGAGTTGAAAAATCAAGTAGCACAAAGTGAAGGAACAGCTTTAGCCGAGGCTTTTTATTATATCGGTAAATCTTACTTAGCTACCAATCAATTAGATTCGGCTGCTATTTTCTTCCGAAAAGCGATCGAAACAGATCCGGAATATCCTTATGGACACATTGGTGAAGGTATGTTGGCATTGAGAAACAATAATGCGAAGTTAGCCGACGATTTATTCAAAAAAGCGTTGAGTTTAGATAAAAAAGATCCGGCTGTGCCTGTTGCTATAGTCGCGGCATTTATTGAATTGAATCAATACGCAAAAGCTGAGGAGTTTTTGGATAAAGCGAGAAAAATCAATAAGAAATTTTCAGGAATTTATGTTGCGGAAGGCGATATGTTGATGTCGCAAGGCGATATAGGTGGTGCAAGTTCGAGATATGAGAATGCGATTTATTTTAATCCCAACGATAAGCTTGCTCATTTAAAGAAAGCTCGTGTATATAAAGCTATAAATCCCGATTTGGCTTTGGAAATTTTACTTCGTTTGTTGGAAATCGATCCGAGCTACATTCCTGCTTTTGCAGAATTGGGAGATGTTTATTACAAAATGAACAATTATACAAAAGCTATCGAGGCATACAGAAAATTTATCGAAATACCCGGAGTTCCTGTTGAACGGTTGATTAATTATGCATCTTTGCTTTATTTTACAAAAGAATACGCACAATCGTTGGAAATAATCAATAAAGTATTGGCAAGTAATCCTGAAAACTTTGTTATGCGTCGTTTGCAATTCTATAACAATTTTGAGTTAGGAAATTACACTCTTGGCTTAAAACAAGCTGAAAAATTTATTCAAACAGGACCTCAAGGAGAATTGATTGCTCAAGATTTTGTTTATTATGGTCGACTGTTGAGCCAGTCCGGCAATATCGCAGCTGCCATTGACGCTTTTAACAAAGCATTAACTATAGATCCTGAAAAGACAGATGTATTTAGAGATTTGGCGCTTGCATACGAAGCAAAAGAAGATTTTAGCAATGCTATTGTTTTTTACAAAAAGTTCATAGAAAACGATAAAAATGCTACTTTGGGAGATGTTTTTAATCTTGGTCGTATGGCGTATACTGCAGGTCGTCAAGAAATTACAGGAACACCTGAAGAAATCGCTGCAGATGCTCTTGTACGTAAAAACTTTCTTATGGAGGCAGATGCAGCTTTTGCACAAATGATAGAAAGGTCTCCGGATTCTTATTTGGGATATTTTTGGAGAGGTCGTGTCAACTTCGTTCTTGACCCTGAAACAACGCTTGGTTTAGCTAAGCCATTTTATGAACAAGCAGCTAATATATTGGCGGCTATGCCGGAAGGCTCCACAAGAAATAGCAATCTTGTTGAAAGTTACAGATATTTGGTCTTTTACTATTATTCACGAGAAGATTTTCCTGCAGCAAAGGATTTCGCACAGAGAATATTAGATATTGATCCGACAAATGATACGGCTTTACAGGTTTTGAAAGCCATCAAATAAAAGGTATATCACAAAATAAAAAAGCCTCGAATTCTTCTGAATTCGAGGCTTTTTTTATTGAGTTTGCTATCAAAAACTATTTGAAGAAGAATCTGAATATATCGTTTCCGTTGGCGTAGAGCAACAACGAAATTAATAAAATCATTCCCACCATTTGAGCACGTTCCATAAACTTGTCGCTGGGTTTGCGACGAGTAACTACTTCATACAACAAAAACATTACATGACCACCGTCTAATGCCGGAATCGGAAGTAAGTTCATGACTGCCAGTATGATAGAAAGAAAAGCGGTCATATTCCAAAACCTCTCCCAATCCCAACTATCAGGAAACAAACTACCGATGGTTCCGAAACCTCCCAAACTTTGCGCTCCTTCTTTCGAGAATATAAATTTGAACTGACTTAGATAGCCTTTAATCGTATTTATTCCTTGTACAACACCGGCAGGAAATGATTCGAAGAATCCGTATTCGGTCGTTACCGTAGAATAGAAATCTGTTGGAATTTTAACGCCTACTCCTAATTTTCCCTGTTCGCTTGGAATTACAACTACATCTATCTTTTCTCCTTGTCGATATAAATTCAGTTCTATTGACTGTCCCTTATTGGCAAACAAGGCTTTGGAAATCCCTGTAAAGTCTAATGTCTTTCCGTTGACACCTGTAATGCTATCACCAACTAGCAATCCTGCTTTTTTGGCAGAAGAACCACTTTGTATCTGAGTGATTACAAAAGGATAACGTATCGTAAAATTTGGATCTTTCTGAAATACTACATTTTTAAAATCCACAGGTAATACAATATCAACTCGCTCGCCATCTCTTAATACCGTTACAATTTTGGCAGCAGCAATTTTCATTAAGGCATTGCCATCCATTTTTTTCAAAACAATCCCATCTGCCTCTAAAGGTAAATCTCCGTCTTGAAATCCGGCTTGATGTGTGAATTCATTATATGAAAGCCCCATCGTAATATTTTGGAGCGGCAATTCTTCTTTCCCAAAAGAAAATAGAATCATAGCATAAATAAAAAATGCTAAGATAACATTCATCAACACTCCACCAACCATGATTAATAACCTTTGCCACGATGGTTTTGCACGAAATTCATACGGTTGAACCGGTTGGGCTAAAGCTTCTTTATCCATGCTTTCGTCCATCATTCCGGAAATCTTTACATAACCGCCTAAAGGTAACCAACCTATGCCATATTCCGTGTCGCTGTTTTTCGGTTTGTATTTAAACAAAGAAAACCAAGGATTGAAAAACAAGTAAAATTTCTCAACTCTCACTTTAAATAATTTGGAGAAAAGGAAATGACCTAACTCATGTACGATAACAAGTATCGACAAACTTAAAATTAACTGTAACGCTTTAATTAAAATTGATTCCATATTTATAATTTTTCTGTTGCTTTGACTCTTGCCTCCGCATCAGTTTGTACATAATCTTCATATTTGGGAGATGCTATAAAACCGACTTCATGCATCGTTTGTTCAATAATATCGCTCATTTGCAAAAAACCGATTTTTTCTTGCAGGAAAGCAGCTACAACAATCTCGTTGGCAGCATTTAAGATACAAGGCATATTTCCGCCTTTTCGAATCGCCTCGTAAGCAAATGCCAAATTACGGAATTTCTCCATATCCGGAGTTTCAAATGTTAAACTCGAATATTTCATAAAATCCAATCTTTCGAAAGATGCATGTAATCTTTCGGGATAAGCCAAAGCATATTGAATCGGCAAGCGCATGTCAGGCAATCCCAACTGTGCCTTAATCGATGAATCTTGAAATTGAACCATCGAATGAATAATCGACTGCGGATGCACAATCACCTCGATTTGCTCAGGTTCGACATCGAACAGCCATTTAGCCTCAATCATCTCAAATCCTTTATTCATCATAGATGCAGAGTCGATGGTTACTTTTGCACCCATATCCCAATTCGGATGTTTCAAAGCTTGGTGTTTCGTTACATGACGTAATTGTTCGTTAGAATATGTTCTGAAAGGGCCTCCCGAAGCTGTAAGGATAATTTTTTCAATAGGATTATCCAATTCGCCTATCAAGCACTGATAAATGGCCGAATGTTCCGAATCGACAGGTATTATAGGAGTTTTGTTTTCTAAAGCCAATTTGGCGATTAATTCACCTCCAACGACCAATGTTTCTTTATTTGACAACGCGATGACTTTTCCTGCTTTAATCGCTGAAATAGTCGGTTTCAAGCCCGAATAGCCAACCATGGCTGTTAAAACAATATCGATAGGTTCGAATTGTACAACTTGCGAAATAGCATCTTCCCCGGCATAAACTTTAATCGGTAAGTCTTGTAAAGCCTCTTTCAAATAAAGATATTTATCTTCATTGGCAATAACGACAATTTCAGGTAAAAATTCCCGTGCTTGAGCGATTAATAAATCTACTTGATTATTGGCCGTCAGAACGTATACCTCAAAAGTATCGGCATGTTCTTTGATAACCTGTAATGCTTGTGTGCCTATAGAACCGGTAGAACCTAATATGGCTATTTGTTTTCTCTTTTTCTCCGTCATCTCAAAATACTATCACAGTTTCTGGGTTTATAGGAAATCCATTGAACCAAATTTCAAAGTGCAAGTGCGTGCCGGACGATAATTTACCCGTATTTCCGACCAATGCTATAGCCTCTCCGGCAACGACTTCTTCTCCTTCTTTTTTAAGCAACAATGCATTATGTTTGTAAATGGATACCAATCCGTTTTTATGTTGTAGTTGTATAACATATCCGGCATTAGCATCGAAACCGGTAAATACAACCGTCCCGCCTAATGTTGCCAAAACACTCTCTTTGGGTGCTGCTGCGATGTCAATACCAAAATGTCTTTCTTTCGGGTCGAATTTAGAAGAAATCACACCCCTCACAGGACGATAAAAAATAATATTATCGGGAAGTGTATTAGATGCGGGAAGAGATGATAAATTGTATTTTTCCTGTTCTTCGTAGTTAGCAAGGAATTCCTCCTCTCTTTTCGATCTTTCAAGACCTTTTCCGGAAGTGTATAATGTGTCGGTAAGAAAAACCGAAGGTACTACAGTGTCGCCTCTGAAAATGCTTGAAATATTCTCTAAATAGCGGTTTTGTTTCTCTAAAGCATATTCTAAAGAATCTGCTTTCAAGGCATTATCAACGATGTCTTTTCTGATTTCAGAATCCAAATATCCCGGCAAATAGTTACGAATGGGAGTGTTAATAATCACGATAGCAGTCAGAGAAATTAATAACCCGGCAAAAAAGGCAACTACTAAAAAAGCAAAAAGTCCGGATATGCGAAAGGAAAACAAGTTCTCCAATGTATTTTCATTCAGTACGGAGAGTTTATATTTGAATCCGATTCTTTTCCAGAAATTCGTTTTTTTTCGCTTTTTCGCCATCACTTTCTCTTTAGCTTACAAAGATAGCAGAAAAAAAGCGATTTTTTTGTGCATTAAAAAAAATATTTTACCTTTGTAGCCGCAAATGCGAAAGTAGCTCAGTTGGTAGAGCATAACCTTGCCAAGGTTAGGGTCGCGGGTTCGAGTCCCGTCTTTCGCTCTGAAAGTTCGATAGCGACTTCGGTCGCTTTTTTCTTCAACAAATCTTATTTTGCGCGGGTGGTGGAATTGGTAGACACGCCACTTTGAGGGGGTGGTGCCGGTTACGGTGTGTGGGTTCAAATCCCGTCCCGCGTACTTTTATTGAAAACTCTTGTGAATCAGTAGGTTTGCGAGGGTTTTTCTTTTTGCCCAAAAGAACGGATCAAGCGGAAAAAGTGGTTCATTTATGTGTCTTAATTTTTTTTTACAAAATATTTGTAAATGTTAAATTTATAAGTATTTTTGTGAAATCATTGTGCACACTAATGCACACTATTATACAACGCATATATAACGCACTGAGCTTAAAAATACATGCTAATAGCAAACAATATTGTGGAAGGGTCAAAAGAAAAAATTAAACTATATGCCGGACTTGTGTGCCCCAGGCGATCTATGGATTATAGAAAACTGGAAAAATATTTCATGTTAAATGGCTGTGAAATAGTATCGGATCCGAATCTTGCGACACATATTGTTATCGTTACCTGTGGATTTATCGAAAGAAACATTCAAGAGTCACTGAAAATACTTGAATATGCCCGAAAAACAGGAGCAAGTGTTATTGTAGCAGGTTGCCTTCCTGACATTGATTCGAAGAGGTTGGAAAACTATAAAATTTCGGGAATAATAACTACCAAGGAAATAGAGCGAATTGATTCTTTTTTTCCGGATTTCGCTGTAAAATTCAGGGATGTTGTAGATGCTAATGAACTCCATGACTATCATGAAATAGATTCGATTTGTGGAAAACGTGATAATTATATAGAGAAATGTTTTTATGACAGGTATGAGTTTGAGTATAAGATTAAAACATTTCTGATTCGTATTGCAGATGGATGCAATTGTAAATACTCTTATTGTTCCCACAGAGATGCTATTGGTGTGTTCAGAAGTAAGAGCATGGAAACATGTATTAATGAATACAAGAAAGGGTTGGAAAACGGATTTAGAGTATTTCGAATTACAGCGATGGATACCGGTCATTATGGAATCGATATAAAAACTAATTTGCCGGCTTTGATTGATAAATTTTTGAGCATTGATTCTGAGGTGCAGTTCATACTTGATGATCTGAATCCTGTATGGCTTGTAAAATATGGAGATGCGATAGCCGATTATTGCAAAAATGGCAAAATTCGAATGGTTTCAATACCTATTCAATCAGGTAGCCCATCTGTATTGAAACAAATGAAGCGATATACAAAAACAGAAGAATTAAAGAGTATATCCAATAAAATAAAAACAGCGTATCCGGCATTAAACTTCATGACTGAAATTTTGGTTGGATTTCCCGGTGAATCTGAAAGTGATTTTGATGCAACATTAAATTTCCTTTTTGATGCTCATATCGATTACGCGTACTTTTATCCATATTATGAAAATGAACGCATTGATTCTGCAAGTATTTATCCAAAAAATTCATCATTATAAATTAGCAACAGACTAAAAAAGGCGATAGATTTCTGTCAAAATCGTAAAATCAGTTATTGCGTTTTTGATATTCCTAAAGATGAAAAAGAATATTTAACTTTTGTTCAAAATAAAAGTGTTAGTAAATTATTTAATAAGTTTAAAATTTTTAAATCATGAAAAAATTATTTTTATTCGCAACAGTTTTAATGTTTACATCAGGAATCTTTGCTCAACAATTATCAGTTGGAGGGCAACTCGGTTGGGGAACCCCTCAAGGAAAGGCGTTTGAATTTTCCGCCGGCGAAAAAGGGACAAATGGAGGTTTAACACTTGATTTAGATGCATTGTATCATTTCGGACAACTCAACAACAAATTGGGCGCAGGGATTACATATAATACGTCTCTATTGTTTGGGATAAATGGTGGGTTTGATGTTGGACTCTATTCGCTTGAACTTTATGGTGTAAAGGGATATTATAAGTTTTTTTGTAGCAGTATTACTCCTTATGTTTCGTTATCTGCCGGTTTATCTCGATTTTCTCTGCCGGAAATTACAGTGAATGGTAATGTTGTTCAAGAAGCGAAAGGTACCTCTTCGTTTGGTCTTCGTCCTGAAGTGGGAGTTCAATTGGGAAGTTTCATTATCTCTGCCGCTTATTTTGTTCCTGCAGATTATAAGATAGATGGAGCAACATATTCAGCCGGAGTTTTTCAAGTGTCTTTAGGCTTTCGTAAAACTTTTGATTTGTAAGAAATCGTTTTAAAAAGTAAAAATGGAGTTTCCTGAAAATCCCATAAAAGAGTAAGGCGAGAATACCGAAAATCGTTAGAGTAGGTGAAAAAATATTAAATTTTAAAATTTTATGAAAAAGGTTATTTTCCTCTTGTTAGTAGTTTTTTGTTTTTCGCAGCTAAATGCGCAGCAATTTTTAACTCCTTCTGCAGTTTTTTCTGGTAAGGAACCTGCTTATATTACTTTAAAAGACGGTACTGAAATAAAAGGTACCATAAAGCTTAAACGTAAAAAAGCACAAATTGAGTCAGTTACAGTAGATGACGGAGTAAAAAAACAAACCCTTAAGGCTGATAAAATTGCTTATATGTATCTTATGCCGTCAGGTTTTGATAAATTGGCTAAGTCCGCTGAATTTTTAACGAATGCCAAAAAATGGAACAACGAAAAGCTAAACAATGATTTACTTGATCAAGGATATGTTTATTTTGAAAATTCTGATGTGAAAATAAAGAAAAAGACTTATACTATGATGATGCAAGTGTTAAATCCTACTTTCAGTAAAGGTATAATCGTGTTTAACGACCCATTTGCTAAGGAAACTGCGTCATTGGGAGTTGCTGGAATTAAAGTGGTTGGTGGAGATGCGAAATCTTATTATGTGAAAAAAGCAGGAGACCCTGTTGCTTATGTATTAACAATGAAAGATTACAAAAAAGAATTTCCTTTGTTTTGGAAAGGTTGTGATGCCGTTATAAGTCAGTTTCCTACTGTTAAATGGACAGAGTTGCCGAAACACATTGTTGCTTATACAGAAGAATGTGCTAAATAATATTAGCACAATTGACAAAAAAAGCTGTCGTAAGCACGACAGCTTTTTTTTTGTTTGCTCTCCCTCTTGGACTTGAACCAAGGACCCTCTGATTAACAGTCAGATGCTCTAACCGACTGAGCTAAGGAAGAATTTTCACATTTTCTCTCAAATGCGATGCAAAAGTAGTGCAATTTTCTAAATATGCAATATCTTTGTAGAAATTTTTTTGGAAAAACATGAAAATATTGGGAATGGGCAATGCCTTGGTAGACATTTCAGCATTAATGAAAAGCGATGATTTATTAACCGAATTGAGTCTTCCGAAAGGTAGTATGACGTTGATTGATAAAGATAAACGAGCATGTATTTTCGAGAAAATTGAAAATTTGGAAAAAGAAATGACTACCGGAGGTTCTGCCTCCAATACTTCGAAAGCATTGGCCAGAATGGGAATGCCGGCAGGATTTATCGGTAAAGTCGGATCTGACAAATATGGTGCGTTTTATATTGATGAAATAACGAAAACCGGGATTATACCTCATTTTATCACAGAAAATGTTCCTTCCGGAACAGCTATGGCTTTGATTTCTCCTAATGGAGAACGCACTTTCGGGACTTATTTGGGAGCAGCTGCAAACCTTATTCCGGAAGAATTAGATGCCGATATTTTCAAATCATACGATTATTTTTATATCGAAGGCTACTTGGTACAAAACTATGCTTTGATTGAACAGGCGGTTAAAATGGCCAAGTTACACGGACTTAAAATTGCGATCGACTTGGCAAGTTATAACGTCGTAGAGGCTAATCGAGAATTTTTGGAAAGAATAATTGTCGAATACGTTGATATTGTTTTTGCCAACGAAGAAGAAGCCCACGCTTTAACCGGGAAATCTCCGGAAGAAGCTGTTATGCAAATT
>JAIRVZ010000067.1 GCA_031253625.1 Dysgonamonadaceae bacterium
GAAGTTGACCGGAAAAATGATTTATTGAAGATTACTTTATTCTCTTTGGCTAACCAAAGAAGCAACGAGGCGGTCAGTAAAATTTGCGATACGGTCAACGCTACAAATACCATATATCAAGGAACAAATTTGAGGCTAATCTTCAAAATTGCGACAATGTAATGTGTGCCAGGTCAGGAGTTCTGAGGTTAAAAAAATCAGGATAATTAATCGGTGGTGTCATAAATAGTCTGATATATGTTTGGATATTTCGGTCATGCTGATTATCTTTGCGGCAAAAAAGTATGGTTCATTGTCAAATAATTCATTGTTCGCATTGCGTGACTTGGGAGAGCGGGTATCGTATCTGTAACTGCAAGTTACGCTATCGCTTCATCTACGGTTAATAAAATGTTATCCCTGCGGGACAGTCAGTTGTCGGATCGATAATCGCATATTTCACAAAAAAAAAATTCCTTTAATTTTTGTGATTCTGAATTTTTCAGCAGACCCTAACTATCATTTGTGATAGCGTTTTATTTCCACCCCAAAATTAACCAATATTGAATATCAGCAAGATATATGTTTATGTTGCAAATATGGTACAAATGAAGCGATTTTTTTAATTGCCTAATCCAAAATATTTTACCGATAATTTGTCATCCAAGAAGCAAAGTCGGAAATTAATAAATAATTTGGAGACTTTTCATCTACCACTTTCAAATCCCATAATGGCAATTCAAATTTTTTGTTATCTGATAATCTTTTGACTTTTGCAAAGATACCCATATCATCCATATAATCAATTATTTTAATCAATTCAAACTGATCGGAATAAGAAGCTCGGGTCAATTTCAATTGTTCATACTCTTCTTCATCCCAACCCCCAAACAAGTATGGCTCTTCCCAACCGAAATCTTCGCTTCCTGTTAAAATACAAGGTTTTTTTATATTTGCTTTCAAATACTCTCGGTATTTCAGGTAACTTTCATCGCCAGTATCATAAATATCATCAGTATTCAGCACAGCCATAATTCTTTTTGCTTCTTCGTCAAATTCGTTATCGTGATAACTAATATGAGAATATTTTATGACAATTTCATTCTGTTTCAATATGGTGTCTTCATAAGTATCTCTTGGTTTAGTCAATTCCACCTTATCTTTATCTAAACATATTTGTGTGTAGTCCAACCCTTTCCTAATGCTTTCTACAATATAATCTTTACTCGTATTTTTCAATGTTATACTGTCTAACTCTATATCAACAGTATCATCAGAAATTTCAATGATACGTCCCTGCCAGCCTTCGATACTCAAATTATCGTAGTCGGGCAACATAATCCCTTTTTTAACTTTTACCCTATCTCCTTTTTTCATTTTGCTCTGTTTTATACATTATTTGTTTTCTTTTTTTAAGATTTCCCAACTTCCCGTTTTATCAGATCCGACACAAGAAATAATGCCTTTCTCACGCAGTTTCTTGATGTTGTTTTCTATCGCAGTTTCGATAAGACAGGCAGACGGCTTCAGACTATCATCCTGCTGCAAGCCGATTGCCGTTTGCCAAATAACACCCTGTTTTAAGGCAGCGCTTTTCTCAAGTGCTCCAACAACGCTACATCCTCATCCCATTCTTTTAATTTTTGCCGGTAAGCAGCTTGCGTCTTGGTTATCCTGAGCGTGTGCGGCGAACCTTTTTTAATGGTTTCCATTATCAAATCCATGGTAACTCCGTTTATTGCAGCTTCCATTTCACTTCGTTCGGCTTGCACTGCGCGATAGTCATAAACTTGTTTATCGGGTGATGCCAGAAAATCGCTCAATATTGCCCATTGTTTCTTATGACCTTTTACATTTGGCATTTCTCTGCGCCAGTCTGCCGGCGGTTGCGGCTGATTATCTGCCTTTTCCTGCAAATAGCGCTCACAGACGAGTAACAGCTTGTTGATAAGCGGCGTGCGTTCATTCTGTTGAAGCAATTGAGGTACAAGTACATGATTAATGTAATTTCGTTGTTTAGTTGCAGTAAGTATTTCTGTAATGCGCTCACACCATGCTTCGCTTTGAGGAATTGAACTTTCTATCCAAAATATATTCTGTAAAACAGATGCGGACGGAGTAAATCCTTTTTCTTTTGAATTTTCTAAAAGTACTGAAAGATAGCGTGGTAATTTGTCTATTTGCGATGCCGGAAGGGCGTTGTACTTTCCCTGCTCATGCAATTTATACAACACAGATAATAATTGTGCCACTACCGGATAAGCAATTTCCTGAGTAATCCGGTCAAAAATACTTTCCGTTACAATTTCTCCCAAAAAATCAACTAACTCTAACCAATGTTCGGTATCTATTTTAACAAAATAGTTTTGACAAAGTTCTTTGTTTAACTTCAGGAAAAACTCCTTATCATTTCTTTTGATTAGCCAGTCGGCGATGATGCTGTGATCAATATTTTTGTCGCGGTCTGAACTATTTAAACCTTGATACAAGATACGCTCTATTGTTTTCAACTCATCGTTGGTCAATGCTTCCGGGTGTTCATTAAAATAGCCGATCCACTCCAACTGCCCTTGCAAATTTTGTTTCTGCAACAGCGCCGCATTGGTTTCGTGCGACCATATTACGACGGCTCCATAGTGGTACCAATGCATCAGATCCGGTCCCCAATTGCCCATGTAGCCGGTTGATTCTTTCACAATGGGATCTCCATCAGCTAATTTAAACGAAACAACAAGGTCTTCTTCTTCAAATTCGATATGATTTAATTCCGGGACATCGCTTTTCAGCCAGTTTTCAATATACAGCGATTCTTCATACACCTCTTCCATTTCCGCGTCTTCATCTACATCTTCATCGTAATAGTCCCAACTGTCGGAAAACGGACTTCCGGATAAATATGAAGTTACCAAGCACATTTTTGCATAGCAATTTGCTTTTTGCGCAGCGCGCAGAAGAAGCTCCGCTTTAGGGCGGTCGTCCAATTCCAGACTGTCTTGAGAAAAATTTTCCGGCGTGTATTGATGTCCTAACAGTACAATGAGTGGCTCTGCACTTTTTTCTTGCTGTTCTTTCAATATCGGGACTAATTCTTCAACACAAGTTTCCAAAGAGAAAGGTTGAGGTTTTTTAGCGCTTTTTTGTTGCACAAGATTATAGATAAGGTGAATCCTGTATCCGCTCGTAACCGGCTTTACCTCATGGTCGCAATCGGCATAAAAAGCGGCGTAGCTAATATCATAATTGTCTGAACTTGCAGTAAAATCAGCTACTTTTTCTTCTCCGTCAAAACGGACAAGCAATTCTCCGCCCGTATATGTCGATGGCAAGCCTATTACCAGTGTGCCAAACATACCTTTTTCCTTTTCGGAATCTTTGTGCAAAAGAAAAAAATCGTCCTTTTCATAAATAAGCAACTTATACAAATGCGCCGATATGGTATAGTCTTCCAGCCCTAACTCAGGTTTTATTTTTTTGATAATCTTATTGAGAACATCTGCCCATTGATTTCCTTTAAAACTGAGTTTGTCGGCATCAATCTCCCATGTGCTTCTTACGGCGCTGTCTAAAACAGTGTCATGCCCTTTTCCATAAGGCGCTTTATATGCCTGTTGTATCAATACTTTGGCTTGCGCTTCGTTTATAGGATAAGCAATTTCTCCTACCCCTTCTACCGTCAGTCCCGGAAACACAAATTTCACAGTATCAATACTGACAAATTTACCGCTGCCTTTTACTGCGTTCAGGCAGTTAGCAATCTCTTTTTTTAATTGTTCCATAATAAACCATTTATCTCTATAATTTACATTTATATCAACGAATAATTGTCGCGATGATTTTCCAACTTCCTGTTTTGTCAGAGCCAACGCGAGAAATGATACCTTTTTCCTTTAACGATGCGATTGTTCGTTGCACTGTTTTTCTGTTTTTATTTATTTTTTCTGCTATTTGTTCGTATGTTATTGTTGGATTTATTTTAAGTAAATCTAATACTATTTTCTCTGTTATGTTTGTATTTATTTTTACAGGGACATTTACAGAGACATTTTCTTGTTTTACAGTGTCATTTACAGGGACATTTTCAGACGGTACAAAATTTATATGCAACTCTCTATTTTTTAGAATATTATTTTCGCCAAGCAACAGATTTTCCAAAAACTGTTCCAAATACTTATTGGTAGCATAAACATTGTTTTTAAGATTCTTGTAGTTAGCCCTTACGAATGCATTTCTGAAATACCACGAATGTTGGGCAAACAAATCATTGCTTATATCATCGAATCCAAGTTTACGGAGATATTTTATTAAAAAAACCGCTGTTGTCCTTGTGTTGCCTTCCCCGAAAATATGGATTTGCCACAAATATGCGATAAAGTGCGCTATGTGTTCTATTATTTGCTGTTGACTTAATCCTTTGTAATCGAAATTTTTTTCTTGTTCAAAATCGTATTCAAGCGTTTCGCGCAAATTATCAGCATCGGCGTAAAGAACAATTTCTCCGTCTAAAACCCATTCGGATTTGGTAATATTATAATCGCGGATTTTTCCTGCAAATTTATAAATTCCGCTAAAAAGCCGCCGGTGAATATTTAGATAGGCGACAGGCGAAAATGAAAAGGTTTTTTCAGACAATATTTCGGCAATCCGTGCAGAAACTTTGTCGGCTTCTTCTGTTCTGTCGTCTGCATCGACTTGTCTGTTTGTTTGCGTTTTGTAATAAGCGTCAATACGATTTTTTACCTCGTCGAAAGTGATATCGCCTTCAATATTCTGTTTGGCTGTTTCGATAAGATAGGCGGATGGTTTCAAACCGTCAACCTGCTGCAAGCCGATTGCCGTTTGCCAGATATGAGCCTTTTCTTTTTTATCGGGCTCGGTTTGCCGGATGTATTCGTCGAAATCGGTCATAATCCAAAACTTATACTATTTTATCGTACATATATCGGAAATGTCGGAATTGAAAATCAAGTTTATGACCTTTTTCTTTCGCCATTTGCAAATATAAACGAAATACTTCTTCGTCAATATCGGCAAAAGTAGCTCTCGGCTCAATTACTTCATCCCAAGTCAGACCGGCGCGTTTGAGCAAAAATTCGTTCAAAGCAGTCCCTGTCAGTTCCTGCTTGACGCTCCCGCTGCGGTAATAATATCTGCCTCGCAAGGATATAGGCACAGAATAAGGCAAAACAATAATCTCAATAAGAGATTTACCACCTTCCTGCAAAAGATTGACTTCGGCGATTATTCCCGGATTGTTTTTGATTTTGTTGGGAATTTCGTCCATCAGTTTTTTGTAATCATCTACGTCAACGGCTTTTCCGGTATCGTCTTTGTCGATATAAATCCGTCCGCCCTGCACGTTGGCGAAGCCGCATATCCATTTTAGGTAGTCGTCGTGCCATGAGGATTTGTATTCTATGGATTGTTGTTCGGGCATAATATATTCAATTACGAATTAAAAATTACGAGTTTTCTTCTTCATTCTCAAACTTTACTTCGGGCAACGATTTCACAATTTCTACTGTTTGCATACTCACATTGATTACGCTCAAAAGCAAATCGAGTATATAACGCGGATTGCCTGTTTCTTTTGCCCAATCGTTGGGATTGTTCGTAATGCCGCTTTCTTTGTGCGTGGTAATTTGGTAGCGTTCCATTATCCATTCGATTGCCGGTTTGCCGTTTACGACATA
>JAIRVZ010000074.1 GCA_031253625.1 Dysgonamonadaceae bacterium
ATGTTTTGTACTATCTTTGCCCATTTGTATTTAGTGTTTGTGGAAAAACAAAAATACAAAATTTGGGTACTATTTTTTCAAATAGTGCCCTTTATTTTTTTGTCGGTCAGTAGTGATAAAAAATATTAACGCTTCTTTGAAAATTACACCCGATTCTTCTGTTTCAGTCCAAGGGCTTTTAAGTAGATTTGCAGGGAGATATGTTTTTAAGGAAACGGTAATGTTATAGTTTTGGGTAGTGTTAGGTTTGAAGAAAAAATATTCTTTGCCGTTCACATCAAAAGGCATCTCACGACCACTATCTAAATACCAATAATCATCATCATTTTCACCAATTAGTGTTCCTGCAGGTGAAAATGTTACCGTTGCCTTTGCCTCTCCAGATGTCTCGCTTTGCGTTTCTAAACCGTCTAATGCCCGCAGACTTTGGGAGTAGATTTTTTTGATGGCATTTTCGTGTTGGAAGTTTCCAATCATGTTGTATCCACCTGTTTTTATTACCTTTTCAAGTATCCATAGCAATTTAATGGCGGGGGCAAACGCAAAACTGTTGGGATTGCTCAAGGCGTTGTTATTAAAAACGCGCACACCCCGATTGCCCGACATTGCTTCATAGATACCACCTACTCCGTTTGTAAATAGCCGGTTGATATAACATCGGTCTAAACCCACATTGTCGTTGGTGTTGATGGATGCTTGAAAGCCGGATTGATTTTCGGGTGGTGTGGGGTCGCTTGGAAGTAGAAACCACCCAAAATCAGGATTTGCAGAGCCGTAAAAAACGGTGTCAATAAAGAGTGGAAATTTGAAAATTGCGTTTTCCTGCAATGATTGAGTGAGCATATTGAGCCAGCCTTGTTTATGTTCACTTGTGGCTGCGCTGATGATATAATCATTGCCGTAATCGTTTTGTGAGAGTTTGTTTTCGGCAAACTCCGGCGGAAAGGGATTGATTACCAAACCGCAGGAGTAACTTGAGCAAGTCGCTTTCTGAATATATAAAATTGTTACTTATAGTCCGTTGTAATAAAATCTACAAATTGTATTTTTGCATTTTCAATTAGGATATGGATATTAAGAACAAAATAGGCATTAGAGTACGTGAATTGAGAACTACTTTAGGATTAAGTCAAGAAAAATTTTCCTTTGAATGTGAGCTAGATAGAACTTATATTGCTAGCATTGAGCAAGGGCATAGAAATATTTCTATTAATAATATCGAAAAGATTGCTAAGGCGTTCAATATTTCAGTTTTCGAGTTTTTTAATTCAAATATTTTTCAATAAAATTATGATAAAAGTAAATGATTTTGTATTATTAACAATTAAAGTAAAAGATATTGATGTAAATTCTGTTGGATTTGTTGAAAAAGTAAATGCTAGTAAAGCGAAAGTTTATTTTATTGGGAAAAACAAAGAAACCAATATTGATTTATCAAAGATTCGATTTCTTGATGTTTTAAAAACAGGCAAACCTCATCAATATAAAATCTGTTATGTTTGTCATATTTTGAAAGAAGATTACAAGGATTTCGATATTAATCAAACAGATGCACAAGGTAGAAAAACTACTCGACCAACTTGTACGGAATGTAGAAAAATTATTGATGGTGTTCCTCTAAAATCATCAGAGAAAAGAAGAATGAATGAGAATAAACCAGAGAAATTTTTCATTTGTCCAATTTGCAAGAAACCTTCAATTCCTTATGTAACAGCGAATTTAGTCATTGATCACGACCACGAAACAGGTAATGCACGAGAGTGGATTTGCGATAGTTGTAATACTGGTTTGGGACGTTTTAAAGATAATGTTGAACTAATGCAACAAGCAATAAAATATTTGAAAAAGCACTCAAATAATCAAAAAAGTTGAAGTGGCAACATATCCAATCTTTTGATAGACAAATCGGTATATTCTTTAGATATTTCCATTCCCAAGTAATTTCGATTATGATATTTGGCCATTTTACAGGTCGTTCCGGAACCACTCATTGGGTCAAAAACTAAATCACCCTCATTCGTCCAAGATAAAATATGATCTTGAGCTAATTTTTCAGGGAAAATTGCCGTGTGTTGAAAGGCAATTTTATCATTTGTTGAACCCCCTAAACCAACTGCATAATCCCAGATATTTATCAAAGTTTTTTCTTCTTTCAATTCTGCAACAACTTTGTTATTAACACCATCTGCTTTCTTATTTGTCACTAATTTTTCAATACCATGTCGTGCTGTTTTGGTTTTCAGAGGATTAAAAGTATTTACTTTTTCTTTAGTGAAAATAAACATAAACTCGTAGCAGTTCGTATAAGCATTTGATCTCATAAATGGAGTGTTTTTTTTCTTATAAATCATCACATCATGAACATTAAAGCCAATTTTTTGAAAAAAAAGGCATTGTTTGAAACTTGTCAAAGTCCTGTCTCCATTTTTTATTTTATCACCTACTACCCAAACAACCACGCTACCTTTTTTCATTATGCGATATAATTCTTTGGCAATATTTTCAAAATCAAAAATATAGCCATTATAATTACGCAAATCATCATACGGGGGTGAAGTAACTACCAAATCAATACATTCCTTCGGCAGTTTTTTCATCCCTAATAGACAATCAATATTGTAGATGTTATTTACTTCAAAATCACCCAATTTCATAATAGAAGTTTTAGGGTGCAAAGATAATAAATCTTGTATTTGTCCTACAATAACAATATAAAAACTACTAAAATATCGCCTTGTTTCCGGTAACGGCGATGGGCGTTCCGCTCAGGCGAAACTTGAGGGTATTGCCGGCAAAGTCGAATAAATAGGGTTTTTCTAATATGGTGGCGGGCATCGTGTAACTATTTTAGTGAGGCTGCATTGCGTAAAAAGTTTTCCTGTGCTTCAAATTCCAACTGTTTGTCGCGGCTCAGAATCGCTTGCCGGTTCTTGGGGTCGCTCATGTACTTTGTCAATTGTGTAATTTGTGCTAACATCTGCGTTAGGGTTTCGGTGTCTTGGGGGTTGCTTGTGTTGCTGTGGTAGTTATTTATTACCGGTTGCGTAGAATTTGAAGCAAAATTACCGCTAATGGTGCTTGCCGCTTGGGACAAATTTGCGGCATCGGGAGAAGAAAAAACCAATTTTTTCCAAGGGGATAAATCCCCCCTCTGGTATTTTTCCAACGCTTCAATAAAGGGAGCTGTATTGGAGTCTTTGAGCAACCGGTTTGAAGCAACCCACTCCTTGCCCTTCTCTCCGGCACAGATGATTTTTTCTTCATCAATATAGCCGCCTGTGGCGTAAGGTTCAGGCTGGCTTTGGATTGCCG
>JAIRVZ010000081.1 GCA_031253625.1 Dysgonamonadaceae bacterium
GACAAAACATTAGAAACGATTGCGAAATACGACAATATATGTAATCACATACATTTACCTGCTCAATCGGGAAGCTCCAAAATCCTGAACGCCATGAATCGGAAATATACGCGGGAATGGTATTTGGAACGCATTGCCGCCATACACAAAATCATTCCGGATTGTGCGATTTCAACGGATTTATTCAGCGGTTTTCATTCCGAAATAGAAGAAGACCATCAACAAACGCTTTCCTTGATGCACGAAGTGGGATTCGATGCTGCATTTATGTTCAAGTATTCCGAGCGACCGGGAACTTATGCAGCTAAAAATCTTCCTGATAACATTCCCGACGATGAAAAAACTCGTCGATTGGAAGAAATCATTACCCTGCAATTAGAACTTTCTTTAATGAGAAATCGCGAGGCTATCGGAAAAACATACGAAGTTTTAGTAGAAGGATTTTCAAAAAAATCAAGAGAGCAACTTTTCGGCCGAACCCCACAAAACAAAGTTGTGGTGTTTGACAAACAAACATATCGAGTTGGAGATAAAGTAAACGTGATAATTACGGAGGCATCAGCTGCTACTTTATTTGGAAAACCGATCGATGTCCTTTAACTCTGATAATTTTTTCCACACCAATTTATAATTAGCTTTGCCTGTAGTAAGCTGTCTTGCACTATTTTGTAGCGTAAATTACCATCATAGTCTAATGTTTTATGCAAAGACTCGTATGCGCTTAATAATGGCCGTGTCATTTTACTGTCCTTTTTAGACATTGCCTCTTGATAGTCTTTAAATTCGGGGCGTTGGTTCTTTTTTAAGCCGCTTTTTATGTTCAAAACAGCATCAAGCGCAACAAGTACGCCATTCCATGCCGTATTGCCTGCCATCTTTACATACTCACTGTCGTTGTAATAATCGCCGTCTTTTTCTGCTTTTTCCGAAAGAATTGTTTTGGCATTTTCCAAATATCTTTCAGCTTCTTGAATAGGATGTTTTAATGTTGCCATTGTTTTGGTACTTTATAAATTATTGCGCGAATGTACAAAAAATATTTTTCCTAACACCTGCTTTATCATATTTTTTTGTAATTTTGCAGCGAAATTCAGGGGTATTGTACCCTCGTCATTTAAAAGCATCTGAAAATAGGCATGAAAGGCAAAAGTATAATCAATAAAACAGCTTTCATCAATTCTAAAATAACTTCTACCATAAGTATTTCCTTGGTTTTGTTTTTGCTGGGAATAATTGTGCTATTGTCTTCCGTAACACAAAAATTGGCGACTTATGTAAAAGAAAATATGAGTTTTTCGATTGTTTTGGCTGACGACATGAAAGAGGCCGACATCAAAAAATTGCAAAGAAAGATAGATTCATCTCCATATACCAAATCTACAGAATACAAAACAAAAGAACAGGCTGTCGAAGAAATGACTGCCGAACTGGGCGAAAATCCGGAAACTTTTTTAGGATTCAATCCTTTTCTTGCCTCAATTGAGGTTAAATTAAACGCAGAATATGCCAATAACGACAGTATCGCTGCTATCGAAAAGGAATTGAAAGAAGTTTCGAATATCGGAGACATCACCTACCGAAAAGATTTATTAGATACGGTTAATAATAATATCAGAAAAATCAATCTTGTCTTAATTGCGCTGACAGGGCTCCTTCTATTTATCTCTTTCGCTTTGATTAGCAATACCATACGATTAATGATTTATTCCAAAAGATTTCTTATTCACACCATGAAGTTGGTTGGAGCAAGTAATTCTTTTATTCGGAAACCATTCATTTATTCAAATATCTTGACCGGTATTTTGGCTGCCGTCATCGCAATGGGACTGCTCTTATGTTTGGTGTATTATGGATTACAAGGATTAAGCGGCCTATCCGGATTAATCGATATCGATTCGTTAATCATTGTTTTTGGCATAATTTCAGTGTCGGGTATTTTAATCTCTACAATAGCTACTTATTTTGCAGTAAATAAATACTTGAAACTTAAAGTCGACGATTTGTATCATATTTAAAATTAAAAATATAATGGATAATAAACAATTTGCATTAGGCAAGGAAAACTTCATTTTGATGGCAATCTCAATTGCTATCATCATCATAGGATTTTGTTTGATGTTGGGAGGTGCCACTACTGAAGAAACCGGATTCAATCCCGACATTTTTAGCACAAGACGTATAATTATAGCTCCGGCCATAACATCTATCGGATTTATATTGGTTGTCGTAGCTATCATGTATAAACCAAAAGAAAAATAACATGGAAGAAATCACTTGGTTACAGGCCTTAATATTAGGGATAATACAAGGTTTTACGGAATATCTACCCATCAGTAGCAGTGGTCACTTAACCATATTCGGAACTTTGTTCGGATTAAGCGGAGAAGAAAATCTGTCGTTTGCTATCGCTGTACATGCCGCAACAGTTTTGAGTACCATCGTTGTGCTGTGGAAAGACATTTGGAAAATATTAACCGGTATCTTTAAATTCCGTTGGAATGAAGAAACTCAATATTTCGCAAAAATAATTCTCTCCATGATTCCGGTTGGACTTGTAGGCGTCTTTTTGAAAAAAGATATTGAAAAAGTTTTTGGCAGTGGATTATTTATTGTCGGTTGCATGCTGTTACTTACAGCCGCCCTGCTTTTCTTCTCGTATTACTACAGACCTAAGCAAAAAGAAAACATATCATTCAAAGATGCGTTTATAATCGGTATCAGTCAGGCAATAGCCGTATTACCCGGTCTTTCTCGTTCGGGAACAACTATCTCTACCGGATTATCATTGGGAATTAAAAAAGAAGATATAGCCAAGTTTTCTTTCTTAATGGTATTAATTCCAATCTTAGGAGAGGCATTACTTGATTTGATGAAAGGAGATTTCACATCCGGCACAGGCATTTCGGGTTTTAGCTTACTTATAGGTTTTATCGCAGCATTTATTTCGGGTACAATTGCCTGTAAATGGATGCTTAACTTAGTGAAAAAAGGCAAATTAATATATTTCGCTTATTACTGTGTCGCAGTAGGACTTATAGTAATCATTTATTCATTAATAAAATAATAAATGAATTTTCAGGAAGGCGAAGTTTTATATTTTGATAAACCTTTAGAATGGACATCGTTTGATTTGGTGGCTAAAGTGCGGTATAAAATTTCTCGCTTTTTGAATGTAAAAAAAATCAAAGTCGGACATGCCGGCACATTAGACCCGCTGGCTACAGGTGTGATGATTATTTGTACGGGAAAAGCAACCAAGCAAATCGAATCATTCCAGTATCAGACCAAAGAATATGTTGCCACTTTGAAATTAGGAGAAACAACTCCGTCGTTCGATTTGGAAACCAAGATAGACCAAACTTTTGAGACAAAGCATATTACAAAAGAATTGGTCGAAGAAACGTTACAGAAATTCGTCGGAAGTATCGAGCAAATTCCACCTGCTTTTTCTGCCTGCAAAATAAACGGTGAAAGAGCATACGAGTTGGCAAGAAAAGGCGAAGATGTCGACTTAAAACCTAAATTGCTGGTTATTGACGAGATTGAACTGTTGGACTTCAACCTGCCGGAAATGAAAATCCGGATAGTTTGCAGCAAAGGTACTTATATCAGGGCGTTAGCCAGAGATATTGGCGAAACACTGAATTCAGGCGCACACCTGACCGGTTTAATCAGAACCCGCATCGGAAACATTACGTTAGATAAATGCTTAAAAATAGAAGAAATTGATAAAATAATGATTAATGTTTAATCAAAGAACATTAAAAATTAATCATTAATCATTAAACATTATTTAAAAATGAAACTTTCAAAATTCAAATTCAACCTTCCGGACGAATTAATCGCTTTGCATCCGGCAGAAAACAGAGATGAATCCAGATTATTGGTAGTTAACAAATCAACCGGGAAAATAGAACACAAAAATTTCAAAGACATTCTTGGTTATTACGACGACCAAGACGTTTTCATTTTTAATGACACACAGGTTTTCCCTGCCCGTATGTATGGAAACAAAGAAAAAACCGGAGCCAAAATAGAAGTGTTCTTGCTAAGAGAACTCAACGATGAATTGCGCCTTTGGGATGTGCTGGTCGACCCTGCCCGGAAAATCCGCATCGGAAATAAACTGTATTTCGGAGAAGACGATTCTATGGTGGCTGAGGTTATCGACAATACTACTTCGCGCGGTCGCACATTGCGTTTCTTATACGACGGCACTCACGAAGAATTCAAAAGAGCATTATACGACTTGGGAGAAACTCCCATTCCTAAATATATCAACCGTCCGGTAGAACCGGAAGATGCGGAACGCTATCAGACTATTTTTGCAAAAAATGAAGGTGCGGTTATTGCTCCGGCAGCAGGTTTGCATTTCAGTCGCGAATTGATGAAACGTTTGGAAATCAAAGGTTGTAACTTCGCATTTATCACTGTCCACTCCGGATTGGGCAATTTCAGGGATATCGATGTAGAAGACCTGACCAAGCATAAAATTGATTCCGAACAAGCTTTTATCAATAGTGATGCGGTTTCTGTCGTAAACAAAGCGAAAGACAAACATAGAAAAGTGTGCGCTGTCGGGACTTCCGTTATGCGTGCAATTGAAAGTACGGTAACAACACAAGGTCATTTGAAAGAATTTGAAGGCTGGACAAACAAATTCATTTTCCCCGCTTATGATTTTTCTGTGGCCGACTCCCTGATAACCAATTTTCATTTGCCCTATTCCACCATGCTAATGTTAACTGCTGCATTCGGTGGTTATGACTTGATAATGAATACTTATCAAACTGCTATCAAAGAAGGGTACCGTTTTGGAGCATACGGAGACGCTATGTTGATAATATGAGGTGTTTTTTATCCTTAGGAACAAATCTCGGCAACAAGCAAAAAAATTTACAAACCGCTATCCGGCATATCACTAAAAAAGTCGGGAAAGTTGTTGCGAAATCTTCTGTTATAGAAACCGAACCGTGGGGATTTAATTCCGAAAATATGTTTCTCAATATGGTTGTCGAAGTTGAAACCATTCTTCCTCCATTAGATGTTCTAACGGACACACAGAAAATTGAAAAACTAATGGGAAGAATTGAAAAGACACACAATACTTATCAAGACCGTATCATAGATATTGACATTATTCTTTATGAGGGTGTTGTACTCGACATTCCGGAATTAAAACTTCCCCATCCGCTTTTCCGTCAAAGAGATTTTGTTTTAAAACCACTGTGCGAAATTGCACCGGAATATTTTTGACTGCTTTTGCACATCAGACAATTTAATTTGCATCATTTAAAACAAATGATTTTCTTCGCATTGAATTCGGAGAATCGACGGAATCAATTTTAAACCAAAATAGTATGGATTTACAACCAATTCAAAACAAAATTTACGAAATAAGAGGCTGCAAAATAATGCTCGATTTCGATTTGGCAGGAATATACGAAACGGAAACTAAGCGACTGAAAGAACAAGTAAGGCGTAACATTGAAAGATTTCCGGACGATTTCATGTTTGAACTAACGAAACAAGAGTGGAAAATCTTGAGGACGCAAATTGCGACCTCAAGTTGGGGAGGTGCTCGTTTGCAGCTCGAACTTATCAACGAAACATTGGCAGAATTGCAAACGAAAAACAAAGAGTTGAACAAGCCTCGCAATCCGATTGGATTTACTGCACCGCAATATAACCAAAGGTAGCGTTTTCTCTCTATTATTTTATTACCTTTGCCAGTGAATTGAGTCAAGAAAACTATGCAAACAAATCAATCTGCACTCGTATTATTTTCCGGAGGACAAGACTCTACGACTTGTCTCTATTGGGCGTTAAAGAATTTCGAATCGGTCAGAGCTTTATGTTTCACTTACGGACAACGCCATGTTCAAGAAGTGGAAATCGCTCAAAAGATAGCAGAAAAAGCAGGTATTCCTTTTCAAATATTAGATGCAACGATTATCAGCCAATTGGCCGAAAATTCATTGACTAATCATGATATGATTATGGATAAAGAAAAACCACAAGATTCTTACCCGAATACATTTGTACCCGGACGTAATCTTATTTTTCTTACATTTGCAGCAGTTATTGCCCGTTCGCACGGCATCAAAAATATTGTAACAGGAGTTTCGGAGGCGGATTACAGCGGTTATCCCGATTGTCGCGATACGTTTATCCGGTCGGCCAACACAACCATCAATCTGGCAATGGATGAGCAATTCATCATTCACACACCTTTGATGTGGCGAAACAAAACCGAAGTATGGGCATTAGCCGACGAATTGGGTGTATTTGATATTGTCAAAAACGAAACGCTCACTTGTTACAACGGTATTGTTGCAGAAGGCTGCGGAGAATGTCCGGCATGCTTACTGAGAAATGAAGGACTTGAAGAATATTTAAGAAAATAACCGACCGCATAGCGGTCAAGTATTTATAGCCGTGGGTGATAGCCCACGGACAAATAGCAAATTTGTTGTTTAGAATGAAAAATGAAGATTTGAGCAATTTAACATTGTTGGGAGGCAAAACAGAATATAAACAGGATTATGCACCTGAAGTGTTGGAAACATTTGTAAACAAACATCCCGAAAACGATTATTGGGTGAGATTCAATTGTCCCGAATTTACAAGTCTTTGTCCCATTACCGGGCAGCCTGATTTTGCAACCATTTTGATAGATTATATCCCCAACATCAACATGGTTGAAAGTAAAAGTTTGAAACTTTATCTTTTCAGTTTCCGCAATCATGGCGCTTTTCATGAAGATTGTGTGAATATCATTATGAAAGATTTGATTCAATTGATGAATCCCAAATATATCGAAGTTACCGGATTGTTTACTCCTCGCGGAGGAATCAGCATTCATCCTTATTGTAATTATGGGATGCCGGGTACAGATTACGAGAAATTAGCAAAAAAACGATTAATGAAACATAAGTTATGAAAAGATTATCTATTTTGATTGCAGCTTTTTTTATCTGCATATCAATTTCCGCTCAAGAACAAACATC
Source organism: Dysgonamonadaceae bacterium (assembly GCA_031253625.1). GTDB lineage: Bacteria > Bacteroidota > Bacteroidia > Bacteroidales > Azobacteroidaceae > JAIRVZ01. The sequence continues at coordinate 7,011 of JAIRVZ010000081.1, forward strand.
CGGATTCGACAGAAGTAAATTATTCTTCGGAGGCTCTTTAGGTTTGAGTCTCAGCAGTAATTACACTATCGTTAAAATCGCTCCTCAAGTAGGTTACCAATTCAATCCGTATTTCGCTGCCGGCGGAGGAGTAGGTTATAACTACTTCGGTTATTCAGACCATTTCAGCAGTTGGTCTCTAAATTATTTAGGATTGAATGTATTTGGCCGAGCTACTCCAACCAAATATGTTGCATTGCAAATACAGCCCGAAATATACCGAATGTGGGGGAGCCATCTTTCCGAAAGCCGTGTAGTTCCTTGTGTGCTTGTTGGAGGAGGTATTATCCTGCCTACCGG
>JAIRVZ010000093.1 GCA_031253625.1 Dysgonamonadaceae bacterium
CAAGCCCGAATGCCAATCGTTGTATAAATCTCTTTTTTGCTTCGTAATTATTCATAAGTTTTCTGTTTATAGTTTTCAGTTGCCAAGTTCTGATAACTGACAACTGACAACTAAAAACTACATATTTACATTTTATTTTTTGCCGATACATATTCCACGCAAGTATTGATAAATAATGTTATTAAAAACAGAATTATTCCTAACAGAAACAGGACTTGATAATGGGGACTTCCTGCGGATACTTCGCCTAACTCTGCCGCTATCGTTGCGGGAATAGTACGCAAAGGTTGGAGAATAGTGTGTGCAATAACTGCTGAATTTCCTGTTACCATTAAAACCGCCATCGTGCAGCCTCATTCCCTTTTGGGAGTGCAATATCGGTGCAAATCGTATTTCTAAATAACGCACATTTTCCGCCGCACAATCTTCCACTAATTCGTATGTAGCACGAAACAAGGCTTCCGGCTCTTGTAAAACGCTCAAAGTAATGTCGAAAGGACGCAGATATTCCACCAAACTGCTGCAATTCATTCCAATTTTCAATATCTTTTCCAACTTCTGTTCGTTGGTAGCAGGGAGTTTAACATTTTGCTGTTCAGCAAGTTCCATGATAGTTTTTATTCGAAGCGACCCGTCTAAATGACAATGTAATTCACTCTTCGGCAAACTGTGTACGAGGTCTTTGTTTAATGTAATCATGGGTAGTATTTATATTTTTATAATGGAATGTTGATATAATCCATATTTCCATATACGGCAAAGGTATGACTTTTTTGCCACAAATGATCCGCTTTGAATTTTTATTCCCCCTTAGGAGGTATTTCATTTTTTTTGTCGTCGTATTTTTGCACCAATAATTCAAAGAGATAGTTTAATGAAGAAATTGAGTCATTTTACTTATTATGTTTGTGTCTTTTTATACCGTAACTTTGCAGCGAAAAATCAAAGAGTTTAAAAGTTCTAAAAAAACAAAAAAGTGTAGTTTTAAAAAATATTTGAAAAAATGACAAAATTCAGATTCAATTTGAAGAATGTGGCGCTGATAGTCGCCTGCTTCGCAGTAGGTAGTTTGCTGCTTGTTTCGGGCTGCAAAAAAGATGACAAGAAAGATGATTCCGGAGATACCACTTTGACAGGGATTAAGTTTGAACAATCTGCAATTACCCTTGCTGTGGGTAGAACGCAGACTTTAAAAGCCGTAGCCATTCCAGCCGATACGGTTTTGCCGTCATGTACCTTTGTCTCCGACAAAAAAGACATTGCCACGATAGATGGTGATGGAAAAGTTACAGGAGTAGCAAAAGGTAAAGCGACAATTACTGTTACAGCGGATAAATTTTCCGCCACATGTGAGGTAACGGTTACCGGTGGTAGCAGCGAAGAAATCTACCGTGAGCCGTATATGATTTGGGGAGTTCCCATGGAGACAATCAAAGATTACGAGAAAAGAGAATTGTGTGAGGAAAATCCTATGGTGTTGTATTATTGTGGAGAAAACGCTAATGTAGAATCTGTTTCGTATTTTTTTGGAGGGGAAAAGAAGTTATGGTCAGCCGAGATATGGTTTAATAACACAACGGATATTGAAAATCGTGTGGTGGAATTTTTGAAGACAAAATATGAATTTAAGGAAAAAGATGAACTTAGAGAGTATTGGTTTATCTCTTCGGATGAAAAAACAATTGTTTGGTTTGCCTACTTTGTTTGTGGACAGTGGGTACTTCAATATATAGATAAGGCTAAGTGGGACGAGTTTAAAGTTCAAAGATTATAAAAACGATCGACTATTTACCTATCGCTTCCCTCTCCTTTCTCTAATTTTTTTCTCCATATTTCTATTTCCTTCTTCTTCCGAGAGCCATCTATCGCATTGGACAATCAGTAATTCGTTGTAGTGATGTACTTTTTTTGCTGTATGGAGGATTCCATCTATTTTGTTTTTCGCACTAAGGTCAGCAGTATTACCATAAGGTTTTTTCATTTTTATTATTTCTTAAATTGTTAAATTCTTTCATCTTTAAATCCTTCGTATCTATATTTCAAACCAAAACCGGCTTCCTTTTCCTTTTTCACTTTCGACATGGAGGACGCTTTCGTGTTTTTCGAGTAGTTCTTTGCACACGATTAAACCCAATCCACTGCCTTGTTCGTCGGCGGTTCCTTTGCTGTGGTATGGGCTGTCTAATTGGAAAAGATATTTAAGTTGTTCCTCGTTCATTCCTATTCCGGTGTCGGTTACGGTAATGGTATATTTTCCGATGGGAGATATTGTAGCGACGTTGTGTGCAACGTCTCCGCGTGCAACGTCTCCACACGCAGTAATTTCCAATGATACCGTTCCTCCTTTTTCTGTAAATTTGATTGCATTGGTTAGAAGGTTGCGGATGATGGCAGATAATATGTTGCTATCGGCGGTAACGATGGCGTCGTAAGGTATTTTTAAGTCAAATTCGACTCCTTTGTTTTCTGCCATTTTACGAAGCAGTGTGATGTCGGGAATAAGCATGGAAAAAGCAAACGGATTGGGCGAAAAGGTCATTCGTCCAGTTTGAATCTGCGCCCAGTTGAGCAGGTTATAAAGCAGTTCTACTTGCCCTTCTGCCGATTTCAGCAGTTCGTGATAATAGTCGGTAACAGTGTCCACGTCCCAAAGTCGGACATTTTTAATGAGTAGTTGCAGCGCATCTCGTTGCATGATTGCCGGATTTCTCAGGTCGTGTGAGATGATGCTGAAAAATTTATCTTTGGTAGCGTTCATTTCGGTAAGAATGTTGTTTCGATCGATCAATGTTCGGTTGTGGCGGATACGCAGTCGAAGCAGAAACCAAAGCAAGATAAGAATCACACCGGAAAGCGCAATACCTCCCGTCAACAACATGCGTTTCATATTTTGCCGGGCGATGATTTGCTGTTGATGTTCGATTTCCTGTTCTTTCTTTTCGGTTTCGTATCGGACTTGGAGTTCGGAAAGAGTATTTTGTATATTAATGTTGTTCAGAGCGATACCGAGCGAATCAAGAGATGTAAAAACGTCTATTGCCGCATCTGTTTCCTTCAATTTTATCAAACTTTTCATTATACTACGCAAAGCAAGTTTTCTACCTTCCAGATCATCAGGACTTGTCAAGTCTAAGGATTGAACATAATATATTTTGCTATTAGAAAAATCGTTACGATGATAGTAGATGTCGCCAATAATATGCAAACAGCGTTTTTTTGAAAAGTTGTTACCCAATTCTTCTATGATAGGCAAGGCTTTAAATGCCAACTCTAATGCCTTATTGTATTGATGTGTATATACTGAATGAATTTGGGCTAATTCGAGTAACGCCTCCGTTTCACAATATTTGGACTTGCCCAACTGAGCATATTCCAATGATTTTTGAGCGTTTTCAAGCGCTTCTTCATATCTTTTTTGGACAAGATAAATATCGGAGAAGATAAAATATATATGTGCTAATACCCGATTGTCCTTATTATCAACTTTCGTTTGGTAGGTTTCATACGCTCTTAATAAGTATTTTTCAGCCTGTTCATCATTTCCATTATTGTGATGTTTAATTGCAATATTGGCTAACACGTTAGAGAGTGTTAAATAGTTCCCAACCTTTTCAGCCAATCGTATTACTTTTTCATAATACTCTATTGCAGTTGAGTCGTTATTCATTTTAGAGTACAGTCGTCCGTAAGAGAGATAAACAGAAGCCTCGCGATTTTCATCTTCAATTTTCTTTGCATGTTGCAAAGCTTCTTCCAAGTGTATTTTTGCACTATCAAAAACACAGATGTCAATATAAACCGAAGCCAAATTGTAGTTCAATAAAATTTTAAGGGAATCTACCACTTCTATTTTCAGCAAATCTAAACCTGATTTTCCAAAATGAATGGCTTTTTGAGGGTCATTTCCTTTAAAATGCCAACATAATCGCTCATAAATCTGCATACGTTTACCGACCGGCAGTATAACATGGTTCACAACCCACTCCATAGAGTCTGAAGGTGATGCAAAGACTGTGTCGGGTACTATGATGATTTTTCTTTGTTTATCATCATTGTTGCGGGGAGAACTGCATCCTGTTGCAAACAACAGGAACCCAAATAATAGCAGTAGGACTACACTTACTATCCTTAGATTTTTTGTTTTCATTGTTCATTTTTTTTATTTAATAACTCCTGTTAATCTTGTAAATCTTATTGTCATTGCGTCCTGAACTACCCTGAACTTGATTCAGGGCAGTATCTCCCGCAACACGGTTCAGACATTTTCATTCATTCAATCCTAATCACCCCATGTTTCAGCGCATACTGCACCATTTCCATGGTGTTGTTGATACCGAGTTTTTGAAATATTTTTTCTTTATGTGTGTTTACGGTGCGAACGGAGATACCTAACCTAACGGCTATCTCCTTACACAACAACCCGTCGCGACAGGCGATGATAACCTCTTTTTCACGTTCGGTAAATTCTTGTGTAACGGTGGTGCTTTTCTTTTTTGCCACATAGACGCCATATATTATGGAAGATATGTCGCGCCCGAAATACTCCAATCCGTCCATTATGGCATGTATGGCTTCGGCGAGTTCGTCGGTGTCGCCGCGCTGTTTGCTGATGAAGCCGTCTATTCCTGTTTCGAGCATGGTTTGCACTGTTTCTGCTGTGTTTTCGGCTGATACCGCAAGGATTTTCAACGCCGGATACTCTTGTCGCAGACGACGGGCAATTGCCGCTCCGTTGATGTCGGGCAGGTTAATGTCGAGCAGGACGATGTCGGCGGTTGGCAATACAGGCAAACGAAACAGAGCATCGCCACAATCGGCTTCACCGACAATAACAATCTCCGGATGACTTGCCGAAAACGCCGCTTTCAAACCGATACGAAACAAACGATGGTCGTCAACGACAATGATTTTTACCATTTTATTTTCCATAGATAGTCTTAATAAATTGCTTCCGCAAAGGTACGCAATATTCTTGCGCCCGTATCGGTAATGTTTCCGATA
>JAIRVZ010000097.1 GCA_031253625.1 Dysgonamonadaceae bacterium
CGCCCTTTGTACTTCCAATTCGGGCGGGTTTCTAAATAGGCGTGATATTCGTTTATTATTTTGTTTGTCAGTTGATTGATATTTTGCATTTGCTTTTTTTCCAACCATTCAAAGAACATTCGGATATAGCGTTTGCCGTAAATAACAACGCTTTCAGCATAGCCCAACGTATCGAGCCAAACGGCGTATTCTTCTAAAATTGCCTTATAACTTGTATTTAACAGCGTTTCAACCTTTGGCGGTCGTTCCTGTTTTTTCGTTTCTATACGGTAATTTGTCGGAACAGGTGCATTTTTCATACCGTAATACAGCAAAAATTCTAAAAACTTGTCGATTACAATAAAATTTTTATTCAAGTGTGCCACACTCAACATTTGCCCTTTGTATATCTTATTCGGGCGGTTTTGTAAATAAGCGTGATAATCGGTTATATGTTTTTCTGTCAGTTGGTTAATGTTTTTTATTTGCCTGTTTTCCAGCCATTCCAAAAAAGAACGTGTGCTTAACCTGCAATAACGCATAAACGTAGCCGAGTAGCCAAGCGTATCAATCCATTTCAAAAAATCTGTTATTATCGTTTCGTAATCTTTTTTCATAAAAACTATAATTGAAAGGGGTGTAAGTTGTTAATATCGTCTGTCAAGCCGTCAAGATTATTGATTTGGTATTTTTCGGTGGCACTGATATAACGGTGTCCTGCGAGGTGCTGTGCTTTTCGTAAGCCCTGCGATTTTACCCAAAACGTGATTATTGAAGTTCTTATTTGTATGAAGTTAATAAATTCAGATCTCCCAACCCAATCATTGAGTATCAACAGGTTTATGCATATATAGGAAAAAGTAAAAAAGTCGTATATTTGCAAAAAAACAGATTGAGTATGCAAATGCAGTTACCATTTTTTCCGACAGAAACAAAATTGATAAATGATTCGGTAGGCTTCCGTGAACAGAATGGGACAGTCTATTATCTCCATAACGGTAATCCTGTTTATTGTCATGCTAAGGATGACAGGAACGGTTATCGTTTTTCACTGGCAAGTTTGGCAGTCAACCGATTATGTATGATAAGCGAATTATGTACAGCCCTTGGTGAAGGTCGCAAAAACATAGAACGTTATGCCAAGTCTTATCGAGAAAACGGGGCAAGCTATTTTTTTAAGCGTAAGGAAACACGTGGACAATGCTACAAGATGACCCAGGTAAAATTATCATCCATTCAGAGCGAGTTGGATCAGGGGTTAAGTATGTACCGGATCGCCCAACGCCATGACATCAGCGAATCGGCCATTGCGTATCACATCAAGAAGGGCACATTAAAAAAAACTCCTGTTCTGCAGGCGGATTACCTTCATCATTAAGCGCCCCCAGTGAGCGTATCCGGCGGGACATTCATTCAGCTAAGTGTTTAGGGATGGGAGCCACGCGAATAGAGGAACGGCTGCTGTGTGCCTTTGGTCTGTCGAGTGAAGCGCCGGTACGGTTTGAATCGTGTGAATCATTGCCTTTTGGAGGCGTTCTGCTCCTTCTTCCTTTCCTGCTTGAATGCGGTTTATTGAGTTATCGCCATCATTACAATCAACGCATCGCAGGATATTACAGCTTTGATAATCTTTTTATACTTATAGCCTTCCTCTATCTATGCCGGATAAAGAGTTTTGAGGCAATCAAACACTATTCTCCGGGAGAATTAGGCAAATTAATTGGTTATGACCGCATCCCTGAAGTGAATACTCTTCGCAGCATGATTCGGGAAATAACCTCACAGGGCCATACAGGGGAATGGATGGCAGCTCTTTCCAAAAACTGGATGGATGAAGAAAAGCCGGAGTTATATTATATTGATGGTCATGTACAGGTGTATCACGGTTACTTAGCTAACCTGGGCAAGAAACATGTCAGCCGTCAACGCTTGTGTCTTCCCGGAATGATGGAATTTTGGATAAACGCATCCGATGGGAATCCTTATTTTTTCGTCACAGCAGAAGTCAACGAAAAAATGGGAGAAATGCTTCTCAATGAAATTGTACCCGAACTTCTGAAATTACATCAGGTATCGTTAGAACAGCAGAGAGCCATGGATGAATGCGAGGAAGAGCCTGTTTTTACGCTGGTATTTGACCGGGAAGCCTGGTCTCCGGCCTTGTTTGCGCAGTTGTGGAATACTTACCGTATAGCTGTAATTACGTATCGAAAAAACGTAAAAGACCAGTGGAGTGAAGATTTATTTACAGATTATGAAGTCGTCACCTCATTGGGAGAAACGAAAATGAAACTCCACGAACAGGAATTTTCCCACGACAAATGCAACATGCGGGAAGTTCGTAAACTTTCACGGGACGGTCACCAAACCAGTATTATTACCACCAACAAAATTTTATCGACAGTAATGATTGCCTCCCATATGTTCGCCCGGTGGGTACAGGAAAATTTTTTTCGTTACATGAGACAGGAATATGCTTTGGATAAAATAATACAATATTCAATCGATGAAATAGATAAAGATATAAGAATAGTTAATCAGGAATACAACAATATCACTTACCGGATAAAGAAAGAACGGGAAAAGCTCAGTCGAAGAAAAGCAAAATTATATGAATATGAACAGCAAAATCTCCGGCATCATGATGAGAAAGAGGACAGAAAATGGATGAAAACCAGATTGGAACTGATTGAAGATATAAGACAAATTGAACTTGGAGTAGAAAAAATGGTTAACGAGCGAAAAAACATCCCATACAAAATACCACTTGGTCAGATGCCGGAAGCTATTCGTTACAACCGGCTAAACAAGGAAAGTAAAGCATTACAGAATTTAATAAAGATGATTTGTTATCGTGCGGAAACCGCTTTTTCCCGTCTGCTTGCTCCATACTACAAGCGGGCAAATCAAGAGATTAGAGCGCTGATTAAGTCCATTATCCTTACATCTGTAAATATAGAGGTTGACCTCGTGAATGATTTACTGATGATTAATTTATATCCTCTCGCTAATGAAAGAAGTTGTAAGGCTGTAGCAAATATTTGTGATATTGTCAATAAAACAAAGACAGTATATCCAGGCACAAATTTATGCCTGTTCTTCAAAATCGCGACAGCTTGATTTGTGCTGGGTAGGGATATCTGA
>JAIRVZ010000112.1 GCA_031253625.1 Dysgonamonadaceae bacterium
CCGGTAGAGTAACTGCATTTAGTTATGATGATGGAATAATGAATCCCATTCAATATATTGCATCCGATACGACTTCAAGTACAGAAAAGAAAGGAAGTGCCGACATTCATTTATCGCCCGACGGAAAATTTCTCTACTCGTCCAATAGATTACAATCAGATGGAATTGCTATTTTCAATGTGGATGAAAACACCGGATTACTTAACTTCATAGGCTATCAGACGACCGGCATTCACCCTCGCAATTTTACAATAACACCCAATGGCAAATTTTTGTTGGTAGCCAATAGAGACAGCAATAACATTCAGATTTTCAATATCGACAAACAAACGGGTTTATTACACGATTTAGGCAAAGAAATACAGTTAAATAAACCAGTTTACTTGAATTTTATAAAAAAGTAAAAAATTAATATAAAACTGTTGCATATTTAGTTATTTTTAGTTTAATTTGCCATCTTTATTTGAAAAATGTTCAAAAAATGAAAGGAAATTTAATTTTATTCTTTAATCTTCTCTTCTTTTCTGTTACTTCTTTTGCACAAACAACAGTAACAGGACGAGTAATTTCTGAAACAGACAGAGAACCCATTATTGGAGCGTCTGTACAAGTGAAAGAACACAAAACTGTCGGAACAATTACAGATTTTGAAGGAAATTTTTCTTTATCTGTGCCCGCCGGCTCCAAAACGTTAGTATTCTCTTATTTGGGAATGCAAACCAAAGAGGCGGCAATTAAACCGAGAATGGAAATCGTTTTAAGCGAAGACAGTAAAATGTTGACCGAAGTAGTAGTAACCGGTATGCTTAATCAAGATAAACGCTTGTTTACCGGAGCAACTACCAAAATCGATGCATCTAAAGCAAAATTAGATGGAGTAGCGGATATTTCACGCTCATTGGAAGGTCGTGTAGCAGGGGTGTCTGTTCAAAACGTATCAGGAACATTCGGTACGGCTCCTAAAATTCGCGTTCGCGGTGCCACCTCTATCTACGGAAGTTCTCGCCCTCTATGGGTTGTTGACGGAGTTATTATGGAAGATGCCGTTGATATATCTGCCGACCAATTATCTTCCGGAGATGCCATAACATTAATATCTTCTGCTATTGCAGGTATTAACGCCGATGATATTGAAAGTTTTCAAATCTTAAAAGATGGTTCTGCAACCTCAATTTATGGTGCGCGTGCTATGGCGGGTGTAGTTGTAATCACAACCAAAAAAGGAAAAGCAGGCGCCAGCACCCTTAATTATACCGGCGAATTTACTTATCGTTTGAAACCCAGTTATCGTGATTTCAACATAGCAAATTCTCAGGAACAAATGGGTATTTATAAAGAAATGGAAGCAAAAGGATGGTTGGAGTTCGCCCAAATTGCTAATAGTGCCAGTTCGGGAGTATATGGAAGAATGTATCATTTGGTAGATACATACGACAGAGAAACCGGAACGTATGGAATCCCGTTCACTGAAACTGCAATGAATGCCTATTTACGTGAGGCTGAATACAGAAATACAGACTGGTTTGGATTGTTATTTAATAATAGCATCCAGCAGAATCATGCCATCAGTATTTCCAATGGAACAGAAAGGGCTCGTTCTTATGTATCCATGTCGATTATGCACGATCCGGGATGGGAACTTGCCAGCGGAGTTAATCGTTACACATTGAATGCAAACGTCACTTATGATTTGTCTAAAACACTACAGTTGACATTATTAAGCAATGATTCGTATCGAAAACAAAAAGCTCCGGGAACCCTGAATCAGGACGTAGATGTGGTACGGGGAGAAGTTAGACGGAATTTCGACATCAATCCCTACAGTTTTGCATTGAATACTTCGAGAACAATGGATCCTAATGACCCATCAACCCGTAACTTCGCTAATTTCAATATATTTCAGGAATTGGAGAATAATTATCTTGAGTTTGGAATTACTGATGTAAAATTTCAAGGAGAATTGGGTTGGAAACCAATTAAAGGATTAGAACTTAAATCATTAGTTTCATATCGTCATCAAAACGTTACACGAGAGCATTTTATAAAAGATCATTCTAATCAGGCGAATGCTTATCGTGCGGGAATTATTCCGAGAAATTCGACAATTCGTGATATAAACCCATTCTTATATACCGATCCGGATGATGCAAATGCAGTACCGGAAACCGTTCTGCCACAAGGAGGTATTTATAAACTTTTCTTAAATAGACTTTCTTCACTTGACTTTCGAGCTTCTGCACAATACTCAAGCACTATAAATGATATTCATATATTCAATTTATTCGGAGGTACGGAAATCAATTCAACCGATCGAACTGATGTTTATTTTGAAGGTTGGGGATTCGTTTACGATAATGGTGGCATTCCGTTTATTGAACCTCGGTTATTTAAGCAACAAAGCGAAGAAAATAGCGATTATTATTCGAATACGTGGACATGCAGACGTAACGTAGCTTTTTTCTCACAAGGCTCTTATTCATTCAAAGGACGTTATGTATTAAGTCTTACCGGACGTTACGAAGGAACCAACCGTTTGGGAAAAGCACGTCAATCACGCTGGTTGCCTACTTGGAACATTGGTACCGCATGGAATATACATGAAGAAAGTTGGTTTGCAAATCAAATTCTGTCACACGCCACTTTGCGGGCATCTTTTTCATTGACAGCCGATGCCGGCCCTGCTTTCCTTACCAATTCAACACCGATTTATCGCCCATTTAAACCTTGGCGCCCTCTTTCGTCAGTTCAGGAATTGGGATTGGAGCTTGCAGATATCGAAAATTCGGAATTAACCTACGAAAAGAAACACGAATTCAATGTGGGTGCTGATTTAGGTTTTTTGGATAACCGGATTAATTTATCGGCTGACGTGTATAAGCGTAACAATTACGATCTGATTGGTAAAATATATACTCCGGGATTGGGAGGATTTACACTCAAATATGCCAATGTCGCCACAATGGAATCGCATGGAGTAGAACTTACTCTTTCTACGACAAATATAAGAACAAAAGATTTTACATGGACTACCGATTTTACCTTTTCAAATGCAAGAACTAAAATCACCGCCTTGGAATCACGCTCTCAAGTTATAGGGATGGTACAAGGTGTCGGTTTGCCTTTACAGGGGTATCCTCAACGCGCTGTATTTTCCATTCCTTTTATAGGTTTGAATGACGAAGGGTTGCCTCAATTCATTAATCAGGATAATGAAGAAACGATATCGGATATGAATTTTCAGGAATTTGACAAAATCGGTTTCTTGGTATATGAAGGTCCGGTGGATCCTCCTATTACCGGAGGTTTTGGCAATTTATTGAATTACAAACGTTTCCGTTTAAATGTCTTTTTAACTTATTCGTTTGGAAATGTTATTCGATTGGATCCGTATTTCCGCGCTGCTTATACGGATGTAATGTCTATGCCGAAAGAATTTAAAAACCGATGGGTTTTGCCGGGAGACGAAGATAAGACAAACATTCCGGCAATAGCCAGCCGGCGTCAAGTACATAACGACCAGTACTTGTCGTATGCTTACAATTCTTACAATTATTCTACCCAACGCATTGCTAAAGGCGATTTTATCCGGCTACAGGAAGTTTCACTGACGTATGATCTCCCTAATGCAATTGCACAAAAAATGAGAGTTTCAAATGCTTCTGTAAAAATACAGACTACAAAGTTGTTCTTGTTGTATGCAGATAAAAAGTTAAACGGGCAAGATCCCGAATTTTTCAACAGCGGAGGAGTTGCAACTCCGATGCCTAAACAAGTTACATTTACATTGCGATTAGGAATTTAATCGTTAAATGAATTAAATACGAAAACAAATGAAAAGATTTAGTTATATTTTGATAGTATTGATAGGGTTAGCAGGGGTTTCGTGTGACGATTTTTTGGATAAATTGCCTGATAACAGGGCGGAAATAAAAACTCCCAAACAAGTTTCTCTATTGCTGGTAAATGGTTATTCCGAGGGAAATTATGCGTTGTTGGGAGAATTGTCTTCCGATAACGTGATTGATAATAATTCTCCGGATGATAAAGGGATGCGGCATAATGTGCCCGCTTTCAATAAAATGGATGACGAAGTTTATGCCTGGGAAGATGTGGTTTCTTCTGATCAACAAGATAGTCCTTCCGAAGTTTGGGTGGGTGCTTATCATGCCATAGCTGTGGCTAACCACGCTTTGGAAGCGATTAAAAAATTTGAAGAAGAAGGACGCGGCAGTGAAGTCAGGGCTCAAAAAGGCGAAGCCTTATTAATCAGAGCTTACAATCATTTTATTTTGGTCAATGTATTTGCACAAGCTTATAGAAATGAAAAATTGAGCGCCAACGATCCCGGTATTCCTTATATAACCGAGCCGGAACGGAAAGTGATGGTTATTAAAGAACGTATTTCCGTGGATTCGGTTTATAAACTCATTGAAAAAGATTTGCTGGCAGGTTTACCCTTAATTAATGATGCAATGTACGAAGTGCCTAAATATCACTTTAACAGAGCTGCCGCCAATGCTTTTGCCGCTCGTTTCTTTCTCTTCAAAAAAGACTACGATAAAGCTATTGAATATGCGAGTGCAGTTTTGGAGCCCAATCCGGCGTTGATGATGCGAAAATGGTGGAGTATAACCTTTCCGACATCAATGGCACAGAGATTAGAATGGATAAATGCAGCAGAAACCAGTAATCTCATGTTAATAGCGACTCACTCGATATTTGCGCGGCGATATAATTCAAGTCCAAGATATGCCATCAATCGGGATGCATTAAACGGAACTATCTATAGTCGAGGACCAACATGGTCGGGCTCTCATCCTTGTTTCAGAGGGCGCTTGTATATTAGTTGGATGGGACAAGAATACGGTGTATTTTTCTTGGCTGCAGTCGGTGAACTTTTTGAGTATACCGATAAAATTGCAGGTATTGGCTATCCTCGCATTGTTCGTCCCGAATTTACAGCGGAAGAAACTTTGCTTTGCAGGGCAGAAGCTTATATTTATCAAGAAAGATTTGATAAAGCGTTAGAAGATTTGAAAGTCTGGGATAAAGCCCGGCAAAATCTTCCTACCCAAGCAACTTTTTCCCCATTTACTGAAGCTGCTATTCAATCGCTTTACCGACCTACTCAAACTTTACTTGTAAAAACATTAAACACGACGAAAATGGATCCGGCATGGACAATTTCCGAGCGACAAGAATATTTCTTGCATTGTGTACTCCATTTTCGAAGAATCGAAACCATTTCCAATGGCATGCGGTGGTTTGATGTTAAACGTTATGGTATAGAACTTGAGCACAAAATCGGAACATCACGTGTGGAAACTCTAACTTGGGATGATCCTCGCCGGGCTTTGCAACTTCCGGCAGAAGTGATCGCCGCCGGTATGGAACCGAATGACCGTCGTATAAAAGTGGAGGAGTTGCCTGAGGATGCTTATATATTATTAGTTTCTCCAAATGTAGAAGTGGAATAACCTTTTAAAATGTTTGTTATGAAAAGATATATTTTTGTTTTAGTGTTAATTTTGGGAGGTTTATCGCTGTTTACTTCCTGTCGGAATGATGAGTTGGATCCGGAAAGTATTTTTATTGACCCTGAGTATGACGGACCCGATCCCACCGCTTATTCTTTTTTGTTCGATCGTTGGTTGTTCGATAATTATTTGATACCCTATAATTTACAATTCCGATATCGCCTAGAAGACGTTGGAACAGATATGAACTACAATGTAATTCCTACTTCTTATGAGAAATCAATCGACATGGCGGTTTTGGTGAAATACTTGTGGTTTGATGTTTACGCAAAAGTGGTACGTGAAGATTTTCTGAAAGAATTCGGCCCCCGTATTATTCACTTAATAGGTTCTGCTCAATTTAATCCGGCTAACGGGACTTTGGTTTTGGGATCAGCAGAAGGTGGTTTGAAAGTTACATTGACTCAATGCAACGAGTTGAGTCTCGAAAACATGGATTTTGCAAATGAGCATTTTTTCAAAACTATGCATCACGAGTTTGGGCATATATTGCACCAAAGAATACCTCTCCCGAGAGATTTTAGACTGTTATCGCCCAATTTTTATGAACCATTTTCATGGCAAGAACGGTCAAAAGAAGAAGCTTGGTCATTAGGATTTGTAAGCCCCTATGCCAGTGCTGCCCCAGAGGAAGATTTTGTAGAAACAATTGCCGTTTACATTGTATCAACCGATGCACAATGGAATCATATTCTTACTATGGCTTCTATTCAACTTGACCCTGACGTAAATGGTCGCGAACTTATTGAAACAAAACTCGATATGTGTAAAAGATGGTTGCGTGGTGAATGGAATGTCGAATTGGATGCATTGCGCGACGAAGTGCAAATACGGCAAGCTAATATTCCGATAGATTCGCTTAGAAGACAATTGACGGATAATTATCCTCTCGATTAATATGTCATTAAGAAAATAATTAAAGTTTATGAAAAATATAAAATCATTGATACTTATCGGATGTTTGAGCCTAACAAGCCTGACTTCCTGTTTTTTTGAAGAAGAAGATATTTTTGAGAAATCTGCTGCACAAAGAATGAATATAGCTTTAGCCGAATATTTCGACTTGCTCACGAGTTCTCCAAATGGTTGGGTGTTGAATTATTTTCCTACCGACGATCAGATAGGATATACTTTGTTGATGAATTTTGACAAAAACAGTTCAGTGCGGATAGCAGCTAAGAATCAATTTACAAGCAATCAATACAAAGATTCTGTTTCTCTTTTCCAAATGGTTGGCAGCAATGGCCCTGTGCTGACATTTGATACTAAGAATCCAATACTTCATGTGTTTTCTAATCCGGAAGATCCTGATGGATTAGGTATGGAAGGTGATTACGAGTTTATTGTTATGAGAACCTCGCCTGACAAAATTATATTGAAAGGAGCGAAAAGAGGAGTGTATATGGATTTAACTCGTCTCCCTGAAGATCAAAATTGGGTAGATTATTTTAAAAAACTGGATGAAATCAGCAATTTGATGTTTAATAGAAGCGTTTCTCGAATTTTATTGACGGTAAACGGTTTTGTATATACATTAGACAATGGTTTTTCTCACACTTTTTTAAAAGTACCCGAAGGCGGTGATGCTATCACAGAGAATGAAAGAATACCTTTTATTGTAACAGACAAGGGGATTCAATTCTCAAAGATATGGGAAGTAAATGGTGCAAAAATTCGAGATTTTCATTTGAGTGAAGATAAAAACGAGTTGCTTTGCGTGGATAAAGGAGAAAACGCCAAGATAACATCGCTTTTTCCTGCAGACTTCTTTTTCTCTTTTATCAACAATCGCAGGGGTATGGCATTTATCAATTCGGATGCCAGTATGAGTACCTCTATAAAAAGTGCATTCACTGCCGTAAACAATGGTGTAATAGCACAGTCGCGCAGATTAGATTATATTCAATTTGTTAATGATAGAAATTGGGGACCTTCGCTTGCTATTCGTACGTCAAGAACCGGTGGAAATAACATTGAGGGTTTCTTGAATTTTACAATGACAAAGATAAATGATTCTGAAATTAATTTTGCATTCAATGGTTTTACGGGAAGTTTTGACCGCAACGGACAAATCTATTATAATACCTATAACGGAGTTTCCGAGTTCGTAGAATTAATTAAAGGATCATATAAGTTCGAAATACAAGGATATGCCTTGACATCAATCAAGATGCGTCTTACCAGTACAACTGATCCGAACAAATGGTTTGATTTAATAGCAAATTAAAATTCTAATAAATGTATATTTTTAATAATTAATTTTTTGAGAAATGAAAAAGATTTACCTTTTATTAATTTTTGCACTTACTGTTTCAGTAAGCTTTGCACAAGTGAAAAGTTCACATTTAACTTCAAAAGGGTTAAATAACTCTGTGTCTAACACGGTTAGTAAAAACGATTTGAATTTACAGAAAGCTGAAATTCAACAAGTAAAAGCAACATTAAGCGATGATGAAGTAGTTGTAACTTCATTCAACAGCGTGCAAGAAGCTATTCAGGCTCTCCAAAATGCTCCACAAGCTGCCCCAACAGCTCAGTATTTGCGCCCGGATGGAACACTTTTTAACAGCTTTACAAGAGATTATAAGGCTTATAGTAATGTTCTTTTCATGTACGCTCCTGCACAAGTGACACTTGATTTTGAACCTTATTCGGATACTCAATCTGCTGTATTTTCTTGGGTATTACCTACGTCATCCGGCGACAAACCTTTAACAGGTGAGACAGACGCTAATGGAGTTTTGCATTGGTTTAATGATATTATACCTGCTGGATATTATTATAATATACCCATAGTAAAAGCTACTGCTGCAGGTGGAAGTTCAACCTATCAATTAGGACAAGGCGTCACGTATCGAGTTATGTATGCGGGAAATGTGGAGAGAGACGAGCCGGCAGAGGATGGTACATTTCTAGGGGATTTAGAAGAATATCCTCCGTTAACATTGGCTAATATGCATATGAATAGACCTGCCAGCGGAAATCTTTATAGTGGTTTTACCGGTGCCGGAGGATTCTCTTCTACTTTTATCCATCCTCAATATGGCGCATGTACCGGCATTATGCAGATTCTACCTCAAATGGCATCTCCGCTTTATGCTGAAAGTGTCAGCGTTTTGGCTTTCACCGACGGAACAGCAGTGCCGGCAGGAGGAAATTTGAAAATACAATTTTTTTATCTTACTGAAGATGGCGAGTTTGGAGATTTAATCGCAGAATCAACAACCAATGAATTTATAGAAACATATAATTCACAAGGTGCTTTTATCTTTACTTTTCAAGTGGAAGAAGATGGATTCATTATTGACAAACCATTAGTATTAGGCACACAAGCTCCTGTAGCTGTTGTTCTTTCCGGATTTGATTCTACATGGGATTTTACCGTCCTGATGGGTGTAAATGGTAGTTTACCTGGTTCTTCTTATACTCTGCATGGAGATAAGGTAGCAACTTTTGGTTTTTCAAATGAACCTAATACCCCCAGAGCTGATTTGTATATTCAATTCAATGGTATTTTCAATTGCTTAGCACTTTATGATGAAGATCTCACTGAAGTAGTATTTCCGATAGAAGGCGGTTGGGGTATAACTGCACAGGAGGGAACAGTTGCATACAATGATATAGACATAGTATCGTCATTTGATGTCGATGATGTATGGATTGAAGACATGCCAAGTTGGATTGTAGATTATGAATTTGATAATGAATACTTTGAAGACTATAATGTGATTATGTTATATGCCAAAGCATCTGCTTTGCCTGCAGGAGTTAGCGGACGTAAAGGTAATATAGTTGTAGGTTCTTATGGTGTTACATTAAGTATACCGGTTATCCAAGGAGACGGAGGTCTTGGCATTTCTTCTTCAAAAGTTGAGCCTACTTCTGTATCTCGCAGTGGTAATGATTTCATCTTGAAATATCCGGCTACAGCTACTTCTGTTGAAGTTTACAACATCGCCGGTCAAAAAGTAGGTGACCACAAATTGAATGCAAGTGGAACTTATACTTTATCAGCTGCCGGTTTGGCAAATGGTGTTTATATTTTGAAAATCAACGGTTCTAACGAAGTTGTTAAGATATTAAAATAAGAAGATAAATTCTTGAAAATAATGAAAGCTGCCTCAAAAGGGCAGCTTTTTTTTATTTTCCCCACTCAAAAGATTCAATCAATCGCATGACATCTTCTTTTATATAAGCTAAAACCGGGGCAATGGAATCTTGGTTAACAACGGTGTTGAATAATAAAGAGGCACGAAAAAAATGAGAAGAACTGTCGGTTAGCATAAATTGTAGCGGAGAGGCAACATTGCCTTCTATATGATATAAAACACCGTAAACCCTATTTTCAGGGTTGGAAAACCGTTGCTCTATAATATCATTCGCTTTCACCGCATGCCGGTATACAAGCTTGTGATTTTCTTCCAGAAAAGCATTTAATTGATCCGGTTTTATAGGAAAATAACTGGCATATATTATGGCATTAAAAGCCGGATAATGAATATTAAACCACTCGCCTTTAGTTGCACCAATCACAGGCTCAACGTTGGCATACACAGAAAGGTCGAAACTAAAATACGGATATTTGGTAAATCTTTCATACCGATGCTCAGGTAAGTCAATCCGGAAATGACCATAAGACTTGGGAACCTGATTTGAACAGGAAAATAATAAACAAAGACAAAAAAAAGCAAGACAAAAAAAAGATTTATTCATCTTCGGTTTCTCTGTAGAATTTAACTTTCTGAATTCTCCGTTCGTTAATATCAGACACTTCAAAACGATATGAATTATACGAGATAATTTCATCCGTTTTCGGAAAATCTCCTTTCAATTCCAAAACCAATCCGGCAAGCGTATCTACATCTACGGTTTGTTTTTCGAATTCTTTGGGGTCAATTTCAGTGATTTTGAAGAAATCAGCCAACGAAATTTTGGCCTCGAATAAAAAAGCTCCATCTTGAAGTTTCTCAAATTTGGGATTTACTTCATCATCATACTCATCGTCGATTTCACCTACAATTTCTTCCAAAATATCTTCTACCGTAACAATTCCGGAAGTGCCTCCGAACTCATCAACAACAACAGCCAAGTGAATTTTGTTCGTTTGGAATTCCTCCAGCAAGTCGTCTATTTTCTTTGTTTCCGGGACAAAAAAAGCAGAACGAATCAAGCTTTGCCAACGAAAAGTTTCCGGCTTATCGATATAAGGAAGTAAATCTTTCAGGTATAAAATCCCTTTGATATCATCTTGAGTCTTCGAATATACCGGAATTCTTGAATAACCGATATTAATCGCATAATCAATGACTTGCTTGAAATTGGATTTGATGTCTATATCGGCAATATCCAATCGGGGAGTCATAATTTCAACAGCCGTTTTGTTGTGCAAACTGATAATCCCTTCGAGTATTTCTTTTTCTTCCGATATTTCTTCCGAACTGGATTGTAATACTTTAGACAGTTCTTCAACCGACAGATCTACCGATTTCTTTTCTAAAGATTTGTCAATCAAGTTAGTTGTATTGATAACCAATTTGGATAACGGACGACACAAAAGTTCCAATGTTTTTATCGTAGAAGCAGTCAAATAAAGCAGTTTCAATGGATTTTTCTTGGCATATAACCTTGGAATAATTTCTCCGAATACGACAACCAACGCAACCCAACAAGCCACTTCAACCCAAAATATCAACGAAGGATTAGCATCAAAAGTGAGCAGTTTTTGACATGAATAAACGCCCAAAACGACTACTAAAAGCACTAACAGAACATTAAATATAAGAATCGTAGCCAGCAAATAATCCGGCCGTTCAAGCAGTTGGTTGATTGTTTTTGAAGAAGAGGTTTCTTCTTTATCCAATATTTCTTTATCGGATGCCGACAGCGCAAAA
Organism: Dysgonamonadaceae bacterium; assembly: GCA_031253625.1. Classification (GTDB taxonomy): domain Bacteria; phylum Bacteroidota; class Bacteroidia; order Bacteroidales; family Azobacteroidaceae; genus JAIRVZ01. The sequence goes on from JAIRVZ010000112.1 coordinate 11,429, forward strand.
AAAGCCGTTTCTGCCCCCGAAAGAAATCCGGAAAACACAATGAAGATAAAAGCGAAAAACAGAATAACGAAAAAAATCATGAGAATTGTATTAAAAATTAGAACGCGGATGACGCGGATAACGCAGATTTACACGGATTAAAAATATTTATCCGCGCGTATCCGCGTCATCTGCGTTATCCGCGTTCATTCATTTAAAAGGGTAAATCGTCTTTTTCTCCTTCATTAAAAGGAGTTACGGGAGTTGATACAGTCGGTACAGATTGTTGTTGTGTTGCTTGTGCCGGCTGAGAAGGTTGCAGCGGTGGCGGAGGCCCTTGTTGCCCTTCCGGTTTCCTGTCTAACAATTCCATATTATCAGCGTATATCTCAGTTACATACCGTTTATTTCCGGATGCATCATCATACGAGCGAGTACGGATTTTTCCTTCTACATACAATTTCGCACCTTTGCGTACATATTTTTCCGCAATTTCGGCCAATGCACGCCACAATACAATATTGTGCCACTCTGTTCGATCGGGAACAACCGTTCCGTTTGCAGCGGTATATCCGCGTTCCGTTGTCGCCAACGTAAAATTAGCCACAGCACCACCGTTGTCGAAATACCTTACTTCCGGATCTTTTCCGACATTTCCTACTAAAATAACTTTGTTAATTGCCATAATGATAAACTTTTAATTTGAGGTTAAAAAAATAAAACATTAAGATTTTGTCCCAATATCGGGATTGGGTTCAAAATTATAGAAAATCAATTGAATGGCAAATTATATAGAACTTTTTTTATTTGAAAATAAGTTTTTTTGCTTTTTTCAAAGCGAAAGAAATAAGTATGGGTTTTAATCCATTGAATATAATAGGCGCAATATTAATTGCCTGGTCAGTCAATGCGCTAATATGCGGATATTTTTCCGCAAAAGCACTAACCGGTTTATGAGAAGGTTCTATCGCCTTGGAAGTATTCCCTCCCGGCAATAACTCCTGCACAAACGGAGGAAGTTGAGCTTTGATGACAGTCCAACCGGAATCTATCAACAAAGAGCCAAAATTCTCATGCAAATAAGTGAAATGCTTGTCTAATTCGTGAAGATGTCCTTGTTCTTCAGCTCTCAGGCGCGCTTTTTTTATTCTTAATTGCTCAATAGCTGATATTTTATTCACTTTTGTGTTCATTGTCTTCTGTCTGAATTATTTGTTGAACAAATAAATTGATTAACCAATTTTGTATCTTTTTTCTTTGCCAAAGTAATACGACAAAAGCAATTACATACAAAACAGCGACTAAAACCATCCCCGTCCCGAAACTGTCGAGAAGTTGTCCGAGATAAAGTCCTAATGCAAGGAAAAGGAATAAAAAAGCAAAAAATACGACCAATAATAAGATTAGCCCATATAACAATAAAGAAGAAAATACGCTCGATTTTTCATAAACATCAAGCTTAAGAACTTCCAACTTTAATGTTATATAAGCTGTTAAATCTTTTTTAATGTCCGCAAACAGGGTGTTGAAGTTCTTTTCCATTATTCGTCTCCGGCCTCTATATTACCGGCTTTAACTCTACTTACAGCGGTTTGGGCCAAAGTGTTTACCTTATCGACTGCACAGTCGAGTTCTTCGATACCTTGATCAATCGCTTTTCCGATTTTCTTTTTTGCTCTGTCGACAGTTTCATTGATCTGATCCAACAATTCTTCTCTGTTTTCCTTGTTCATTAAATAACAAGCTGCAGCACCAACAGCGGCACCGATGACTAATCCGAGGATTAATTTTGAATTACCTGATTTCATATAACAATAAATTTAAATAAGATTAATAATGCTCTCTACAAAGTAAAACAAAAATCTCCGGATATTGTTCACAGGAAAGCGATATTTTTAAATGAATTTCGTACTTTTGCAGATAAAATAACAATACGACCCCTAAATACAAATAAAATATGCAAGAAAAAATTATCGTTCTTGATTTTGGCTCCCAAACAACTCAACTTATCGGACGTCGTTTAAGAGAATTAAATGTTTACTGCGAAATCGTTCCTTATAATAAGTTTCCTGAAGATGATAAATCTGTGAAAGGTGTTATTCTTTCGGGAAGTCCGTTTTCGGTTAACGACAAAGAAGCATTCAAGCCGAATTTATCGGAAATTAAAGGAAAATATCCGATGTTGGGAATTTGCTATGGCGCCCAATATTTGGCTTACATATCAGGCGGAAAAGTAGAAAAAGGCAATTCAAGAGAATACGGCAGAGCAGTATTAACTCCTGTAGATAAGGATAATTTACTGCTCAAAAATATCAAAGCTCAATCGGAAGTTTGGATGTCGCACGGAGATACAATCACTCAATTACCTGCAAACTTTAAGATTATTGCAAAGACAAATGATGTAGCAGCTGCGGCTTATAAAATAGAAGATGAACAAACATGGGGCGTACAGTTTCATCCCGAAGTTTTTCATTCGGAAGACGGTACTTTGATTTTAGATAATTTCATCGGCATTTGCGGAATGAAAAAAAATTGGACACCGGCTTCGTTCATCGAACACACCGTCGAAGAATTGAAAGCGCAGTTGGGCAATGATAAAGTCATCTTAGCTCTGTCGGGCGGTGTTGATTCGTCTGTTACTGCTGTACTTTTAAATAAAGCAATAGGTAAAAATCTGACTTGTATTTTTGTCGACCATGGTTTATTGCGTAAAAACGAGTTCGAAAATGTGCTGAAAGACTATGAACATTTGGGTCTGCACGTTATTGGAATAGATGCAAAAGCCCGTTTCTACAAAGAATTAGCCGGAGTAACCGACCCTGAAAAGAAACGCAAAATTATAGGTAAAGGATTTATTGATGTTTTTGACGAAGAAGCTCACAAACTCAAAGATGTGAAATGGTTGGGACAAGGCACCATCTATCCTGATATTATCGAATCGTTATCTATCACCGGAACGGTTATCAAATCACACCACAACGTCGGAGGTCTTCCCGAAAAAATGAATCTTAAATTAGTAGAACCTTTGAAATTGCTATTTAAAGATGAAGTTCGGAATGTTGGTCGCGAATTAGGCATGATGCCTCATCTGATTAATCGTCATCCTTTCCCCGGCCCCGGTTTGGGCGTTCGTATCTTGGGCGATATTACACCTGAAAAAGTTCGCGTATTGCAAGATGCCGACGATGTGTTTATCAAAGAATTACGCGCTTGGGATTTGTACGACAAAGTTTGGCAAGCCGGAGTAATCCTGTTGCCCGTACAGTCCGTAGGAGTAATGGGAGATGAACGCACTTATGAAAACGCAGTTGCCCTCAGATCGGTTTCTTCAACCGATGCCATGACAGCCGATTGGGTGCGTTTGCCTTACGATTTTTTGGCAAAAGTATCGAACGAAATTATCAACAAGGTAAAAGGAGTTAATCGTGTGGTTTACGATATTAGTTCCAAACCACCGGCAACGATTGAATGGGAATAACCGGAAAATAAAAATAACTCCATGATTAAAAAAACACTGCTACTTTTTTTGTGCATAACATTGCTTGTATCTTGCAAAGAAACAAAGCGGTATTATTTGTGTCAGGGAGAAATATTCCGTACAACTTTCCATATCAAATACGAATACGAAAAACCGCTCGATGCTGAAATAGATTCTGTATTAAATGCTTTCGATTTATCATTGAATCCTTTTAATGAAAATTCGATAATCTATAAAGTAAATCACAATATTCCGGTAGAAGTCGACGATTGGTTTGTTAAGGTCTTCAACCAGTCACAAGAAATTTCCCGACAATCCGATGGAGCTTTCGACATAACTTGCGCACCATTGGTTAACCTTTGGGGATTTGGGTTCGACAACTCTCAAGCGCCTACTCAAGCCGCAATCGACAGTGTAAAACAATTTGTCGGATACGATAAAATCCGTTTGGTTGGCAAAACCGTCGAAAAAGACGATCCAAGAATAATGTTAAATGCTTCTGCAATAGCCAAAGGATATGCTTGCGACGTAATTGCCGAAATGTTTGATTCTTACGGTGTTAAAAACTACATGATCGAAATAGGCGGAGAAGTATACGCCAAAGGCAAAAATCCCAATAACGTTTGCTGGAAAATCGAAATTACAAAACCTGAAGACGACAACACCGGAGCAACTCTCGGTCGACAGGTGATTATAAATCTTTGTGAAGGAGGCTTGGCCACGTCCGGAAATTATCGCAATTATTATATCAAAGACGGGAGAAAGTATGCCCATACGATAAATCCCAAAACAGGCTTTCCGATTGAAAATAATATATTAAGCGTTTCTGTTATTATGCCCGAATGTATGCTTGCAGATGCTTATGCAACTGCCTTTATGGTATTGGGAGTAGAAGTTTCCGATTCTTTGGCTCAAACAATAGAAGGGTTATCGTATTATACGATATATAATAACAAAGGAGAACATTTGGTCAAACAAAGAAATATAGAGAAATATTTATATAACTAATTAAAATAAATAATTATGTTCAAAAATCATCCTAAAGGCCTATTTGCTGCAGCGCTTGCGAATATGGGCGAACGTTTCGGGTTCTACACCATGATGGCGATTTTGGTATTATTTCTTCAAGCCAAATTTGGTTTGGACGGAAAAAGTGCCGGTATTATCTATTCCGTTTTTTATGCGTTAATCTATGTTTTAGCGTTGGCCGGTGGTTTTATTGCAGATATGACACGCAATTACAAAGGCACGATTTTAGTTGGTCTTTTCGTTATGGCCGGCGGTTATCTGTTGTTATCGATTCCTACTCCTACCCCGGTTTCAAACGTAACAATGGCCTTAGCATTCAGTTGCTTGGCATTGTTTATGATCGCTTTCGGTAACGGACTTTTCAAAGGAAACCTACAAGCGTTGGTTGGTCAGATGTACGACAACGAGAAATATAGCAAAATGCGCGACTCAGGCTTCTCTTTGTTCTATATGTTTATCAATGTAGGTGCGATGTTTGCTCCGCTTGTGGCTCCCGCACTTCGCAACTGGTGGCTTAAATCTCACGGATTCATTTATGATGCCGGACTTCCATCACTTTGTCATCAAGTATTAGACAAAAGCAAAGAAATGTCGGCCGATGCTATAGGGAAATTTAGCGAACTTTCCTCAGCTGTTTCTTTACAAGGGCAAACAATGTCGCTTACAGCAGAACAATTCGCTGCAGATTATTTGAATGTTTTCACTACCGGATTCCACTATGCGTTTGGTGTAGCCATTGTCGCCATGTTGATTTCTGTAGTTATTTATATAGTCAACAAAAAAGGATTCCCTGATCCGAAAGACAAAGTGAAAGCAACAGCCGGTACTCATGGCTCTGAAATGTCGGTTCAAGAAGTTCGTCAACGTGTTTGGGCATTGTTTGCAGTTTACGGTGTGGTTATTTTCTTCTGGTTCTCATTCCACCAAAACGGCTTAACGCTGACATTCTTTGCGAGAGATTACACCAATTTGACATTGTTTGGTATTCCGATTGCAGTTGAGCATTTCCAATCGGTTAATCCATTCCTTGTGGTGTTCCTTACGCCTGTAATTATGGGGCTATACGGATGGTTACGCGCAAAAAATATGGAACCGTCCACACCGAAAAAAATTGCTATAGGTATGGGTATTGCCGCGGTTGCATTTACATTGATGGCCGTTGTTTCCAAAATATCTGATTTACCACTCCATTCGGAAATTGTGGGCAGATCAAATGTGTTGGTTACACCATGGTTATTGATTGGAACTTATTTCATCCTCACGGTTGCCGAATTGTTTATCAGTCCGCTCGGAATTTCGTTTGTGTCGAAAGTGGCTCCTCCGCATTTACAAGGTTTAATGCAAGGTGGTTGGCTCACAGCAACGGCAATTGGTAATCAATTCTTGTTTATCGGTGCTATTTTCTACGAATCAATTCCAATTTGGGCAACGTGGACAATTTTCGTTACAGCATGCTTAATCTCCATGTTCACAATGTTGTTTATGTTGAAATGGTTAGAGCGGGTAGCAAAATAAAATAATCGGAAAAAACAAAAACTTCCTGACTTCGAAAATGTTGAAATCGGGAAGTTTTTGTTTTTATAGGTTTGCCTTCAACTTTTGAAATGTTAAAAATCCGGAACGGATTCCATATGGGTAGGCGGCGGGGGAACGTCAGGCCGACTTACGGTCACAATAAAACAAACAGGCGACCGCGACCAATCATTCATTCAAAATTAAAAAAAAATAG
>JAIRVZ010000073.1 GCA_031253625.1 Dysgonamonadaceae bacterium
GTATGACAGTCATAAAAGATGAATTGATTGTAATAAAAGATAAATATGGAGATGCACGGAAGTCTGAAATTATTTACGCAACCGAAGATTTCAATCCTGAAGACTTTTATGCTGACGATGAAATGATTATCACAATCTCTCATTTGGGGTACATTAAACGCACGCCGTTGTCGGAATTCCGTGCCCAGGGTAGGGGAGGAGTAGGTGCGAAAGGATCGGAAACCCGTGATGAAGATTTTGTAGAATATATCTACCCTGCCAATATGCACGCCACCATGATGTTTTTCACTCAAAAAGGAAAATGTTACTGGCTGAAAGTGTATGAAATTCCCGAAGGAGCTAAAAATTCCAAAGGAAGGGCCATTCAAAATCTGTTGAATATAGAGGCAAACGACAAGGTTAATGCTTTCATACGTGTTAAGTTGTTAAATGATCAAGATTTTATCAACAGTCATTACTTGGTATTCTGTACCAAAAAAGGAGTTGTAAAGAAAACGCTTTTGGAAGCTTATTCACGTCCTCGTCAAAATGGTGTTATAGCCATTGATTTGCGCGAAGATGATGAAGTTATACAAGTAAGAATGACCGACGGCACAAACGAAATCGTTATAGCCAATCGTAATGGCAGGGCTATTCGTTTCAAAGAAACAGCTATTCGTTGCATGGGGCGCACGGCTGCCGGTGTTCGCGGTATGACTTTAGATGAAGACGGAAAAGACGAAGTTATCGGAATGATATGCGTTAAAGACCTTGAGAATGAAACCATTTTGGTCGTTTCTGAAAAAGGATACGGAAAACGCTCTAAAATAGAGGATTACCGAGTAACCAATAGGGGAGGGAAGGGTGTAAAAACTTTGAACTTAACGGAGAAAACCGGTTATTTGGTTGGAATAAAGAACGTTACCGATGATAATGATTTGATGATTATCAATAAATCGGGAATTACTATCCGGGTAAAAGTGTCCGATTTGAGCGTCATCGGAAGAGCGACTCAAGGAGTTAGACTGATTAACTTGGATAAACGCAACGATGAAATCGCATCTGTCTGCAAGGTAACATCTGAAGCAGAAGAAGTTATAGACGAAAATATAGAATCTTCTTCAGAAAATGAAACGACTGAAAATAACGAATAAACAATTTATAAACTAACAACTAATAAAATTATTTTATGATGAAAAAGTTATCATTAACAATCGTACTATGCTTGACAGTTGCCTTAAGTTTTGGGCAAAAGAAAGCAGTAGCTGATGTAAAAAGAGAAATTGGTAATGCAAAGCCGAATATTGAAGATGCAAGAAATCTGATAAAAGGGGCAATGCAAGATCCTGAAACAATGGACAATGCAGAAACTTGGTTTGTTGCCGGAAAAGTTGAAGATAAACAATTCAGTATGGAGCAACAAAAAGAATTATTAGGGCAAACTCCGGATGAATTAGTAATGTATAGTGCTTTGCAAAGAATCAAACCATTTTTCTTGGTGGCAGATTCTTTAGACCAGTTACCTGATGCAAAAGGTAAAGTTAAGCCTAAATTTAGAAAAGACATGAAATCTATCTTATTGGCCAACAGATTGCATTATCTCAACGCCGGTGGGTTTTTCTATAACAAAGGAGATTATGAAAATGCGTTTGACATGTTCAACCAATTTTTCAGCATGCCAAAAATGAATATGTTTGAGGGAGAAAATATCGCTGTAAATGATACTGCTTATGCTCAATTCCGGTATTATGCAGGTCTTGCTCTTGCTCAGTTTTCTACAGATACAACCAAAATTATCTCTTACTTCGAAAGCATAAAAAACAATAATGGATATAACGAAGAAGATGTTTTAAAATTCCTCAGTTCTTTGTACGAACAAACCAATAACACAGTTGGCATGGTAAATACTTTACGAGAAGGAGTTGAAAGATTTCCGAATGACTCTTTTTTTATGCTTAGTTTGATTAACCATTATATCTATTCAGATCAAGGAGATGCTGCTATTAAAATGATAACAAAAGCTATCGAACTTTCGCCCAACAATGCTGAGTTATATAATGTATTAGGTATTGTTTTTGAAAACAGTAAGAAAGATAACGATGCAGCAAAAGCTAATTATGAAAAAGCACTTTCAATTGATCCCAACTATGTAGAGGCTATAGGAAACTTAGGCCGTATATTTTACAATAGAGCGGTAGAAGCTCAAGTTGCAGCCAATGAAATTTCTGATAATAAGAAATATGAAGCAGCAAGAGCTCAAGCCATGGATATGTTTAGAGAGGCACTTCCTTTCTTCGAAAGAGCCCATCAACTAAGACCGGAAGATAGAGATTATATGATCGCACTTAGCCGTATTTATTATGTCTTGAATATGGGTGATAAATATGACGAAATAGATGCTAAATTAAATCAATGATTTTTAATTCACAGATTATTAACCCCCAATCGCTATGCATCATTGGGGGTTATTTTATATTTAAGTCTCATGGACTTTGATGTTATAATTATTGAGTTGAAATAATCCAATTAAACATAATGGTTATTATATACGAAAAGTATTTCTGTAAATCTAATCTAAGAAATGGCTAAAACGAAGACTGCATTTGTATGTTCCCAATGTGGAAATGATTCTCCCAAATGGCTCGGAAAATGTCCTGCATGTGGAGAATGGAACACATACGTTGAAGAAGTTGTTTCGAAAGAAAATAACTCACAACGTCCGTTGGTTCTTTCAAATTATGAAACGCCAAAATCAAAGCCGCAATTACTATCGAATGTTGATGTTGGCGAAGAACAACGAATCAATTTGAACGACGAAGAATTTAATCGCGTGCTTGGCGGTGGTTTAGTTCCCGGTTCTTTGGTTCTGATTGGCGGAGAACCCGGCATTGGAAAATCGACATTGGTACTTCAAACAGTTCTCAAATTAACCAATTTAACTATTCTTTACATATCTGGCGAAGAAAGTGCTAAACAGCTAAAAATCAGGTCTGAACGGCTGAATTTCAATAATCCGAAATGTTTTATTGTATGTGAAACTTCTCTGGAGCAGATATTTACTCATATCGATAATATTCGCCCTGATTTAGTGATTGTAGACTCCATACAAACCGTTTTTACAGAGCGAGTGGATTCATCTCCCGGAAGTGTTACCCAAGTCAGAGAATGCTCTGCAATGATTTTGAAATTTGCCAAAGAAACAGGCACTCCTGTCCTACTTATCGGACATATCAATAAAGAAGGCAATATTGCCGGCCCCAAAGTGTTGGAGCATATTGTAGATACGGTACTACAATTCGAAGGAGATCAACATTATATGTATCGCATTCTTCGAAATATCAAGAATCGTTTTGGAAGTACTTCTGAATTGGGAATTTACGAAATGAATCAATCCGGATTGCGCGAAGTGAGCAATCCATCGGAACTACTACTCTCACAAAATCACGAAGGTTTAAGCGGTGTTGCCATTGCTGCCGCTATTGAAGGTATACGTCCTTTTCTGATTGAAACACAAGCACTTGTAAGCACAGCAGCTTACGGAACTCCGCAACGAAGTGCCACAGGTTTTGATATTCGCAGAATGAACATGTTATTAGCTGTTTTAGAGAAACGTGCCGGGTTTAAGTTAATTCAAAAAGACGTTTTTCTCAATATTGCCGGTGGTTTAAAAGTAAATGACCCTGCAATTGATTTATCAGTCATTAGCGCAGTCCTTTCGTCAAGTTTAGACATCGCTATTGAGCGAGAAACCTGTATGTGCGGGGAAGTTGGCTTATCCGGAGAAATCAGGCCTGTAAATCGCATAGAACAACGAATTTTAGAGGCCGAAAAACTCGGTTTCAGAAAAATAATAATCCCTTATAACAATTTAAAAAGTTTCGATACCAAAAAACTGAATATCAAGATTGTTACGGTAAAAAAAGTTGAGGAAGCTTTTCGGGAGTTATTCGGTTGATAAATTAGCCACAAATTACACGAATTATCACGAAATTTATTCGTGTAATTTGTGACTTAAAATGTTGCTTTTAAAAGAAATAAGCGAATGATACTTTAATATTTCTATTAGTTATTGATGAAAGACCTAAAATGTCTTTTGCAGTATTCCAACCGGGTGCATCTACCATATCGATAAGTCCCAAATCGTATCCAAGAGTAATTTGTATGTTATTGAATTGAATACCTCCCATAAAGGATAATCCGGCATCAATTCGTTTAAACATTCCATCATCTCCAAATGTTTCTTCAGATCCAGATATTCCGTATCCTAAATATGGACCGGCTCCTAATAGTAAATCCAAACCTACACCTACTGATTTTTTATAACCAACATAGATAGGAAGTTGCAAATAATTTAAATTAAGATTCTCTGATTCACCTTCCAATTTTCCGGTAACCCCCATTTGTGAAAACAGCAGTTCGGGCTGTAAGAAAAGACTTCCTAATTCAATTTGAGCAACAACTCCTAAATGGAATCCCGGTTTATATGATGTGGAAAAGTCTCCTACTTCAGCACCCATACCTTCGAGAGCACCTACTAAATCTCCAAATCCACTAACCGAAGAAGTGTTAAGCCCACCTTTAAGTCCAAATTTAATGTTTTGAGCATTTACAAACCCGATAGTTACCATTGATAACAGGATTACAAAAAATACTTTGTTCAAAGTTTTCATAAAAAAAAGATTAATGTTATTCCTTACTCTTTTTATGGATTTTCAGGCTCCTCCATATTGTATAATAAAAACAAAAATAAACAAATAATTTTGTTTATGAAACTTTTGTTCAATTAATTGCATTCTAATACCCCTATCAAATCTTTAACTGATGCAAAACTATGTCTATCAAGATATTCATTAATTCCATCTACAACTTTAACAGAAATTGTCGGATCAATAAAATTATAAGTTCCGATTTGAATAGCGGTTGCTCCGGCCAAAATAAATTCTATTGCATCCTTCCAGTTAGAAATACCTCCTAAGCCAATTACAGGAATCTTAACAGCTTTAGCAGTTTGCCAAACCATTCTTAAAGCGACCGGTTTTACGCAAGGGCCTGAAAGTCCTCCGGTAATGGTTGATAAAATCGGCTTTCTTTTTTCGGCATCAATGGCCATTCCCAACAATGTATTTATTAGAGAAACAGCGTCGGCTCCTGCGCTTTCAACCGAACGAGCGATCTCTGTAATGTCTGTTACATTGGGCGACAATTTTACAATAAGGGTCTTGTGATACACTTTTCTAACCGCAGCGACTACTTCTGCCGCACTTTGGCAATTCGTTCCGAAAGCCATTCCTCCTTTTTTCACATTCGGGCACGATATATTCAACTCTATTGCAGGTATTTGCGGTAAATCATTTACTTTTTCGGCACAGGCAATATAGTCTTCGATAGTAGATCCGCTCACGTTTACAATCATATTTGTGTCAATATCCTTAATTTGAGGATAAATATCAGAAATAAAATAATCAACGCCCTTATTTTGGAGTCCCACAGCATTTAGCATACCTGAAGGAGTTTCTGCCATCCGAGGATAAAAATTACCTTCACGGTGATGAATTGTAGTCCCTTTTACAAAAATACCACCGATTTTCGAGATGTCGAAAAAGTCGGAAAACTCTAATCCATAGCCGAAAGTACCCGATGCAGTCATCACCGGATTTTTCAATTGTAGATTACCTATATTTACATTTAGATTTGCCATGTTAACTTTTGTATATTTACGACGGGGCCTTCTTTGCACACACAAATATGTCCTTCGATAGTGTTTTCTACGCAGCATAAACATGCTCCTATCCCGCATGCCATAGTGTTTTCAAGAGATACTTCACACGAAATTCCAATCTGTTTTGCATAATTTACCACAGATACCATCATTGGCTTGGGGCCACAGGTGTAAATCATGTCAAAATCTCGTTTTTTTAGTATAGAATGGTTGGTTACATAACCTTTTTCGCCCTGCGAACCATCTTCGGTTGTTGTATAAACAGTTCCGAATTGGAGAAACATTTCCAATTGTAACAAGTCGCTGGAAGTTCTGGCACCAAGCAGAAAAATAGGACTGTATCCCAATGTTTTTAATTTCGATCCGAGGAAAAGCATAGGAGCAGTTCCGACTCCACCTCCGATTAACAGCAATTTTTTATCCTTATCTTGGGAATCAAAAATAGAAAAGCTATTCCCCAAAGGATATATCAAATTTACAATATCCCCCTCCTTTAATTCAGATAATTTTCGGGTACCGTCACCAACAATTTGAATTAACAACCACAGTTCATTTTTTATTCTGTCGACATAATTAATCGAAATCGGACGACGCAAAAAAGTTGCAGGAGAGTTTTCTACCTTAATTTCAACAAACTGTCCGGGAAACATTTCCGGCAGAGGAACATTTTGTGTTAACCTCAGAAGACAATAATTCGGATGTAATCTTTCATTTGAACTAACAACCAAATCAGTCAAATACTTTTTCATTCCGTAATTTTTAGATTTCAGCACAAAGATACAAATTTACGCTGATTTAATCATTCAAAAGGTTTCATATCAGGAGTAAAACTTCCGAATGTACTGTCGGAATAAAAAATCATTATTTTGACAATTTTTTTCGATTCCGTTTTTAACGGTATAACTTCCTCTGTTTCTTCTTGTTTGACTACTTTTTCTGCCGGTTTAACATCGGTTTCCTTACGATATTCTGTTGGAAGTGTATCTTCGGCCGATTTTATTTCAGTCTGAGTATCTTCCGATTCAGGTTTATCGAATAAAGATGGTTGACTGGGGGATTTCTCCGGCTTAATCACCGAGCGTTCGGATTTGAACATCGGTTCTTTTCCGAATAACAACCATTCGGTATTGATGTCATCATATTTTTCCAGTATCTTCTTTAAGATATCCCAACTGGGTTTATTCCTTCCATTCAAGATGTGGGTAATGACAGATCGACTGGAACCTATTTGTTCTGCAAAATAAGATGAATTCATCCTTTTTTGTTCAATAATCTGCCTTATTCTGTCTATTAAAGCTTCTTCGTCATTCATATTTTATAAATGTAATCAATAAAAACATTCGTACAATCCAAGCGCACAAATGTAGCGATATTTTTCACAAAAGCAAAATAATTGTTTGTTGCTTTTGTAGCTATTAGGTGTTCACAAAAGTATCCACATTCTCTCATTTGTATCACACATTGATAATTATAACCTAAATTCGTTTATAAATATTCATAGATTTATTTTATAAATATCTGATTTTAATGTAGTTATATATATAAGATGGTCGAAAAAGGCATTGTTGACTATCCAAGTAACAATTGATGTGAAATATTTATAAAAAAATTAATATATTTACTCATAATTTCCTTATTTTCATTTGATTAAATAAAGATAAATGACCTCTCCTACCCTTATTTATTAATACATTTTAAAGAATTGTCGCTAAGTTTACAGGATTAAAAAGAAACAACAAATAACCTCATATCATAATAGTCAATTAAACGAATAAATATAAAACAATCTCGTAGAGATTTAAGCTTGGTAGAAATGATGTTTCCAAGTCATATACAGAATGCGGAGGTACATTAAGAAACTCCTTAAAGGTCATTAATGTTTAATTTTACGAACTTACGGCTGTTTAATAGGTATCTTAAAAAGAGAAACATTTGTATCGAATCACATTTGTATGCAAATTACAAATGTTTCAACATCTGTTTTATATCTGGTTACCTCTGTATTGCATATCTATTGTTCTATAAGCATTTGTATTGATATTCTTGATTTACAAATGTAGCTTCCCTATTCTCTAAGTATTCAAGATTATCTCTTATTTCAATATCCTCTGAAAAATCAATATTTCCGAACAGATCTCCGCTTCGTTATTTTTATTCGATTCTCACGAAGATAAAAATCTACCATTGTTTTATCAATATTCCGAAATAAAATCACTCGCGATTAAATTCTGTCAAGAAAATATTTTGTAACTTTGCGAGCTTAAAATAAAAAAAAATGTAAAACAATTAATTTCATTATTGTGGCAGATACAAAGTATATTTTCGTAACCGGAGGTGTGATTTCTTCTTTAGGAAAAGGAATTGTTTCTTCAGCTTTGGGCAAGTTATTACAAACAAGAGGGTATAAAGTTACTATCCAAAAATTCGATCCTTATATTAATGTTGATCCTGGAACATTGAATCCTTATGAACATGGGGAATGTTTTGTTACCGTAGACGGTCATGAAGCTGACTTGGATTTAGGTCATTACGAACGCTTTTTGAATGTTCCTACCACCAAAGCTAACAATATTACTACAGGCCGGATTTATCAAAGTGTAATCAATAAAGAGCGGCGCGGCGATTATTTGGGAAAAACTGTTCAGGTAGTTCCTCATATCACCGACGAAATCAAACGGAATATTTTATTGCTTGGCAGCAAGTATAAATATGATTTCGTAATTACAGAAATCGGAGGAACTGTCGGTGATATAGAATCACTTCCTTTCATCGAAAGTGTACGTCAATTGCGATGGGAATTAGGTAAAAATTGTTTATGTGTTCATTTAACTTACGTGCCTTATATTGATGCTGCAAAGGAATTTAAGACAAAGCCAACACAACATTCGGTAAAAACTTTACAGGAATTAGGAATCCAACCCGAAATTTTAGTTTTACGCACGGAACATGAATTGAATAGGGAAATTTGCCGTAAAGTTGCATTGTTCTGTAACGTCGAAGAAAAAGCAGTTATACAATCTTACGATGTGCCTTCTATTTACGAAGTGCCTATCGTGATGCAAAAACAAGGTTTCGAAGAAATTCTACTTCGCAAAATGGGACTTGAAGTCGGAGAAAAACCATTGATGAAACCATGGAATGAATTTCTTGACAAAATGCACACAGCAACTGAAACTGTCAAAATTGCATTGGTTGGTAAATATGTCGAATTACCGGATGCCTATAAATCAATCAATGAATCTTTATTACAGGCAGCAACTTATCATCATAGAAAATTAGATTTACATTTCATTCAATCAGAAAAACTTACGGATACAAATGTAGAAAAAGAATTAAGTCAAATGGATGGTATTTTGATTGCTCCCGGTTTCGGACAACGGGGAATCGAAGGAAAATTCGCAGCTATCAAATACGCAAGAGAAAACGATAAACCTACATTAGGAATTTGTTTGGGAATGCAATGTATGGTTATTGAATATGCCCGCAATGTGTTAGGAATGAAAGATGCCAACTCTACGGAAATAGATCCTCAAACATCTCATAAAGTAATTGATTTGATGGACGAACAAAAAAATCTTATCAATATGGGAGGTTCTATGCGTTTGGGAGCATACGATTGTGAGATTGATAAACATTCGAATATATATAAAGTATATAAAAAGACACTAATACAAGAACGACATCGCCACCGTTTTGAATTCAACAATGAATATAAAGCAGAGTTCGAGGAAAATGGTATGAGTTGTTCGGGTATTAATCCGGAAACAGGATTGGTTGAAATTGTTGAGATTCCCACAAAAAAATGGTTTGTAGGAGTTCAGTATCATCCCGAATATAATAGTACGGTTATAAATCCTAATCCATTGTTTATGAGTTTTATAGAAGCAGCATTAGTTAAGAATTAAAAAATATAAAATGAACAAAAACACATTAATCGGATTCCTGTTGATAGGATTTGTTTTGATAGCCTACAGCTATTTTACCCGCCCGAATCCGGAAGAAATTGCGGCATTAAACAGATACAACGACTCAATTGCGGCCGTAAACGCACAACAACAATTAGACGCTCAAATTGCGAATGTTCAACAATTACAGTCAGATACTGCTCATTTAGAGGTTCTTCCCGATTCTCTCAAGGAAACCCACCTGCAAAATCAGTATGGAGATTTTTTTCTCGCTGCCAAAGGAGAAGAAACTTTTGTAACTTTAGAAAATGAATTGTTAGAAGTGATTATATCATCGAAAGGTGGACGTGTTTATTCTGCTCGCTTAAAAGAATTTACCGATAAAAATAACCAAATACTAACGCTTTTTAACGAAGACGAGTCGGGATTCGGGGTTACTTTGATTACATCTAATAACAGAATTATCAATACAAAAGATTTTTATTTCGAATCAATCGTAGAAAACAATAAAGTAACCATGCGGTTGAATGCCGGAGATTTAGGTTCTTTAGATTACATATATACGCTTGAACCGGACGATTACATGCTCCGTTTTGAAGTCATTTCTAAGGGTTTGGAACGAGTTTTATTGCCAAGCACCAATTCTATAGATATATTATGGCAGCAAAAAGCCCGTCAACAAGAGGCCGGTCGTTCTTTCGAAAATCGTTACTCTCGCCTGAACTATAAATATACTGCCGACGGAAATGTAGAACAACTAAGCGAATCAAGAGAAGTTTCACAAAGAGTTGACAATAAAGTAAGATGGATTGCTTTTAAGAACCAATATTTTTCATCTGTCCTGATTGCAAATGATAGTTTCGAAGATACTAAATTGACATCAAAACCATTTGCAGAAGGAAAATTTATCAAAGATTACAGTGCCTCTGTTACGGTTCCTTTTGACGTGACAGGAAAAGAGACAACTCTCTTTCATTATTATTTTGGCCCCAATGATTATAAATTGTTGAGACAATACGATAGAAATCGGTTCAAAGAACAAAATTTGTACTTGGAAAAATTAGTTCCATTAGGCTGGGGATTATTTCGTTTAGTTAATAAGTGGATTGTTATTCCTGTTTTCAATTTTTGGGTTGCTCTCTGTGGTAGTATTGGAATCGCAATTTTCTTACTAACGCTGACTATCAAGACTATACTCTTCCCGTTGTCGTATAAATCTTTCATGTCGTCGGCTAAAATGCGTGTAATGCGCCCTCAAGTGGAAATTATTACAGAAAAATATCCCGGACAAGAAAACGCAATGGTTCGTCAGCAAAAAACGATGGAACTTTACAAGCAGGTAGGTGTAAATCCTATGAGCGGATGTTTACCAATGTTGCTACAAATGCCGTTTTTATTTGCTCTTTTCATGTTCTTCCCCGCTGCCATTCAATTACGTCACGAAAGTTTCCTTTGGGCATCGGATTTGTCTACATATGATGCAATTCTCAGTTGGGATACTTATGTTCCATTAGTAACACCTTATTTTGGCAATCATATAAGTTTGTTTTGTTTGTTGATGGTGATTACACAACTTATCAGTACTAAATATAATATGGATCAAACCAATACGGGGCAACAGCAAATGCCCGGAATGAAAGTCATGATGTATATCATGCCACTTTTCATGTTGGTTATCTTGAATCAATATCCTGCAGGTTTGAACTACTATTATTTCGTTTCAACTTTGATTACGGTTCTTCAAATGGTTGCTTTCCGTTATTTTGTAAATGAGGAAAAAATATTAGCACAGTTAGAAGCAAACAAAAAGAAACCCGCAAAAAAGAAATCAGGTTTTATGGCTCGCTTGGAAGAAGCTCAACGCCAACAACAGGCATTAGCTAAACAAAAAGCTGTACAACAACACAAAACAGGAAAAAGATAATTTCATAGCGGTTTCTATGTCGTAAAGATACTCAATAACGGCAATGTCGAACAAGCAAAAATAGTAATCTCGAAATGAATAGTTTTGCAGAATTAGTAGCAACTCGCAGAAGCGTGCGTAAGTATTCAGAAGAAAAATTAACTTCTGAACAGGTCGAACAAATCATGAAGACTGCTTTGATGGCACCTTCTTCTAAGCGCAGTACTTCATGGCAATTTATTTTAGTTGAAGACAAAGAGATGTTAAAAAAATTATCTCTTTGCAAACCAACCGGTTGCTCTTTTCTTGCCGATTGTGCTCTAGCCATTGTTGTTTTAGGCGATCCGACATTAAGTGAGGCGGTTATTGAAGACACTTCGATTGCCGCCACTTATATTCAGTTGCAAGCCGATGATTTGGATTTGGGCAGTTGCTGGATACAAATCAGAGGGCGAGAAACAGATGCCGGTCAAGATTCGGAGGATTATATACGAATGTTATTGAGTATTCCCTACCAATTAACCGTTGGTTGCATTATAGCCATCGGTAATAAAGTAAAACCCAACAAGCCTTTCGACGAAGATTTGTTGCAATGGGAAAAAATCCATATCGAAAAATTCAAATTGCCGGAAGATAGTGAAGGAAAGGCCTAAGTATAAAATTGTCTTTATAGGAGCAGGTAATATTGCCACGCATTTAAGTTTTGCTTTACAACAAAGCGGATGTTCAATCTTGCAAGTTTATAGCAAAACAGAATTATCTGCCTCTATATTAGGTAAAAAACTACAAGTCCCCTATTCTACTTCATTCTCAGACATCGACGTTAATGCTGATGTTTATATTTTTTCCGTAAAAGATTCTGTATTAGAAGATTGCATTAAAGAAATGCCTGCAGTAAAAGGCATTTGTATACATACAGCAGGAAGTGTTCCGTTATCCGTTTTTAATGGATATACCAATCGTGCCGGAGTACTCTATCCACTACAAACTTTCAGTAAAAATCGGAAAATTTCATTTGATGAAATTCCAATTTTTATCGAAACATCTAATATAAAAGATGAAGATTTACTTTATGAATTATCTTATTTGATTTCTAAAAATGTAACCGTATTATCTTCTGATAAAAGGAAATACCTACATTTATCTGCTGTATTCGCTTGTAATTTCGTTAATCATATATACGAGTTGGTGTCGCAAGTTTTAGAAGAACAAAATTTATTTTTCGATTATCTTTTGCCGCTCATAAAAGAAACGGCTGCCAAAATCGAAGAAATGTCGCCTCACGAAGCTCAAACAGGACCGGCAGTTCGGTGCGACAACTCAACTATTCAAAGGCACATTGAACTGCTGACGGATGAAAACAAAAAGAAAATATATGAAATGCTCAGTCAAAGTATTTACTCTTTAAGAATTAATATGTAACTTTGAAACGTAATTTTTTCGTAACAATTTTGTAATAACTTTGTAGCAATTAATAATTTTTAATACTAATTAATTTATACAACAAAATGAAAATCAACACATTCTTAAGTATTTTTACTCCAAAAGATGTAAAATTCTTCCCTCTTTTGAAAGAGACAACAGTTATTTTAGTTCAGGCATCTTCTCTTTTACAAGAACTTTTTGAACTCACAGATACAGAGAAAGATAAAGAAAAAAGAAAAGAACTTTGTGCTTTAATTAAGGTGGAAGAAACTAAAGGAGATAAAGTTACAGGAGCTATTTTAAAAGCGTTAAACGAAACATTTATTACCCCATTCGACCGTGAAGACATTAATGCTTTAGCTGATGAAATGGATGATGTGATAGACACAATTAACCGCGCATCTCACAAGGTTTTACTTTATTCTCCCGATAATTTACCTGAGTCAACTCGCCTATTGGCAGTAATTATTAAAAAAGGTGCTCTCGAAATACAAGGAGCCATTAACGAACTGGTGAATATGAAACACTCCGATCAGAGACTTCGCGCTCATTATAAAGAAATTAAACGATTGGAAGAAGAAGCTGATGTTGTTTATGAAAACGGTATTATAGCGCTTTTCAAAGAAGAATCCAATGCTGTTGAACTGATTAAACTGAAAGAAATCATTCAAGAATTAGAAAAAACGGCAAACAGGATTAACAATACAGGAAAAGTGTTGAAAACTATTTTTGTAAAATACGCTTAAAATACATTTTATGATTTTACTGATAACAATTATCGTTTTAGCACTAGTTTTTGATTACATCAATGGTTTTCACGACGCTGCCAACTCAATCGCAACAATCGTTACAACAAAAGTGTTAACTCCTTTTCAGGCGGTCTTATGGGCTGCATTTTGGAATTTTGCTGCGTTTTTTATCGCAAAATATCTTATCGGAGAATTTGGAATTGCTTCTACGGTTGCAAAAACCGTAAATGCAGAAATGATTACGCTTCCATTGATTTTTTCGGGAATTATAGCAGCTATTACATGGAATTTACTTACTTGGTGGCTTGGAATTCCGTCATCTTCATCCCATACATTGATTGGCGGTTTTGCAGGTGCAGCCATTGCAGCCAATGGTTTTATGGCAATCAAAGGAAGTGTAATTATAAAAATTGCCTCTTTCATCTTCTTGGCACCATTGATTGGTATGACTATCGCGTTTTTAATGACAATTTTGGTAATGTATATCTGCAAAAATGCCAATTATATTAAAACGCAAATTTGGTTCAAACGGCTGCAATTAGTTTCCTCTGCCCTATTCAGTATCGGGCACGGCTTGAACGACTCGCAAAAGGTAATGGGTATTATCGGTGCCGCTTTGATAGCTGCTACTGTTGATCCAAACATATTTGGTACAATGCCGGATTGGATGCACATGACCCAAATCAAGGAAATGGCTACCATCGACCAATTGGCTTGGGTTCCGTTTGCCTGCTTTTTTGTTATCTCATTAGGTACAATGAGCGGTGGCTGGAGAATTATAAAAACAATGGGAACAGGTATCACAAAAGTTACTCCGCTCGAAGGAATGGTAGCTGAAACAGCGGGTGCATTCACGCTTTATATTACCGAATTTCTAAAAATTCCTGTTAGTACAACGCACACAATTACGGGTGCAATTATCGGTGTCGGTGCAACAAAACGACTTTCTGCCGTGCGTTGGGGTGTAACGAAAAAATTACTTATAGCGTGGATTTTAACTATACCTGTCAGTGCCTTATTGGCTGCTTTGATTTATTTTGCAGTAAGTCCCTTGATTTATTAGAGTATTAAAATAGTATGCATAGTTCCTCAAAAAAATCATTGAATAATGAGCTGGATATACACATAGGTGTTAATCCGGCTCGTTGTTATCAATGTGGAAAGTGTTCTGCCGGATGTCCTTTAGCCGATGATATGGATTTCACATCTAATGTGGTAATGCGAATGCTTCAATCCGAAGATGAAAGTTTAGATAAGGAATTACTTCAATCACAGGCAATTTGGCTTTGTGCTTCCTGTGAAATGTGCATTTCCCGTTGTCCAATGGAAATTGATATTCCTAAGATAATGGATTATTTGCGACAACAATCAATTGCCAAAGGCTTACAGAATAAATCGGCAAATAAAAACATCATTTCTTTTCATCACTCATTTTTGGATATGATTCGCTTTACCGGCCGTTCGTATGAAATAGGTATGATTGCCGATTACAAATTACGGAGTAGGAAGCTCTTACAAGATTTGACATTGGCTCCTAAAATGTTCTTGAAAGGGAAATTACCTCTTTTTCCTGAAATGGTTAAAGACAGAAAAAATATTAAACGTATTTTTAAACACATAGACACATAGAACACATAGACTTTCACATAGAAAATTATTATAAAAAACCTATGTGAGACCCTATGTGTTCTATGTGCCTATGTGTTTAAAAAACAAAATCATAATATGACAAAATTAGGATTTTACCCCGGATGCTCTTTAGAAGGAACCGCCCGCGAATATAACGAATCGGTTATGTCGCTCGCTACCCTTTTCGACATTCAACTCGAACAGGTTCCCGATTGGAATTGCTGCGGAGCGACTGCTGCTCATAACCTGAATAAAATTCTTTCACTATCATTACCCGCCCGCATTTTAGCGCAAGCAGAAAAAGCTGGAATGAAAGAGATAATAGTTCCATGTGCAGCATGTTACAGTCGTTTATCTGTAACTCAACATGAACTTTTTGAAAATTCAGAATTGAAGAAACAAGTGGAAGAAGTCATGGATATGACATTGTCCTCTCCTATCCGTATTCTGAATGTAGTTCAGTTTATTCAAGAATTTATCCTCCCTCACCTATCCGAAAAAATTGTCAAACCCTTCGACAAAGAAGTGGCTTGTTATTATGGCTGTTTGTTGGTTCGTCCGCACGATATTCTTCAATTTGATCGCTTAGAAGATCCTCAAACTATTGACAGGATAATGGAACAATTGGGCGCTAAACCCATTGATTGGCCTTTCAAAACAGAATGTTGCGGTGCAGGACTTTCCGTAAGCAGAACAGATTTGGTTGCCAAACTTTCCGGAAAAATCGTGAAGGAGGCAACGGAACGAGGAGCAAAAGCTATTATTACAGCTTGTCCGATGTGTCATGCAAACTTGGATATGCGACGCTCTGCAATCAATAGCTATTTGGCAAAAAAATATGATGTTCCTGTACTTTATATCACTCAGGCTATCGGAATGGCTTGTGGCTTAAACAACAAACAAACAGGAATATACAGGCATTTGGTTAAAGTAAATAATTAGTTAAATGGCACGAATAGGAGTTTTTATTTGCCATTGTGGCGAAAATATTTCAGCAACAGTAGATTGTGCAAAAGTTTCGGAACTGGCAGCCGGACTTCCGGGTGTTGTTTACAGTACCGATTATAAATACATGTGTTCCGACCCGGGACAAAGTAAAATAAAAGAAGCTATCCGGGAGCATAACCTTACCGGAGTGGTCGTTTCGGCATGTTCTCCACGAATGCACGAGCCTACTTTCCGGAAAGCTTGTGCAGAGGCAGGATTAAACCCTTATCTCTGCGAAATGGCGAATATCCGTGAACATTGCTCATGGGTACACGAAAAAGGTGATGCTACCACACAGAAAGCTTTTGACCTTACTCGCACATTGGTAGAAAAGGTAAAAAACAATCATCCGCTCGAATCCATTAAAGTTCCTGTTAACAAAACAGCGATTGTTATCGGAGGCGGTGTGGCCGGCATACAAGCGTCATTAGATATTGCTAACGGTGGACACCAAGTAATTTTGGTAGAAAAGCAGCCTTCTATCGGCGGACACATGTCGCAGCTTTCAGAGACCTTCCCTACTCTCGACTGTTCGCAATGCATCTTGACTCCCCGAATGGTGGAAGTCGCTCAACATCCAAATATCACACTTTATACGTGCTCTGAAATAGAAAGCATGGACGGATTTATCGGTAATTTCAACGTAAAAATCCGAAAAAAAGCCAAAAGTGTAAACGAAAAACTGTGTACAGGTTGCGGATTATGTACAACGAAATGTCCGACAAAGAATATTCCAAGCGAATTCGAACAAGGATTAGCCAATCGCACAGCCATTTATGTTCCATTTCCTCAAGCGGTTCCTAACAAACCGGTTATCGACCGTGCCAATTGCCGCTATTTTCTAACCGGAAAATGTAAGGTTTGTCAAAAACTTTGTCCGACAGGAGCCATTGATTTTGAGCAGGAAGATGAAATAATTGATGTAAAAGCAGGTGCTATCGTATTGGCCACCGGTTTTGAAATAAAAAATACCGATTTCTTCCCCGAATACGGCTACGGAAAATATAAAGATGTCATCAACGGATTGCAATTTGAGCGTTTAGCATCGGCATCTGGCCCGACCCAGGGCGCAATTCGTCGTCCTTCTGATGGAAAAACTCCTGAAAAAGTGGTATTTATCGCTTGCGCAGGTTCTCGCGACCCGGCTAAAGGTATTCCTTATTGTTCCAAAATATGCTGTATGTATACGGCCAAACATGCGATGTTATATAAACACAAAGTACATGAAGGCACTCCTTATGTATTTTATATGGATATTCGTGCTGCCGGAAAGAATTACGATGAATTTACCCGTCGTGCCATCGAAGAAGACGGAGCAAAATACATCCGCGGACGTGTTTCTAATATTTACGAAAAAGACGGCAAATTAATTGTACGAGGTGCCGACACATTACTTGGAGGAAAACCTGTTGAAATAGACGCAGATATGGTTGTGTTAGCTACTGCTGCCGTATCGTGCGATGGTTCCGAATCATTGGCACAAAAGCTACACGTATCATACGACCCCTATAAATTCTTTGCCGAAGCGCATCCCAAATTAAAACCGGTAGAAACAAATACTGCCGGAATTTATTTAGCAGGTGCATGTCAGGCACCCAAAGATATTCCCGAATCGGTTGCCGCTGCATCCGGTGCAGCAGCCAAGGTAATTTGTTTGTTCTCGAACGATGAATTGACTCGTGAGCCGATTGTTGCTAAAGTAAATCGCATGCCCCCTCCTATTTTCTCTACCTGTATGGGTTGTGAAATGTGTATTTCAATTTGTCCATATCAAGCTATTGATAAAGAGAATATTACAAATAGGAATGGCGAAGTAATAAAAACAATTGCCAAAATAAATCCGGGGCTTTGCCAAGGTTGCGGAACTTGTGTTGCTTTCTGTAAATCAAAATCAATTGACTTAGAAGGTTATTCAAACAAACAAGTTTACGAAGAAGTGTTGGCACTTTTAAATAATTGAAAATTGAATTGTAAATCGGCATTAGCCAAAGTTTAAAATGGAAAATGATTTTGAACCTAAAATAGTCGCATTTGTCTGTAACTGGTGTACTTATGCCGGAGCAGACCTCACGGGAACAAGCAGAATCAAGTATTCTCCGAATGTAAAAATTATTCGGTTCCCATGTACCGGCCGCATTGATTTCATGCTTTTACTGAAAGCGTTTTCTAATGGAGCCGACGGTGTTATCGTATCCGGTTGTCACCCTAATGATTGTCATTATACTTCTGGAAATTTCCATGCACGTCGTCGCTGGGTAGTATTCCGTACCCTGCTTGATTTTATGGGGATTGATATTAACCGGATTACTTTTACTTGGGTATCTGCTGCCGAAGGAGCCAAATGGGCGGAAGTAGTAAACACTACTGCAAGCAAAATTAAAGAGTTAGGCCCATACGAAGCCTACCGGAAAATTACTAACGAAATTTGGGAAAGCTGATATGGGAGCAATCAATGAAATAGCAGCACGTTTGTTGGAAACAGGCGAAGCAAAAGTAGTTATCGGTTACGGAGAAGGCAGTTTCGGAAGTGTTCGTCCGGCATTTGCTCGCAATCAAGAAGAAGCCGAAAAACTGATATACGATAAAAGGTGTACTCAAAATTTGGCGATGTATGTGTATAAAAAAGAAATTTCTCCATTGAGAAAACTTGCTATCGTTGCCAATGTTTCTACTTTAAGAGGAATCATTCGATTAGCATCCGAAAATCAGATAAAAAACGGAGATATAATTACGCTGTATATTAATGAATTAGGAGAAGTTATCGAATGTAAAGCTTTAAGTGAAATAGAAATTTGTTTAGCCGAAATTACTCCTGAAATCAAACCGGAAGACAAAGAATTAATCGACAAATTGGACGCAATGACTCCACAAGAACGCTGGAATTTTTGGATAAGCGAAATGGAAAGTTGCATCAAATGTTATGCCTGTCGGCAAGCTTGTCCTTTGTGTTATTGTACGCAGTGCGCAGTCGAAGTCAATCAACCGCAATGGATACCTGTAGCAGCAAATACTTCCGGCAATTTGGAGTGGCATATCACACGCGCCATGCACTTATCAGGGAGATGCGTAGAATGTGGACAATGTGGAGAAGCCTGTCCTGTTAATATTCCTATTCATCTCTTACCTATCAAGTTAGCTGAAGAGATAAAAAATATTTATGGAACAGTTTCAGGAATGAAAATACAGGAAAGCAATACGTTGTCGACCTTCAAACCTGACGACAAAGAGAATTTTATCGGATAATACAAAACATTATGAGCAAAATAAAAAAGCTAAGTAAAGAATCTTTCCCTTTGCTTATAAAAAAAATATCGGAGACACAGCACGTTTACGGTCCTGTTAGCCAAGGTAAACGTATCTCCTATCAACGTATTTCTTCAGCAGATGAGTTAGCATCTGATTTTATCATACCCGATATGTCGGCTAAATCATTTGTTTTTCCTAAAATTGAAAAACTTTTTTCATATACGAAAAATAAAGACGGAGTAGAAGTTCAGGATATTAATTTAGATAATATTCCGCATCGAGTTGTCGTGGGTATTCGTCCTTGTGATGCAGCAGGAATGGAAAGCTTGAAAGCTATTTTCAGTTGGGACCCCTCCGACCCTATCTTTGAAACGCGATTAAAACGAACTACATTCATCGGCTTGGCATGCAATCAAGCTGACGATTATTGCTTTTGTACTTCACTTGGGGGAAGTCCTGGAGATACTAAAGGCAGCGATATTTTGTTGACAAAAACCGATACCGGAGATTATATCGCAGAAATACTGACCTCAAAAGGAGAAAAAATTGTAACTTTAGCCCCTGATTTATTTCAAGATGTGGAAGGCGACTTGCAAAAGGAAAAATTCCTTGCCAATGTCCCCAAACGTTTTGATAATTCGGATTTACAGAATAAAATAAACGCAGCATTCAATACGGATGTTTTCGATGAATATGCAATGCGTTGTATGGGTTGTTCTGCTTGTGCTTTTGTTTGCCCCATCTGTGCTTGTTTTGATATTCAAGACGAAACCAAAGGCAGCAAAGGACAGCGTGTGCGCTTGTGGGATAGCTGTGGTGCCAAATTGTTTACATTGCATACATCAGGACATAACCCGCGCGAAACACAAGGTGCCCGCTGGAGACAACGTTTGATGCACAAGTTTTCATATATGCCCGAAAGATTAGAAGTCAGAGGTTGTGTCGGTTGTGGTCGCTGTTCTCGTCGTTGCCCGGTCGATATGAACATCGCAGAAAGCTTAAATCAATTGATAATTGACAATTGACAATGAAAAATTAACCATTATAATTGTAAATTATCAATTAAAAAAGATTATGGAACGAAATATATATTTGCCCTACCGCATGAAGGTAGCTAAAATTACGGAAGAAGCGCCTGCCGTGCGTACTTTTCGTTTGGAATTCTTAGACCCGGCTGAAGCTGAAAATTTTTCTTTCAAAACCGGTCAGTTTGCCGAATATTCCGTTTTTGGAGAAGGGGAATCCACTTTTTGTATCGCCTCTCCTCACACCCGAAAAGGATATGTAGAATGTACATTCCGTCAGGTAGGAAGAGTTACAACTGCTTTATCCAATTTGGAAGAAGGAGATACAGTCGGTTTCAGAGGTCCTTACGGAAACACTTTCCCCATTGATGAATGGAAGGGAAAAAATCTCGTATTCATTGCAGGTGGAATCGCCTTACCTCCCATGCGCAGCGTTATTTGGACGTGTTTAGATAATCGAAAAGATTATAAAGACATTTCCATTTTTTATGGTGCAAAAACCGTCAACGATTTGGTTTATAAACATGAACTGAAAGAATGGGAAGAACGCCCTGATGTAAATCTTTATCAGACAGTCGACCCGGGTGGCGAAACTCCCGAATGGAAAGGAGAAGTAGGATTCGTTCCAACCATTGTGGAAAAAATCGCCCCTTCAGCAGAAAATACGATTGCTGTCGTTTGCGGTCCTCCAATCATGATTAAAAATACATTTCCCGTATTGCAAAAACTTGGTTTTAAAGACGAAAACATCTATACAACCCTTGAAAATCGCATGAAATGTGGTTTCGGAAAATGTGGCCGGTGCAATGTAGGAAAGACATACGTTTGCAAAGACGGACCTGTTTTCACAGCAGCTCAATTAGCAGAATTACCCAACGAATATTAATTCAACAAAAAACAAAATGGAATTCATTCAACTTATAATCGAGTTTCTCACCGATACAGAAGCTGTTCTCGACCTTTGGGTAAATAATTACGGGCTTTGGATTTACGCCATTCTCTTTGCCGTCATTTTTACTGAGACTGGCTTGGTTGTAATGCCTTTTTTGCCCGGCGATTCATTGCTTTTTATAGTGGGAACAATCGCCCATCGCTCAACGAATGAATTGAGTGTATGGATATTACTTGTTTTACTCATTAGCGCTGCCCTGCTTGGCGATAATTGTAATTATTCCATTGGGCGTTATTTCGGGCAGCAGCTTTTCAGTAACCCCGATTCGAAAATTTTCAAGCAAAAATATCTCAAAAAAACTCATCAGTTTTATGAAAAACATGGCGGAAAAACCATTATCATCGCGCGTTTTGTGCCGATAGTACGCACTTTTGCGCCTTTCGTAGCGGGTATGGGGAAAATGAAATGGAAACGTTTCTTCTCGTTTAGCATTGTCGGAGGCATATCGTGGATTACGATATTCTTGTTTTTGGGATATTTTGTAGGCGGTTTTCCCTTTGTTCAAAACAATTTGAAACTAATTGCGTTATTGATAATTTTCGCTTCGATTATGCCTGCGGTTTTTGAAGTTATTCGTAATAAATACAAAAAAGAAAAATAAAGACTAAATTTACAAACATTCAAAATGTTAACAGTAGAAAAAATAGGTGGAACTTCAATGTCCCAATTCGGTGATTGCCTGAATAATATTATCAAAGGCAATCGTACTCAAGAAGATATGTATAATCGCATATTCGTAGTATCAGCATATAATAATGTTACGAATTGGTTGTTAGAGCACAAGAAAACCGGAGAACCGGGAGTATATGCAAAATTCTTAAATGCAGATGATTACAATACTGCTCTTGACTTGTTGTACGAAAAATTATTATTGATTAATGAAGGTTTTGGTTCCATAGGGCTTAATTTGACAGATGCAGAACAATTTCTTTTATTCCGTATCAGACAGGCAAAAACGTACCTGCATTCAATGTATCAGGTAATTGCATCGGGATATGTTGAAAAAAGCAATATATATTTGGCAGCAAGAGAAATCTTAGCATCATTGGGAGAAGCTCATTCCGCATGGAATTCTTGTAATATACTTAACAACAATGGAATACATTCGACTTTTATTGATCTTTGCGGTTTCGACGACAATGAGCCGTTAACCATAGACGGACGCATTCACAAAGCATTTAAAGATATTGATTTCAGCAAAACCCTGTGTATGACTACCGGATATACCAAAGGAATAGAAGGTATTATGCGAGCTTTCGATCGCGGATATTCGGAAGTAACCTTTTGCAAGGTTGCTGTTGATGTGAATGCTGATGAAGCGATCATTCACAAAGAATTTCATCTTTCAAGTGCAGATCCAAAATTAGTTGGTACGGATAATTCTATTCCTGTTGGAAAAACTAATTTTATCATTGCAGATCAATTGGCCGACGTAGGTATGGAAGCAATTCATCCAAAAGCCTCTAAACCACTTGAAATGGCAGGCATTAACATTCGGATTAAGAACACTTTCGAGCCTGAACATCCTGGAACATTAATTTCAAGAAATTATATATCTCCCGATCCGAAAATCGAAATTGTATCAGGAACCGATAAGGTAATTGCATTTGAAGTGCACGACCCGATGATGGTAGGTGAAGTCGGATATGATCTCCGGATAATGGAGATTTTGAAAAGTCATGGAGTCAGCTATATCCTGAAATCAACTAATGCCAATAGCATCACAATGGTTGTTTGGGATAGACCGGAAGTTCATAGAATGATAGAAGAACTTCGAGAGGCAGTGTATCAGGTGGTTGTAAAACCGGTTGCCATTGTTTGCTGCATGGGAACCAATATTGCCCATCCCGGATTTTTGAGTAAAGCAGCTTTAGCATTGAGCGAAAACAATATCAACATAGAATGTTTTGGTCAGTCACTGAAACAGGTTAATATGCAGTTTGTTATCGCAAGAGAAAATTATGCAAAAGCGGTTATCGCATTAAATAATTCACTTTGTGCAACAAAAAAACAATAAACTAACATTAAAAATTAAGCTTATGAAGAACGTATTAAAATTGTCCTTATTTGCAAGTTTCTTTATCTTGTTTTTAGGATTGGAATCTTGTGTCTTTAAAGATGAACATTACACTAATGTAGACACATGGGTTCAGGAGTATCGAGTAGGGAGGAATCAATGGAGACAAAATGGTGACGTGTTTGAGTGTAATTTCTCTGTTAGAGAGTTGACGAGAGATATGTACGAGAATGGTATGTTGAATGCTTACATTGTTTACCCTGTTAATAATGTAATGGTGGACTCTCCACTACCATATACCGATTTTTTTATTAATAATGGACATCAATTCTCGTATCAATATACTTGTGAATTTTCTCCCGGTAGAATTACGTTCCTGTGTAAAATTAGTGATTTTTTCATGGAAGTTCCTGACGAATGTCTTTTTGTAGTAAAAATGATGAGATAAAGTTATGGACTTCAATTTCCAATTCAAAGAATTCATAAGCGCATTCATCGTATTGTTTGCGATTATAGACCTTACCGGCTCTTTGCCGATTTTTATCACCTTGAAAGAAAAGAAGTTGGCATTTAGTTCCAGTAAGGCAGCTATATTTGCGACCATTATTTTGGTGTTGTTTTTCTTTGTAGGAGATTGGATTCTAAGCCTTTTCAACGTAGATGTATCATCATTTGCTGTTGCAGGAGCTTTGATTATTTTTGTCATTGCCGTCGAAATGACATTTGGCGTAGAGATTTTCAAAAACGATGGGCCCAACGGAAACGTAACCATTGTGCCCATCGTTTTTCCTATTATTGCCGGCCCCGGAGCCTTTACAACTTTGCTATCACTCAAAGCAGAATACCATCAAACAAATATCTTATTAGGATTGCTGTTGAATATGATACTTGTTTATGTTGTCTTGAAAAATGTCGGTTTTCTCGAAAAAATATTAGGCAAAGGAGGTATTTTTGTTCTGCGAAAGTTCTTCGGAGTCATCCTTTTAGCTATTGCCGTCAAACTATTCATGAACAATATTTCATATTTACTGCCTAACTGATTTCAATAAAAAAGAAAAATCATCAGAATCTTTTAACTCCACTGGATTTTCTCCTTTTTTGAAAATTCGGGCGGTTTTGTTTCCGAACAAATTCAGCTGATTATTTTCTAATTTCAAGCCGGTAGATTCCCTTAAACCAACAACATACACTTCCGGATTAATTTCGATAAATTCGTTGATTCGCATTTCGCGAGTTTCTCCTCCGAATCCTTCCGGATGTGCGTCCAAATAATGAGGATTGATTTGAAAAGGAATCAAATTCAATGTTTCGAAATGAATCGGATTGATAATCGGCATATCATTGGTTGTTCGCAATGTGGGACAAGCAATGTTACTTCCGGCACTCCAACCAATATATGGAGTTCCGGCCAATACTTTTTTGCACATAGGTTCCATCAAACCTTTTGAATGTAGTTGTTGCACTAATCTCCAAGTGTTCCCCCCTCCTACTACAATTATTTCCGCATTTTCGATGGCTTTTACCGGATCCGGATAATGATGTATACCTACAACATGATGACCCAATTCGGCGAAGCGACTTTCAACTTTAGATTCAAATTCATCATAGCTGAAAGTAACTGCTGCATAAGGAATAAAAACAGCATTTACCGTTTTTTCTCCCAGAAAATCTTTTATCAGATGTTTTGCCCAATCCAAAAAAGGTTCTCCCGGATTGGTCGAATTACTTAGCAATAATAGTTTCATAATTTATTTCAATTTTTAATCCCTATCAAATAATATATTTATTTGCCGATACAGAAATTCTTAAAAATATTCCCAAGCACTTCATCCATAGATATATCTCCTGTTATCTCACCCAAATAGTGCATACATTCGCGAATATCTTGAGAGATAAAATCGCCCGAAATTCCTTGACGAAGGCCATTATCGACACGTTCGACTGCATCAAATGCTTTAGATAAAGCTTCATAATGACGCATGTTAGTGACAATTACATCATTTTCGTTGAAATCCGGAAGATTGGCAGCATCCAATAGAGCACGTTCTAAAATATCCGTATTCTTTTTATATTTAGCAGATAAATAGATGCGTTTAGCCGGAATATGTGGTAGGAATTCTTCTTCCAAAATAGTTTGTTCTTCAAGAGATATCTTATCAATTTTGTTGAAAACAATGATTAATTGCTTGTTGTCTGTTTTGGAAATAATTATGTCGGCAAGTTCTTCTGTTTTTTCATTGAATTGTGTCGCATCAATCATCCAAATAACAATAGAAGCTTGTTCTATCTTTTGGAATGTACGTTCAATTCCCATTGTTTCGATAACATCTCCGGTTTCTCTAATTCCTGCGGTATCAATAAACCGGAAAGATATTCCGGTGATATTCACTACATCTTCGATTACATCGCGTGTTGTGCCGTGAATTTCCGAAACAATGGCTTTTTCTTCATTCAATAAGTGGTTGAGTAGTGTGGATTTACCCGCATTTGTTTCTCCTACAATTGCTACCGGAATTCCGTTTTTAATCGCATTTCCTAAAACAAATGACTGAACCAAACGATTGATTATTTTTCGGATATTTTCCGATAATGCCAATAACTGCGTGCGATCGGCAAATTCAACATCTTCTTCTCCAAAATCAAGTTCGAGTTCTATTAATGATACAAAGTCAAGTAATTGAGAACGAAGCAATTGCAGTTCTTTGCTGAACCCACCCCGCATTTGACTCATTGCTAACCGGTGAGATGCAGCCGACGACGATGCGATTAAATCGGCAACCGCTTCGGCTTGCGATAAATCCATCTTTCCGTTGAGAAATGCTCGTTGAGTGAATTCTCCGGGCAATGCCAAACTACATCCGTTTTCTAATAATAATTTGAGTATTTCCTGCTGAATATACAAAGAACCATGACAAGTGATTTCTACCGTATCTTCTCCAGTGAATGAATGAGGATTACGAAATACAGAAATCAAGACTTCATCTAATATTTCGTTGTTTTTATATATTCTTCCAAAACAAATAGTGTAGGGTTGTTGATCGGATAGTTTCTTGTCTCTTTTTGAGGGAATAAAAATCTTGTCGCATATATTAAACACATCTTCTCCCGAAATGCGGATTACAGCAATTCCGCCTTGTCCGGCAGGCGTTGAGATGGCGCAAATTGTATTTTTATTCATATTGCAAATTTAAACTTTTATTGAGATTTTTTATGTTGACAAAGTTAGAAATTACATTGATTATTACATACTTTTGCCGGCAGATAATTTAAGATTAATGAGCAATACTCTTTGTCGGAAATCCGTTTACATCGTTGTTTTTAGCATAATTACAACATTTCATTTGTCTGCACAGGAAAAAAATGAACTTTTCAAACAACTCATCAAAGAATCGTTTAAAGATTTGATGATGGAACCTTTAAAACCGGAAACAATGATGCCGGATTCTCTTAGAGGAAATATTAAATTAGATCTAAATAAAAATTTGCCATTCACAGAAAAGAAACAATTGACCATTTCAGAGAATTTGTTTAAACCCTATACAAACCCTTCAAAGCCTCATCCGAGTAGGACAGGCACTTTTAATACTATAACCAATAAAATAACATTCGACAAACAATTGCCAAGTAGCGGGGGGAACATAGGAGGTAAAAATCTTGACATA
>JAIRVZ010000098.1 GCA_031253625.1 Dysgonamonadaceae bacterium
CAAAAAAGGCCGATTTTTACTGACAGATTCCAATACCGGAATAAGTCGAGAATGAAACTGGTTTCAACAGATAAGCACCCAAGGTAGTTGCACTAATAGCACGTGTATGAAATTTTAAACTTTCTTATCTGTCGTTTGTATTATCGAATCTCACTAACCGCGCATTTGTCGTATGATGAGTGCTTGCTTTCGTTTTGTCTTTATAGTTTGATTTATTAACTTTTCGCTTGTAATAGGGCGATTTAAACATATTTATTTTCGTATGAAAATACAATACGCTTCCGATTTACATTTAGAATTTCGGGACAACGCTCGTTATTTGCGCGACAACCCAATAACTCCCGTTGGCGATATTCTTTTATTGGCAGGCGACATCGGTTATTTAGATGATGATAGTTATAGTGTGCATCCATTCTGGGATTGGGCTTCGGATAATTTCCGGCAAACATTGGTCGTTCCGGGCAATCACGAATTTTATAAGAGTGGTGATGTAGGAACGATTCCAATCGGTTGCATTGCCGAAATCCGTTCCAATGTCAAATGTTATTACAATACTGTGGTAACTATTGATGATATTGATTTTATATTGTGTACTTTATGGGCGAATATTCCGATTGAAAACGCTTTTATTACGCAACAAAATGTGTCCGATTTTTACCAAATAGCCTACAAGGGCAGATTAATGACTGCTCACTCTTTCAATCAAGCGCATCAAGAGGCTGTTGCATTTCTGAAAAATGCAGTCAAAGCAAATAATAACCATAAACGGATTATTGTCAGCCATCATGTACCAACGGCTCTGTGTATGGCGGAAGAATTTAAGAACAGTCGCATCAATGGAGCGTTTGTCGCTGAATTGCATGATTTTATCTATGATAACGACATAGATTATTGGATTTACGGACATTCACATCGTAATATGCCGGAAATAGATATCAATGGTACAAAAATGTTGTGTAATCAGTTGGGATATGTTCAATATGGGGAAAATAAAACATTCAACCCACAAGCGTATTTTGAAACATAATCTTACCAAAACGACAGATAAGTATGTTAAAACTTTCGGAATTTATACGAGAAAAT
The DNA here is from genome assembly GCA_031253625.1 of Dysgonamonadaceae bacterium. GTDB lineage: Bacteria > Bacteroidota > Bacteroidia > Bacteroidales > Azobacteroidaceae > JAIRVZ01. The sequence continues at coordinate 1,084 of JAIRVZ010000098.1, forward strand.
ATTGATTGGGAGGAACAACTTTCAAAGGAACCATACAGTATCAGGATTAAAAGGGCGGATGGTTTTATTATATTCTTTTATAGAGCAGATTCCGATTTTCACATTGATGTAGTCAAGGAATGCAGAGGCATAATTTTAGATGAAACGGACGACTATAAACCTGTATGTGTTCCGTTTTTCAAATTTGGAAATTATGGCGAATCTTACGCCGATGATATTGACTGGAGCACCGCACGAGTTATAGAAAAAATGGACGGCTCACTGATAAAGCTTTGGTGTCATAAAGACATTTGGCATGTGTCAACGAATAACACAATCGACGCCGAAAGCGCAAGAACCGACAACGATGAAGATACATTCATGAATGTTTTTCAACGGGCATGGATGTGTACCGGCAAGCAGTTCAGTGAATTAAATCCTGATTATACTTATATGTTTGAACTCGTATCGCCACAAACACGGGTAGTTATTCCATATACGGAAACGAAACTTTACCATACAGGAACACGCGATATAAATACTTTGCAAGAATTGCTCGTAGATATCGGAATTGAAAAACCGAAAGAATTTAGCATCTCCACGATTGAGGCGTGTGTTTAGGCAGCCAAAAATCTTGATAAATATCACGAGGGATTTATAGTCGTTGATAGCCAATGGCGGCGCATCAAAGTGAAATCGCCTCTGTATGTCGCAATTCATCATGTATTAAACAATATATCATCAGAGAAACGTATTATTGATTTAATCATTTTAGGTGAAGATGAGGAAGTTATCTCGTATTTCCCCGAATATGCCGACACATTTCACTCCATGCGTGAACGAATCGACCGGCTTATTGCTTACAATGAGCGTGAATTTGAAACGATTGGGAATGTTGAATATTCCACGCAAAAGGAACTTGCCGAGTATGTAAACACAACGATATGTCCTCATTGTTTGTTTTGTGTCATAAAGGGCAAACCGAAATCCGTTAAGGATTTTGTTTATAGCATGTCGACAGATAAAATTATCACTTATTTGAATAAGTTACAACCGTGATTTTATAAATTCGTTGTAATCATCTCGCATTTCATTTTCACCCCCAAACCTCGCTCATCGTTTGTCGAAACAATTCGTTGAGTTTTGCAGTATCGGGCTGATTATATTGTCCCAAACTTGAAATATAATCATTATAATAATTGATTTTTTGCTCAAGAAAGTCGTTCAATATATGATTTTTGGGTTCTTCTTTTAACTCCTCTCCAGACATCTTTCGCTTCAACAGATTTTGAACTTCTGTTTTAACAGCAATGTCTGTCATTTGACTGTCAAGAAGTATTTGAAACTCCATCGGTGGCATGGAGTCGTTTTGTCGAATCCACTCACAAGCCAATATCGGTCGTAAAACATAAAAGTATTTTTTCACTCTGACAGTGTCTTTCTGTAAATATACCTTGAAATTACTTTCTGCCATGTGTAAATAATGATGAAGACAGGATTTTGGATTAAAATATTCTTTTACCAACTCACGAAGTTTATCTGTGGCAGAAAATTGTTGCAAGTAAACAATAGGACTTCTCAGCCATTCCAACAAGGGAGGATTTGATTTTCTGAAAAGCCGTAATGCCTTTTTCAGTTCCCAGCCGGCAAGGTCAATGTCGTTTGGCAAAATTTCTTCTTGATTGTCTTTTTTATCGTCAATATTCAGATACCAATCCAATTTATGAATATAGATATACCGGACATCCCAGTCGCTATCGGTAGAAGCAAATCCCCAAGCACGACTGCCGCTTTCAACAGCATACAGAATTTTTATTTCGTGCTGTTGTTCCAATCGGAAAAGTTCTTTTTTTATTTCTGTAGTCATATCTTTTCTTATTGTTGTGCTTAAAATTTTATAGTTGCAAAGGTAGAATTTATTTTCTGCTCGTGCAATTCTCACAAGAAACTTCAAGTTGGTTTACTTTCTCTTTTACATCTGTACTATAAGTGTAGATACAATAACAAAAATAAACTGCTCTTATCTATTATGCAAAAGAAAGTCATGAAAGATGAGAAGCGAAAAGATAAAATAAATATCCTAAAAAGGTTTCATTTGGTTTACTTTTTTTAGTACATTTGCACTATGAATGTAAAAGGACTAACAAAAATAAACTTATTCCTACAAAAGTTACCGTCAGGTGCGCTATGCTTTGCTTCGTGGTTGAACGAAAACGGCATATCCTATACTTTGCAGCAGCATTATCGTGAAGCGCAATGGTTTACGGCGATTGCACCAGGCGTTATGTATCGTACAGGCGATAAGCCAACATTATTTAGTGCCTTGTCATGCTTTAACAGTCAATTGCATAAGAAACTTCATATTGGGGCTTTGTCAGCTTTGGAAATACGAGGTTTAGCCCATTATGTGCCTCTTGGCAGACAAACAATGGTAGTTTATTGTCCTCATGGAGAATGGTTTCCGCAATGGTTTTCAAAATATGATTGGGGAGTTGACATTCTAAAAAAGTATTATGATACAAACGAAACAGGAATATCATCTATAACCGAAGATAACTTTGAGGTTGCCGTTTCCACGCCGGAAAGAGCATTTTTGGAATGTTTAGACCTTGCGCCTAAATATTATATTCTGACTGATTTATACTATGTTATGGAAATGCTGAATGGCTTGCGACCTGAACTTATGCAAACTTTGTTAGAAGAATGTAAATCGGTTAAAGTGAAAAGACTGTTTCTTTATATGGCGGAAAAAGTAGGACACGCCTGGTTGGATGATTTGGATTTATCAAAGATAAATTTAGGAACAGGCAAAAGAGCAATTGTGAAAAATGGTGTTTATAACGCAAAATATCAAATAACACTACCAAGAGATTTAGTTGAATATGAATAAATTATACAAAAAACAAGTTGAATTATTATTGAAAATCATTCCAACTTTATCAGGAATAGATGATTTTGCAATTCACGGAGGTACGGCTATACCTTTATGTGCTTGATTTGCCACGTTATTCCGTCGATATAGATATTACCTATACACCAATAAAATCAAGGGAAGAGTCATTTGTCGAAATTCATAAAAATCTATCAGTCATAAAAGAAAGAGTAAAGGTACTCATTCCAAATGTGATTGTCAGCGAGAAACCCAATAAAATATATTGCAATCAAAGGGGGATAATGGTAAAAGTAGAAGTAAGTGGAACTAAACGAGGGCTTATTGAACCAACTAACATAATGCCATTATGTAAGAAAGCGCAAGCTATTTTTGAAACTTCCAATAAAGCAAGAATTGTATCGTTTTCGCAACTTTACGGAGGGAAAATATCAGCGGCACTCGACCGACAACATCCTCGCGATTTGTTTGATATAAAATTGATGTTCGATAAAATCAATGGTTTTGCCGATATTCGCAATGGATTATTTTACTGTGTTTTGGGAGGCGACAGGCCTATAGTTGAATCGCTTGCGCCAAACCGAACCAACCAAAGTGAAGCTCTTATCAAACAATTCTCCGGAATGACGGATATTCCGTTTACCTATTCCGATTTTGAAGAAACGCGCGAAAAGTTGATAGAGTTTATCAATACAAACTTGACCAATGAAGACAAGGATTTTTTGCTCGATTTTGAAGCTGGAAGCTCATTATCGAAGCATACCGGACATCAAGAATTTTTAAAGTTTCCGTCCATACCGCAGAAACAATCGCTTATCCTTTGTATGATTTGGAGTCGGCGTTTAATTATCAAGTTGATATCAGCCCTATGATTTACAGCCGTAAACAGTGGTATGAACGCCCTTTCCGTACACCGTTCTTTATTAATATAATGAATGAGGGGGGCTGCAATGAAACAACAATTACTAAAATCTATATTGCAAACGTAAGGTGAAGACATTGTCTTTCCGGTTGCCTTCATATCCGTCGTAAGCAGTGATGCGTCCTTTATCGTCTTTCCGGTCGGTAATGTTTTGGGTCGTTTCGTTATGGACAAAATCGTAATATGCGGTCAATTTGAGCGCGGCGTTGATTTGCCACAAAAGCCCGACTCCAAAGTTCGACATCGCAATATCACCTTTGTTGGTTCCTTTGTCGGCGGCTCCCGTAACTAATTCCTGCAAAGCAATATCGTTGCCCGAAATGTCGGTGTTGGGGTTATACCAATCGTATTTCAGTACCGCACTGAAAGGCGATTGTCCGAAATCCTGCACCAGAATCACATAACCGCCTCTGATTTTGCGCATAAATACCGGTCCCGATTGTAAACCCGTCAGTCTGAAGTTATATGCTCCGCTACTGTTTCCCGGATGTTCGCCAACGATATATTCTCCTCTCAGTTGCGTCAAACCTGCAGACGTAGTCATACTGAACTGAGCATCGAAACCAATGTATTGGCGTTTAGCAAATTTTCCTGTGTTCGTATTGCTTATTTCGGACACAAATCGCTTGTTATCCATCCGGTAAACCGTATCGTTCATTT
>JAIRVZ010000104.1 GCA_031253625.1 Dysgonamonadaceae bacterium
ACTTGTAAAAGCTTGTAGCAAGGGAAGAAGATAGCGGACTCACAAAACGTTTCATCAAAATATCCAAATCATCATCAAAAATATTAATCTCTTTGAAAGCATCGGAATAAATAGTGTCCAAACTTTCGAACCCAATCAAATGGCCGACATCCTCACGTCGCATATTTCGGATAATTGTTTTCCTACCTTCAGGATTATTTCGACGAAATTCGTCCGAAAGTGCCTCTTTAACCGATACGGTAAGAATGGTCGAACCATCAAGTTCTGAAGTCCAAAGATATTCGGGAAGAAAGTTGAAGTTCCTAAAAAGTTCGTATGTTTCAAAAGCATTTTCAAGATTACTTATCGATAAGGTAAATTTTTCATATTGTCGAAATTGCCATGAATCGCTATTTTCTATCCTATTTTTGTCTTTATTGGCAATCACTTTTTCCATCAATTCGACAGCAGGTTCAGAAGAATATGATTGAAAGCAGCACAAAAAAAACATACAACATACAAGAATATTCATCTTATACCTTGTATGTTGTATGTTTCTTAAATTATCCATTTAATTTAGCTGAAGATAAGTCCAAACGGGATAATGGTCGGAATCTTTGAGTTTTCCGACGGTACAATTATATGCTTTTATATTTTTGCTATGCAAAATATAATCGATTCTGACCCAAAACCGGTTTCTGTTGTAAGTTATGCCCATACCGGATCCGGTTTCAACAAAAGCATCTTTTAAAGAACCGTTTTTGATTGTTCGACGAGCATAAGAAATCGGAGTATCGTTAAAATCTCCACAAACGATTATGTAAGGCGTTTTAGAATTCTTAATATACTCAGATACCAATTCTGCTTGTTTAGAGCGGATTTTATAAGAAATGGAAAGCTTCCTCTGCAAGAATTCCTTCGTCTCTTCGATTTTCTTCGAGTCTAATCCCTTAATTCCTTTCATTAATTCGGCATATTCAACCAAATCTTTACCCGCTAATTTATTCGATTCCAAGTGATTATTTATCAGGGTCACATCTTTCCCATTTATATTCAACTCTACAAGAAATGAACCATTGTAAGGACTTGTATACGGTATTTTCTTAGACGATTTAATTGGGAATTTAGAGTATATGGCATTTCCTCCGACTGCTTTTTTTGTAACATTTATAGGAAAAACTTTCCGGTAAGGATATTTCTTCTTAAAAATACGGTCTACATCTTCTTCTGTAATTAAACCCGGAACATCCCCGTTTGAACCATATTCCTGTAGACACACAATATCTGCATCTAAATCTAAGATATAACTGATAAGATTGCTGGGTTTTCCATTTGTATGATTTTTGTACTGATTAAATCTCATCACATTATAAGTCAGTACTTTTATACAATTATCAGGAACATTTTTTGTCCGGAAATGGATAGGAAAATAGGTGAAAATTTGTCCGAAACAAATAATAAATACGGCAATATTAACCAATAAGAATTTCCATCGAAATACGATAATCCACCAAATGGCAAATAAAATGTTTATGAATAGAAAGAACGGAAAGGCAAGTCCTAAATACGCAAAAAGCATTACGGAATCAGGAGAAATCCTATCGGAAAATGCCGACAAAAGAAAGACAAACAGAGTAACAACATTGATAACAAAAATTGTTGTACTGAATATTTTCCCAATCTTTTTAAGTCTCATAATTACTTATTGCTTGTACTTATTGCTTGCGTCGAATAACTTTTTCTTTTCTTCTTCTGATAAACAATTATAACCCGATTTTTTGATTTTATCCAAAATTCGGTCTATTTCCGTATTTTCCTGATTTTTTCCGGCATTATATTCATAATCGCTTTTTCGATTGTCGCCATAAGTAACCTTCATTTTCTTTTCCGGCTTTTTAAATAATCCGAAAAATTTACTTTTCAACTTATAGAGTGGAGAATTATAGTGATTCCTTCCCCAATATAAAATTAGTATGATTCCAAAAAGCATACCACCCAAATGGGCAAAATGAGCCACATTATCACCTACGCGATTCGCAAAACCCATGTATAATTCGATTAATCCGTATCCAATTACGAAGTATTTTGCTTTGATGGGAATAGGAATAAACATCAAATAAAGCGAAACATTAGGAAACATCATTCCAAACGCCAACAAAATGCCAAAAACTGCACCCGATGCACCAATGGTCGGAGAAACCGAACCTGTCAAATAACAAACTAATAACTGAATTAATCCTGATCCAATTCCACATACCATGTAGTAAGTCAAGAATCTTTTAGCTCCCCAATGGGATTCAATGACTCTACCAAACATGTAAACGGCGAACATATTAAAAAATAAATGCGAAAAGCCCACTTGAGTAAACATGAAAGTAACTAATCGATAGGGCAGCTGATAAGGGATAAAGTACAAAGAATCAACGGGGAATAAAGCTAAGTAAAACCAAAGTGGTTCAAAAACATAACACGCTAACCAAACGAGAACATTGATTATTAAAATATTTCGAGTTACAGGAGGAATTGAATTGAGAAAACCCGGTTTTTGATATAAATTCATGTCTTATTTAAAAAAAATAACATGCAAAAGTACAAAAAAATCCATTTTCTTGCAACCTTTTTCAATCTGATTTGTTATTATTTAAACATTTATACAATTTACAAATTGCAAATAAATTGCTAAAATAATATAATGCTAAAAAAATTTCATAATTTTTGCCGAAAATAAAAAGAATAGCATATATTTGTAAATTCTTTGTATATTGCGGGTTTAATATTTTTATCAAATAATTTTTTAACTTAATTGTATCATGAACAAATCAGAATTAATCAGTGCAATTGCAGAAAACGCATGTCTTTCTAAAGTTGATTCAAAAAAAGCTCTTGACGGTTTTATTGCCGCAGTATCTAACGAATTGAAAAAAGGTGGAAAAATCAGTTTGGTTGGTTTTGGCACTTTCTCTGTTGCTGAAAAAAGCGCGAGACAAGGTATCAATCCGAGAACAAAACAACCTATCAAAATCGAAGGTAAAAAAGTGGCTAAATTCAAACCGGGTGCCGAACTTGCTGACGCAGTAAAATAAAACAAATAACCCCCAAATTTGGGGGTTATTTATTTTTCTATCTTCCTATTCCGTGATAAATAAATCCCAGACCTTGTAATTCTTGTTTATCGTAAATATTACGACCATCTAAAATTAACGATGTTTTCATGATTTTTTTGATTGCATTCCATGAAGGCAAGCGAAATTCTTTCCATTCCGTTACAAGTACGATGGCATCAGCATCTAAAGCTACATCATAAATATCTTTTCCGTAAGTTACTTTATCGCCTAAGCAACGTTTGGCCTCCTGCATTGCCACAGGATCATATACGCTTACCAATCCTCCGGCACCAAGTATTTTATCGATCAGCACCAAAGAAGGAGCTTCGCGCATATCGTCGGTTTCCGGCTTGAAAGCCAATCCCCAAAACGCTATTTTTTTATCTTTCAAATCGCCTGAAAATTCTTTCTGTAATTTCTTGAATAATACTAATTTTTGAACGTCATTTACTTCTTCAACTGCTTTCAGTACAGACATATTATATCCTTTCGATTCGGCAGTTTTAATCAACGATTTTATATCCTTAGGAAAACAGCTGCCTCCGTAACCACATCCCGGATATAAAAACTTGCTGCCGATACGAACATCAGAACCAATTCCGCTACGAACCATATTCACATCAGCACCTACTATTTCGCAGAGATTCGCAATGTCATTCATGAAACTGATACGAGTAGCCAACATGGAATTAGCAGCATATTTAGTCATTTCGGCCGAAGAAATATCCATAAAAATCACCCGGAAATTATTCAGCAAGAAAGGACGGTATAATTTTGTAAGCAGACTTTGTGCTTTTTCAGAATCAACACCCACCACCACCCTATCCGGGTGCATGAAATCTTTAATAGCTGTACCTTCTTTCAAAAATTCGGGATTTGAAGCAACATCAAACGGAACATCAATTCCTCTGGCATCTAATTCCGATTGTATCGTTTCTTTTACAAGTTGAGCCGTTCCTACCGGCACCGTGCTTTTATTCACAACCAGTATATAATTGTTCATATTTTGTCCGATAGTCTTTGCAACAGACAATACATAACTGAGATCCGTACTTCCATCTTCATCGGGAGGAGTTCCCACTGCACAAAATACAATATCTATATCTTCTAATACAGCTTTCAAGTCGGTAGTAAACTGTAATCGCCCGGCTTGATGATTACGCAATACCATTTCTTCCAATCCGGGTTCATAAATAGGGATAATGCCTTTGCGAAGATTTTCTATTTTGTGAGAATCTATATCCACACAAACAACTTCAGTTCCCATTTCAGCAAAGCACGTTCCGCTGACCAAACCGACATAACCGGTTCCTACAATTGCAATTTTCATAAATTCTAAAAATCTTTATCTATATTACCTTTAAATTTCTCCATTGTTGCAGAAGTTGCAGAACTAATTCCTTCTGATTTGAATACTTTAATTACTGTCATCCAAAGTATTTTTATATCTAACAAGAAAGAAATGTGATTTACATACCACACATCATATCCAAATTTTTGTGGCCAACTGATTGCATTCCGGCCATTCACCTGAGCCCATCCGGTAATTCCCGGCCGCACTTCATGCCGACGTACCTGTTCTTCGTTATATAGCGGCAAATATTCCACCAATAACGGACGAGGGCCTATCAAACTCATATCTCCTCTCAGCACATTGATTAGTTGTGGAATTTCATCTAATGAAGTCTTGCGAACAAATTTACCCAACAATGTCAAACGTTCGGCATCCGGCAGCAAATTACCCTCTTTATCTTTTTTATCGTTCATCGTCTTGAATTTGATGACTTTGAATATCCGGGCATTTTTTCCGGGACGGGGCTGAAAGAAAAAAGGCTTGCCCGAATTTGCAACAAACAAGCATATTGTTATAAAGATAAAAACAGGAGAAATAACAATGAGTCCCAACATCGCTACTGTAAAATCGAAAATATGCTTAAAAAAAGAATGATACATATCAGTTTGTAAAACAAAATTTATCAGTATATAATCAAACCTGCAACGGCCGCCAAGAGTATCATTAAAATAGGATGAAGTTTCAGAAACATGGTAGCGACAAAAGCCACAACAAATATAATGATACTTTTGTAATCAATGAAATTTTCTTGATTCATCAATAACAAAGCTGCTGCTGCAATTAAACCGACTGTTGCCGGACGGAGTCCCTTGAAAGCATCATTAACATATTTATTGGTGCGGAATTTCTTATAAGAACGAACTATGAGCAAAACGATAATAAAGGACGGCAGACAAACCGCGAATGTCGCAATCACAGAGCCCCAAATGCTCTGAGTAGCGGTATATCCGACATAAGTAGCACTATTGATACCGATGGGACCGGGAGTCATCTGAGAAACAGCGACGATATCTGTAAACTCTTGCAATGTCATCCATCCATGTTTATCCACAACTTCATTCTGAATCAAAGGCAGCATCGCGTACCCCCCTCCGAATCCGAAGAGGCCGATTTTGAAAAAAGAGATGAAGAGTTGTAGATATATCATGTCAAATTATTTTGAACGCGGATGACGCGGATAACGCAGATTTACACGGATTTTAAATTATTTATCTGCGAAGATCCGCGTTATCCGCGTCATCTGCGTTCTATTATTCCATAAATCAAACCGCCCAAGCCTGCAATTAGAATGATATAAATGGGAGAAACGCCCCAGTACCAAATCAAGAATGCAGAAGCGATGGGTATAATAATGGTTTTTATATTCACTCCTACCGTTTTTGCTGTTGTGAAAACCGGAACGGCAATCAGTGCAACTACCGCAGGACGAATGGCATTAAACATTTTCTGAACCCAAATATTATCCATAAACTGCCGGAAAAACATGGCAATGGCTAATATTATCAAAAAAGAAGGTAGTACAGCGCCTAACGTGGCAACTATACTACCTGTATTATTTTTCAACTTATGTCCGGTGAAAATGGCGATATTAACAGCTAATATTCCCGGAACTGTTTGTGAAACAGCAATCATATCGACAAAATCATCTTTCGAAATCCACTGCTTTCTATCGACCACTTCCCGTTGAATAAGTGGCAGCATCGCATAACCTCCTCCAATGGTAAAGGTTCCTATTTTAGCGAATACGAAAAATATCTGCCAATAAAGATTCATTACCTTCTTCTCACACTCCTTGACGGAGATGCGGATGCCTTTGGAGCCTTAGGCGTTGCTGCTTTCGCATTACTTCCGCTTGCACTTTTTGATGCAGAAGTATTTGCCGACGATCTTGTTGCTGTATTTCTTGCGTTCGCTTTTGGCTCTTGTTTGCTTTTGGCTTCAGTTACAGTTTTCGCGGTATCTCTTTGCAACCATAATCTTGATTCAAAATCTCTCAACTGTCTTTCAATGCTGTCTTGCGCATTTCTTAACTTAGCTGAATCGGGAAATTGTTGAGCCAATGTTTGATTCATCATATTTACCGTCTTGATAATATCACCTTCATACATATTCAGTTGAAAAAAATCATCAGCCGTATAAGTCAGTGCATTGTTGTAATTAGAAGTCATAATAAACGAGCGAGAAATATAAGGGCGTATATTTTCGTAAGGCACCCAAAACATTGGTGTACGCATAGGTTCACCGTAATCACCTTCCCAAACCCTCATTGGACAAATGGCTAGAACCTCGGTACCGAATG
>JAIRVZ010000116.1 GCA_031253625.1 Dysgonamonadaceae bacterium
GTACTGCGCGTTCCTTAAAACTTCTGTCATAACGACGCTTAATCTTTTTTTCCATATTGCAAAAGTAAAACTTTTTAAGGTCTTAACTTTTTATGCGGGTAAAGTTAGGAATTCCACTCGGCATTTCGCAAACTACGCTTCACAATATTGAACGTGGAGCTTCGCAGAAAATAGATTTTTTGCTTATGGACAGAGTGAGTAAAATCTTTGAGAAAGACTTAGATTATTTTCTTGAAAACAATACTGTAAACAATATCAAAGAAAATAATGGACAAATCAGTTGTGATAATGTTACCATCAACCATAATTACCCCGAAGTGCTTTTGGAGGAATTGAAAAAACTTATTGCCGCCAAAGACGAGCAAATTGCTCTCTTAAAAAGTTTGTTGGAAAAGAAAGTGTCTTAGGTTATTTCTTAAACGCCCTATCCATCTCGCGCTTGTCATCTTTTTCTTTTAGTGATTGCCGTTTGTCGAAAGATTTTTTTCCTTTGGCAATGGCAACCACTAATTTGGCTAAGCCTTTTTCGTTGATAAATAACTTGGTTGGAATGATTGTAAAGCCGGAATCTTTAGAAAAACGTTCTATTTTTTGTAATTCTTTTTTGTTTAGCAAAAGTTTTCGTTCTCTGCGGGCATCATGGTTATTGTATGTTCCGTAGAAATATTCGGTAACATTCATATTTTTTACCCACAGTTCTCCTCGATTCATAATGCAATAGGTGTCGACCAAACTTGCTTTACCCAAACGGATGGATTTGATTTCGGTTCCGGTCAGAACAATTCCTGCAACAAAAGTTTCGAGGAGTTCATAATCGAATGAAGCCCTTTTATTTTTTATATTGATATTATTACTGACTTTCATTTTGTTCAGCTTTTCATGTTAGGCATCGTTAAAGTAAGTATTTTATCTATTAGCACGGGCGACAACAAAATAATACCCGCAGCTATTATTACGAATTTATTCTTCTCATTTTCAGGAATTTGTATGTACACAGGAATTCCTTCCCATACGATGTATACAGTATAAAGTAAGAATATCGACAAAAAAGAAAATCCGGGGAATATGGCCAAAACCATATACATCATATAAATTAAAGCAGAAGAATAACCTACAAAACGCTGGCACAATTTATATTGTTTATTGCCCGAAAAAAACCGGACAATGATTTCAGATAATAAATACGATGCCAAATAAAAACCGGCAAATAAGGCTATTATCACACCAATCATTCGCTTTAAGGCCAATTGCACATTATGCACAGTAAATCCGCTTTCGTAAAATAATGCACCTATGAAAGTCAACAATGCCACAATTCCTATAATCGGATACAAATATGTTTCGAAAAAAGAATTATTATCGATTATTTCTTCTTCTTTTTCGTTAACGAGCGTGTCCCAAGCTTTTGTAGGCTGAAAAATTATTCTGTAGAGTCGTTCGAAAATTCCTTTAATCATATAAAACTATTTTGCTGAAAAGCGATAATTAGTCAGTGTTATAGACTTATCTTCATTTTTATCTATATCTCTCGATAAAGATTTATAAATATTATTACCTTTAGCATCCTTTCCTGCTTTGTAATATAAAAAGAAAGTAAAGCTATTATTTTCTCTATTTGTGTATTTTTCTAAAAATCGAGTCATATCAAATGCCTGACATTTGTAGTTTCCATAAGAAGTTGCTGATGCCGGTTTTTTTGCGTCTGCACAGACATATAAAATGGGAACTTCTAATGTATCATTGACTTGAATCAATGAATCGGAATAAACTAATTGATACTCATAACTTTGTTCAGGGTTCAACTGATCGAATCCAAGAAATAAATTATTGTTGATACAAGGTAAAGAGCCGACAATACTGATGGCTTTTATCGAATCTACAGACAACACATCAATAGTATCACTAATATTGTGAATTTCAGCATCTAACATAGTGATATTTGTTTTTGAAATCTTTATGTGTTGAACATCGGTAGCCGAAAAATACTTAGAATTAGGCTGATTATCATAATTAATTGTGAAAGAAACGAACAGACAATCTCCCTGCTTATATTTTCCTTTTAGTTCAGGTGCTGCAATGGCGGGATTAGGAGGCATGCTATATGCAAAACTCAAAAACGGCAAATCAGATGGTATATCGGGAAATCCATCATAATAATCAATAACAGCAATATCTACAGCAAAAGTTTCCGTATTAGCCATTTTATCAAAACAACTTGTAAGAAAAACCAAACTTAAAGTTGAGCATAAAAATGCAATTCTAATCATTCTCATCGTTTTCATCATTTTATTTTTTTATTAAATTAATTATTTATTCGTTATCGGAAATCCTATCGGCTTACTTCCATAAGAAGAATAAATCGGATTACCCATCGAATCGATTTTACTCGAATATTTGAGATTAAATATTATTGAATCTTTTCCTTGTGCAATTTGGTTGTCCCAAAACGCTCGAATATTGAATGCAATCAACGATTTTCTGTTTACCGGTATCGTATCTACTCCAGGTACATCAATTTTCGTTTTCAGATACATGGTAATGATGCCATTTTTATCGACAGAATCTTTGTTACACAATAATTCGTACCTATAACTGTAATCTTCAGGAACCTTTTGACCAACAGTAAAAAATATAAACTGATTCAAATGTAAATCCAAAGCTACCGAAAGAAAAATATCGTTATAAGATTTAAGAATACTTCCTGACATATACCGAAAAGTAGAAGTATCTATCTTATTCCATAAAATCGAATCCGCTCGATAAGGAGGGACTTGTACCGGTTGATTATCAAAATCAACAATATAAGATGCAAATCCGCAAGTTTCTTCCGGAATAGTATCCAAGTTTTGAGAAATAAAAGTTGAAAATCTGTTTTTTATATATTTAACGCCATCTTCAGATATAACGATAGATACAACATCTGTAAAACGCTGTTCATTTTTTACATCAAGCGGACTACATGATGAAAGAACAAATATGATAAGCAAACAGCTAACTTTCAAGAAATTCATTTTTGTAAATCTTTAGCAAAATTAAAAAACCTGAAATCATTAACGGGCCAAATATAATCCCCCAAAATCCGAAAAGATTCATTCCCAGAATGACTCCAAAAATCGTAATCAACGGATGTACATCTGCATATTTTTTCATAAAAAACATACGGGTTATATTATCTACGCCTGAAATAATTAATATTCCATGCAAGAGAAGAAAAATTCCTGCCCAGATCTCTCCTGCAACAAAAAGATTAATGGCTAAAGGAATCCAAATAACGGCAGAACCAATAACCGGAATCAGACCGCACAACCCGGTAAGAGCACCCCAAACCAAATAGTTGTCGATTCCTAAAATCCAATAACCAAGAATAGCAACCAACGCCTGCCCTATCATAATAACAGGAGTTCCGATGGCATTGCTTACAACCATGTTTTGAGTTTCATGTTTTAAAATAGCGATACTGTCGTGTGATAAAGGGAGATGGTCTTCAATCCCTTTTTCCATTGCCCGGCTTTGCTGTAGCATGAAAAACAATATAAATACCATCATTAAGGCATTAGCAGCGATATTTCCTGTAATAGAAAAAATTTCGGGTAGCATTTTGCTGGCGGTTAGTATTGTTTCGTTGGCTACATCTTTCGATACAATGTCGTATCCTGTTTTCGTTAAAATAAATTCACGGATTTGATGCACGTTGTCAATTATTATCTGAGGATGAAAACCTCTCAGTTCAACGTAAATTGTTCCTGCAAAAGCACTGCTAATCACAATAGCAAACAGACTTACCAATGTTACAAAAAGAATTGCAATTGCCGTTGTACTCCAACCTCTTGCCTCCAACTTGCGCATAGGTTTGCGCAACAACATGTATAAAGTAAACGAACCGAGCAGGGAACTGATAAAATAATTCAATTCCACGACCATAACACAAAAAATAAACAATAAAATTACAACGAATCCTATGTGTTTGATAGCCCGATTAAGTTCAACTCCTTTCATTTACATTATTCCTCTTTCTCTTAATTTCAGCTGCCATTTCCAAGCTGATGCCAATGTATCTTCGATAGTTTCTTTGGCCGTCCATCCCAATTCGTTATTAGCATAATCGGGATTAGCCCAAACCTTTTCTATATCACCTTCTCTCCTACCCACAATTTTATAATTCAATTTCACGCCTGTTGTTTTTTCAAAAGCGTTGATTAATTCCAAGACCGACAAACCACGGCCGGTTCCGACATTGAATGTTTCTAGGTTGGCTTTGGATTTTCCGGTCAACATCCGGTCTAAAGAAACCACATGCGCTTTAGCTAAATCTACCACACTGATATAGTCGCGAATACAAGAACCGTCAGGTGTATCATAATCATCTCCGAAAACGCTTAATTGTTCCCTCACACCAATCGCAGTTTGAGTCACAAACGGAATCAGATTTTGAGGCACACCAATCGGAAGCTCTCCTATTTCTGCGGTAGCATGTGCTCCGATTGGATTGAAATAACGAAGAACGATACTTTTGTATGGCGCTCCGGCATATATGGCATCACGGATAATCTCCTCATTGATTTGTTTGGTGTTGCCGTAGGGCGATAATGCAGGTTTTATCGGTGCATTTTCGTCGACAGGGAGAATATCCGGTTGTCCGTAAACTGTACAAGATGAAGAAAAAACCAAAGCTTCAACCCCATATTGAGGCATCAAATCCATGATATTCAGCAGAGAAACTATATTATTCCGATAATACAATAAAGGTTTTTGCACAGATTCACCAACAGCTTTGCTTGCTGCGAAATGAATAATTCCCTTGATTCCTTTATTTCTTTCAAACATGGCTTTCATACCTTCCATGTCGTTACAGTCAAGCTTTTCAAAAACAGGACGTATACCGGTAATACGTTCAATACCATCTATGACCTCAGCATTGGAATTCGACAAATTATCGACAATTACCACTTCATATCCGGCATTTTGAAGTTCTACAGTAGTATGAGAGCCTATGTATCCTGCTCCTCCTGTTACCAAAATTTTTGTTTTCATCGGTTTTTTACTATAATTCAAGGTACAAAGATAACATCAACTAAAAGAATTTACCCAATCTTTGCTGAATAAATTTCCATTTTTTGCATTTTTAAAATGTTCATCATATATTTGCGGTTATAAGTAATTAAAAATATTATTCACTATTTAATATCAACAATTATGAGAGAAAAAAAATTAAAACTCCTTTGGGTAGCGGTATTGGCAGCCATAATGCCGATTTTTTTCAACGCACAAGCCGAAGAACGGCTCTACGTGTATTCTACCGATGGTGCAGTACAATCTTTCGCTTTAGACGACTTGCACAAAATCACTCTCACGGAACAAGACTTTAACATACTGCCGTTAACCGGTAATGTTACAACTTTTCTGTACGACAATGTTTCGGTAATAACTTTTAAACCAAAAAGTGAAACTGCAATCCCTGTGATAGAAAAATCGGGATTGAAACTCTTTTTGGAAACAGATAATTTGAGAATTGAGAGCGATACGGAAATGTCGGCAGTTAAACTGTATAATCTGCAAGGAAAATTATTAACAAATCAAATGATGCAATCGCTTTCGGCAAATATTTCTCTGTCTTCTTATCCGGCAGGTATATATATTGTTCAGATTATCAATCAACAAGGCACAAGCACTTATAAAATAATCAAGAAATAGAAAAAATCATGAAAACAATTCGCAATCAAATACTTTTAGTTCTCTTTCTTTTATTGATAGGAACTTTTGCCTCTGCGCAAAATAAATACTTGCAGGTTTACAAAGGTAATACTGTAACCACCTGTATCGACTTATCGCAAATCGACAGTATCAAATTCATTAATATGCTACCGGATAAATACTTGCAGATTTACAAAGGTAAGACTGTAACCACCGGTATCGACTTAACGCAAATCGACAGTATCAAATTCGTTAAAATGTGTGATTCCGAAATGGAAGTTTTTAAGAATTTCGAAAATGCTCAGAAATTTACCGAAGAATTGTATATGCTTTTGCCTGATATTGCAAAACATACTTGGGTCTCTTCGTTTAATTGGGGTGATGACGAGCACATGTATGGCGGTAATGGTGCAAATAAATATGTGATATATAGCTTCGATCGCGGTGACTTTAGGTCGCATATCGGCAATGCTGCATGTTTTCTCGACAGAAATGACATTGCCGGCGAAAATTTAGGGGGTTATATGGGCGACAGATTTGGTAGGTCAACTTGGAGTGGTGGATGGTATGGCATCCGAAAATGTAATTTGGGAATAGATGCTATTGAAAATATAGGCTTGATGGTGGATGCTACTAAAGAAGAAAAAGATATGGTTCTTGGACAATTATACTTTCTCAGAGCATTCTTTCATTTTCAGATAATGCAGTATTGGGGTGCAATGCCTTATATTGACAGAGTTTTGGGAAGTGAAAAATTAGACATGCCGCGTCCGACTTACCACGAATGTGCAGAGAAAGCAGGATTAGACTTCCGTAAAGCTGCGGATTTGCTTCCTGTCGACTGGGACAATACTCAAGCAGGAAGTAGTACGAAAGGTAATAATGAATCGCGTGTTAACAAGATTTGGGCTTTGGGCTTTTTGGGTAAAAACTATCTGTGGGCAGGTAGCCCGTTGATGACTCATGGAGCCGGTGGTGCCAAGACTTACGATGTTGAGTTTTGCAAAAAAGCGGCTGCTGCATTTGCCGAACTTCTCAAACTTGTAGAAGGTGGACAAACGCAATACTCTTTGGTAAAGTTTCAAGATTATAGTAAACTCTTTTACACCTATCGCGATAATTGGAGGATGCCCGGTTCTACTGAGGCTATCATGCGCGGTCCGAGTTATGAGCCAAATTCACAGTGGAGACAAAGTTGTTCGTACTATCCGGCGATAATACAATCAGGTGGAGACCCCGAAAGGTTGTTTCCTGCAGCAAACTATGTCAATTTCTTTGGTATGAAAAACGGTAAGCCGATAAAAAAAGATGACAGTTTTATGGACGCTAACGGGATTGTTCCTTACGATGAAAGTTCAGGATTTGACCCAAGTAAACCATGGAAAGACCGTGACCCGCGTTTCTACAGCAACTTTGTCTTTGATGGAGTTAAAGTGATTGACGCTGCGTTAGCCGCAAGGAACGAAAAAAATAGATTTGCCAGACTGTTTACAGAGGGAGACTATCGTGTGACAGCAGGTAACTATTCACCTAACGAAACGGGATATTGTCTTACAAAATTCATTCCGGTTTCATCTAACTCTTTTGACATGGGATATGATTATTCTAATGCTTTATATATTCATCTGAACTGGCTTCGTTTAGCCGACATTTATCTGATGTATGCTGAAGCAGCAGCGCAGGCTTATGGTGGAGCTAATGGTAAAGACCCCTCTATAGCTTTGACTGCCGTTGATGCTATTAACAAGATTCGCGACCGGGCGGGTGTTGGTCATGTTGATGCTAAGTATCTCAGTTCGTTAAACGAATTTATGAAGGAAGTTCGCAGAGAACGTGCCGTAGAGCTTGCTTTTGAAGGACATCGTTTCACCGACTTGCGTCGTTGGTTGCTCCTTATCGAAAAGCCTTATACCCTCAAGACAAGTCAGGAGTTTAATCGCATTGGAACGTATGCTGAATTGGATCCCGCTGTTTATAATCCGGCTAATGACCCGAGTTATAACCCATTAGAAAACCAAGTGGGTAATTTTAGAGAAAAAGTCCTTATTGAGCGTGAATATGACGAAAAGCACTATTGGTTACCAATCAAGAACGATGATGTTTATCTGTATGAAGGTTTTCCTCAAAATCCGGGTTGGTAATCAACTTGTGAACTATTTTAACCCCGAAGCAATAGAAGAGTTTCAAGAATGTATAGATGGGTTATGTTATTAATGAACTAATGAATACAACCTTAACCGGTGATGTTTCCGAACGCCACCGGTTATTTTTTTAATAACATTTTGAACATTTTTCATCATCAAATTGTTTATATAATATAAACATTAAAAACAACATATAAAATGGAAGATTCAAAGGCAAAACACGAAACAGAAGCAGCTTCAAAATCGATTTACATCAAAGTTACGGAAGATGGTCCTTATTTGGTTTATGGACAACCGCCAATCAGCGAACAAATCATCGTTTTTAACAGCAATGGGAACAGTTGGGATTATCGCGAAGGAAAAAATTACACCTCTTGTGAAAGCCCCTGCGCTCTCTGTCGCTGTGGTAGATCCATATATAAACCTTTCTGCTCCGGGGCGCATTTCGACAATGAATGGGATTCTGCCGAAACTGCCGAAATGGATTCATTTCTCGATGGTGCGGAGCAAATAGAAGGTCCTGCGTTAATATTAGCGGATAAAGAGATTTATTGTGCATTTGCCCGTTTTTGCGATGCTAAAGGCCAAATATGGAACATTGTAGAACGTGCTGAAACTCCTGAAGAAATTGAACTCGCTAAAAGAGAGGCAGGACACTGTCCGGGAGGTCGCTTGGTCATCTACGATAAGAAGAAAGATGAAATATACGAACCTCATTTCGAACCATCTATCGGAATTATTGAAGATCCGGGGGTTAGGGTGCATGGCCCGATTTGGGTTCGCGGAGGCATCAGAGTTGAAAGCGCTGACGGAAAAAGTTATGAAATCCGTAACAGAGTGGCTTTGTGTCGTTGCGGAAAATCCTCAAACAAACCTTTTTGCAACGGAGCGCATGCAAGCAAATAATAATTTCATGCGGATTTAGCCCTTAATCACAATAATATTTTTAATTTTGTTCCCTGAAATTTTCATATAATGGGAACAAGTGACGATAAACAACTTATTTTAGACAAGCGTTATTTGCGCATGGCCAAAATTTGGGCGGAAAATTCTTATTGTCAAAGACGAAAAGTCGGTGCTTTAATCGTCAAAGATAAAATGATTATTTCCGACGGGTACAATGGCACTCCTTCCGGTTTCGAAAATATTTGTGAAGACGAAAACGGTGTAACAAAACCGTATGTTCTTCATGCAGAAGCAAATGCAATCACCAAAATTGCCTATTCCGGCAATAGCAGTAAAGATGCAACATTATATGTAACAGCGTCTCCATGTATTGAATGCGCTAAACTAATTATTCAAGCAGGCATTAAAAGGGTTGTTTATTCTCAACAATACCGTTTGGACGATGGTGTAAAATTATTGGAAAAAGCCAATATAGAAATGGTGTATATCGATAACCCTTGTCATTCCGAATGCAGTGAGGAACCTCAAGAAAATAAAAACAAACAATAATATGAATTCAAAAAAGACCGCTCTGTGGTTACCTGTTTTGGTAATTTTAACTCTCATTATCGGGATTGTTATCGGAAACTATTTTTCAAATAGACCTATAGGTGGAAAATTATTTTTATCCACAGGAAATAAAATTGATGTAGTCTTAAATACTATTTACAGAGAATATGTGGATTCCGTTGATATGCACAGCTTGGTAGAAGGTGCTATCCCTAAAATTGTCAGCGAATTAGATCCTCATTCTGTTTATATTTCGGCTGCAGATTTACAGGCTGTAAACGAAGACTTGGAAGGACATTTCAGTGGTATAGGCGTTCAGTTCAATATACAAAATGATACTATTATGGTGGTCAGTGTTCTTTCCGGTGGCCCTTCCGAAAAATTAGGCTTACAACCCGGCGACCGAATTGTTACAATCAACGATTCTCTGTTTGTCGGTCCGACCATCACCAATGAAAAAGTTATGAAAAATCTCCGTGGGCCTAAAGGCACTGTCGTAACTGTGGGTATAAAAAGAGGCGACAGTAAGGAATTATACGACTATAAGATTACCAGAGGCGATGTTCCCCTTCATTCTGTCGATATTGCCTATCAAATTCGGCCGGGAATCGGATTTATCAAAATCAACAAATTCGGCCGTACTACTTACAACGAATTTATCGTTTCAATCTCCAAATTACTAAACGAAGGATGTGATTCGTTTATTATCGACCTGCGAGGCAATTCAGGAGGATATTTAGATGCGGCAATTAATATTGTTAATGAATTTCTTCCCCGCGGAAGACTCATCGTGTACACGGAAGGAAGAGCATTTCCTCGCAACGATTCTTTCGCAAACGGAACGGGAACTTGCCAAAATGAGCCTCTTATTATCTTGACCGACGAATTGTCGGCATCTGCCAGCGAAATTGTTGCAGGAGCCATTCAAGACAACGACCGAGGCACTATCATCGGCCGCAGAACATTCGGAAAAGGATTGGTTCAAAATCAATTCCCACTCTCAGATAATTCGGCACTGCGACTCACTGTTGCCCGTTATTACACTCCTTCCGGAAGAAGTATTCAAAAGAAATATGAATTAGGAAAAGGTGATGAATACGACAAGGATTTGGAAACTCGGTACATACATGGAGAATTCGACACGGCCGATAGTATCAAGCAAGGCAATAATCCTCAATACCAAACACGTTTGGGCAGAATTGTTTTCGGAGGTGGCGGTATTATGCCTGATATTTTTGTGCCGAGAGATACCACGGGAACTTCATCTTATTACACAAATCTGATCAATCGCAACATCCTGTATGAATTTGCACTTCAATATGCCGACCAACATCGCAATTTGAAAGACAAATATGAAGATTACAAATCTCTTTTGGCACATTTACAAACTCAACCACTTTTGGATGAAGTTATAAATTTTGCAGAATCTAAAGGAATTCGTCGTCGCCCAACGCTGATTGAAATATCAAAGAAACAAATTGAAAATATAACGAAAGCCTACATTATCAGGAACTTTTTTGGCAATGATGGCTTTTATCCGGTATTTTTTACTACGGATCCGGCTGTAAAAAAAGCAATTGAAGTCATTCAGGAAGGTAATGCTTTTCCTGTAAAACAATAATATGTGAAACTACACACTAAAATAATCGCAGCATTTATTTTTCTGTCTTTGCTATCTGTTATTGGTTATCAAATCTATTGGATTAAAAGCTTTTATAAAGAACAGTTAGCAAAGATAGAAACGGATGTTGCAATCGCAATGAGAGATGCCGATTACAAGGAAATTTCTTTGCGAATTGATTTAGTACCGAATTTTTCGACATATAGCAATTTCTTACAGATTGAATTAATCCGAAAAGGGATTGCCCTCGAATCATTCGTCGAAAAGATAAACCTCGAGGAGAATACCATTGTTGAATCTACTCAAAGCAACATTTCACAAAGAAACAGGTTTGATTTCAGGCAATATGTTTTCCCATTCGACAGTGAAGGTATTTATGCCTACCGGCTCAATTTGAAGCAACCGGAATTATTTGTCCTGAAACAAATGTCGGGGATTTTAACCGGTTCTGTGTTAATGATTGTTCTTATCATATTTTCGTATTTCTATTTATACAGAATTATCCTCCGCCAAAAATCTTTAGACGAAATAAAAAGTGATTTCATTAACAACATGACTCACGAGTTAAAAACTCCTATTTCAGTTGCTTATGCTGCTACCGATGCCTTGTTGAATTATGGGATGATGGAAGACCCGACCAAAAGAAATCAATATTTACAAATTAGCAAAGAACAACTTTCTCGCCTCTCGTCGTTGGTTGAGCAAATATTAACCATGTCGGTCGAAGAAAGAAAGAACCTGAAACTTGTTCCCGAAACGATAAATTTATCCGAATTATTCCTGCATTTGAAAAATCAATATTTACTGAATGTAGACAAAAAAATTATAATAAATATAGATGTTGAGCCGGAAAACATTATTATTGAGGCAGATAAGATACACTTTCCGAATATGATCGGAAACCTAATTGAAAATGCTGTCAAATATTCGGGCGAAAGCGTAGAAATCAATCTGTCGGCAAAAGAAAATAACGGAAAAATAACGATTTCGGTAAAAGATAACGGCATTGGAATTCCACCTGCCTCTCTGCCCAAAATTTTCGACAGATTCTACAGAGTTTCAACCGGAAATATTCACAATGTAAAAGGATATGGCTTGGGATTACATTATGTAAAAACAATCGTAGAAAAACACGGTGGCAAAATATTCGTTAAAAGCAAAGAAGGAGTTGGTAGTGAGTTTGTTATTGAAATAAAACCATAAACAAATGGAAACAAAACTATTATTGGTCGAAGATGAAACATCGCTGGCAATGATTGTGCGCGATGTATTGGAAAAGCAAGGTTTTGAAATACGCTGCGCCTCTACCGGAAATGAAGGATTGAAATTATTTTATGAATTCAAACCGGATATTGTCGTTACCGATATCATGATGCCTCAATTAGACGGATTGAGTATGACCGAATTAATCCGTCAAAATGATAAAACAACTCCTATCCTATTTTTAAGTGCCAAATCAAAAACAGAAGATGTGGTGCAAGGTTTTGAAACCGGAGGCAACGATTACCTGAAAAAACCTTTCGGAATGGACGAGTTAATTGTTCGCATCAAAGGACTGCTAAATCGCAACCTGAAAGAAAAAAAGGAAGAGCAAACAGTCTATAATATAGGAACATATACCTTCGATTTTATTCACCAAACTTTAATTTGCGACAATTGCAAAGAAGACCTTTCTCACAGAGAGGCCGAAATTTTACTCCGTTTGTGTAAGAACCAAAACAATATTTTAGATAATAAGTCCGTATTACTCGAACTTTGGGGAGACGATGATTTTTTTAACACAAGAAGCTTGCATGTTTTTATTGTTAAATTGAAGAAAAAATTATCTAAAGACCTGAATATCAAGATTATTAACATCAGAGGGGTTGGATACAAATTAGTTTCCTCATGACATCGTCTATAATCTAAAATATGTTATAAAACATATAAAAAACATATTTTTAGGCATTATATGTAAAAAGTTTCATACCTTTGTAACGTTTTTATAACCTTCAGATTTGTTTAAAGAACACTTCTGTCGTAAAAAATCTCTGAAAATCAGAGCATTCGCTAAGCGAAGCGAATGAGAGTATTCATCTAAATTTATATTTATGAGGTACTTGAAACCATTTCTTTTGATCGCTGTAATTTCTGTTTTTTTAGGATTCGGCCCGAAAGGAAAAACATTTACCAAGGGTATAAGTCCGGGAGACCTTGCACCGGAGATTCAATTGCAAGGTGTCGATCTTTCAAAAGATAAGTATGTGTTGTTACAGTTTTGGGCAGCTTACGATGGAGAATCCCGTAAACAAAATGCCTTACTAAACAACAAAATCTCTCAATCAGAATTGGATAATTTGCAAATAATTTCCATTTCTTTCGATGAAAAGAAGTCTGTATTTGAACAAGCTGTGAAGGCTGACAAATTAAATGCGTCGAATCAATTTAATATCGAAACAGGAAAGACTTCCGAGATTTACAAAAACTATCGCTTAAAAAATGGTTTTGGAAATTTGTTGATTAATCCCGATGGAATCATCGTTGCACGCAACCTATCTCCAGATCAAGTGATTAGAATGTTAACAACAAAAGGTGCTTAACACCTAACTATTTATTAAAGCCGAAAATTGGAATGATTCAATTTTCGGCTTTTTTATTTTTCACTAAAAAACAGCGAAAATATTTTGTAATAACAAAAAAAAATTGTTCCTTTGCATCGCTTTTGAGAAAGCAAGTATCTAAAAGGAGAGATGGCAGAGTGGTCGATCGCGGCGGTCTTGAAAACCGTTGAACTGAGAGGTTCCGGGGGTTCGAATCCCTCTCTCTCCGCAAAGCAAAAAAGAAAAATGAGTCAAAACACCGTAAATCAAACGATTACGGTGTTTTTCTTTTTTCGGCGAATCGCAAAAAATGGCAATTTTGAGCACCTAAAACCAACAAAATCGCTAACACTATTTGAAGATTGAAAAATGTTAGCGATTTAATGATAATAGGTTGTTTTTCAGCTCTATACACTATTTTGCATAACGCGATTTTCGACTGGAATTCATACTTTTGAATCAATAATTTAAAGTTCAAAAAGTATGAAAAGAGCAACATTCACAATCCTGTTTTACATTCAGAAAACAAGGATAGCAAAAAACGGACAAGTTCCTGTTTTATTGCGGGTTACAATTAACGGACAACGTGTCGTTATATCAGTAAATCTCAAAGTTAATCCTGAAAATTGGAATGCCGTCGCCGGACGGTCAATCGGTAACACTCGAATGGACAACGAACTTAATGCTCGTCTTGATACCATTCGTCTGCGTTTGATGCAGATATACCGAGAAATGGAACTTGACCGCCAACCAATTTCCGCCCAAAAAGTTGTAGACAAATACCTCGGTCGCGACGACAAGCCTGCTATTATGCTATTGGATGTTTTCCGCGAACATAACGACCGATGCCGCAAACTTGCGGGTAACGGCATGGCTCCTGCCACAGTAGAGCGTTATGAAACCTCGTATAAACACACGGCAGAGTTTATTGAGTTTACCTACAATAAAAAGGATGTACCTATTGTTGATATTAACCATAAGTTTATTACAGATTATGAATTTTACCTCCGGACGGAACGCAAGTGCAATCACAATTCAGCTACCAAATACCTGAAAAATTTCAAGAAGATTATCCGCATCGCCCTTGCTAACGATTATATATCGAAAGACCCATTTATAAATATCCGTTTCAAACTCGAAGAAGTGGAGCGTGATTTCTTAGAAGCTCATGAATTAAAGGCTATTATGGAAAAGCCGATATCTGTCCGCCGATTGGCACAAGTGCGGGATGTTTTTGTTTTCGCAGCGTTTACCGGACTTGCGTTCTCAGATTTGAAAGGGTTGAAGCCAGAACATCTATTTCGAGATAACAACGACGATATGTGGATACGCAAAGCCCGGCAGAAAACCCGCAACATGTGTAATATACCATTGCTTGACCCTGCTCGTCAAATATTGGAACGTTACAAAGACAACCCTGAATGTATTACTAAAGGTGTTCTTCTGCCTACACTCTGCAATCAAAAGATGAATATGTACCTGAAAGAACTGGTTGCAATATGCGGAATCAATAAGGAAATTTCGAGTCATTCAGGGCGCCACACGTTTGCAACATCGGTTGCGTTAGCCAACGGAGTTTCCATTGAAAATGTCGCTAAAATGCTCGGTCATTCCAATACCAATATGACTCGTCATTATGCTCGCGTTCTCGACAAAAGCATCAAGCAAGATATGGATTTGGTTAATGGTAAGTTTGCCGATACATCGGTAGCTATTAGTTAAATGTCAAAAGGAGTAAATCATGAATAGAGAAATAATAACAATAGAAAACGGCATTGTACATCTTCCTCAATCCAATAACATTTGGATGACACAGTACGAACTCGCAAAATTATTTGAATGCTTTGTAGCCAAAGTGAACAGTAACGTTCGTTCAATTCTTAAAATCGGAGTGCTTGATGAGAGAGCGGTTTGCCGTACTTATTATTACAAAAACGGTGGTTCTGTGGAAAAATACAATTTGGAAATGATTATTGCCCTGTCTTTCAGAATCAATTCGCACAAAGCTAAAATCTTTCGGGAATGGTTAATGAGAAAAGCGATTACAAATACTGTCAGTCAACAAATTCTAAAAGGTATCGAATGGAATAATGCGGAATTACTAAATTGAAAGTGCTATTATAGACCTTCTTCAACTGAACACGAAAATAACAGAAGGGAATAAAACGACAAGCTATTTTTGCCAAATCTTCCTTTTTCGTTCACGAAAAAGAGTATTTACCAAAAATAGCTTGTCTTATTTATTCACCTTCTATTCAGGGGTGTTTATCAGTTGACAAAGGAGAAAAATATTCAGAAAGACTTTATACCCCCCAAAAGCAACTACCTGAATTTATCTCTGTATCCATCTTCCAACAACTTTTCGATGTCAGAGGAGCGATACAATATTTTTCCACCCAACTTGATATATGGGATACGCCCCTCATTGCGGTAATCTTGAAGACTTCTCCGGCTAAGTTTCAATTTCTCCGACAGTTCATCATCCGTATAAAAAAGCTCTCCGCTTAATGTCGGTTTTTTCCCTGTAAATAAACGCTCCATAGCTGAAGCAAGACCATCCAATGAAAGGAAAAAAGATTTTACCCTTTCGTTGTTTTCTGATGTTACTAATTGATTGCTCATAAATTACTGATATTTATATATTTAACATTTTGATTTAATTCTTCTTCCATATTCATATCTTCTTACCTTTATATGCTGCCTGTTTACGCTTGTCTTCTACCACCGGGAGAATCTTTTTCACATCTTCCGGCTTATAATAAGTCTTATGGCTGATTTGGGCATAAGCCAACGTGCCGTTATCCCGAAGTGTCTGTAAAGTTCGGGGAGAAATTTTCAAGAGCAAGCATACATCCTGATTGTCTAACCATTCGCTCATATTCTTGTCGCCATGTCGCCGGCAGAGGTCTTCCATTCTTTTGGCGAAACTTTCAAATTTCGATAACATCATGTCAAATGTTTTTGCTTCAATATTTACTATTTCCATAATCATATATTTTATTTGTATGTTTTCTGTCAAAGTTAAAGAGTCCAATTATCACATTCCCAAACAGTGGGCTATATTACATCGTTTGACTACATTTTACATCGCCATGTTCATGTAACCGATGATATTTTCTCCTTTTCGCCACGAAGTAAAACAGAAAAATTCAACTATTTATGGTTTGACAATGAAGTGGCAGG
>JAIRVZ010000036.1 GCA_031253625.1 Dysgonamonadaceae bacterium
ATCTCCTTTGTCTTCACTCACGGCATAGACATATTTTTCATCTTCCGAAACCGCCAAAAAAGAAGGATTGGAAACTTTCGTTTCGCTAACATAACTTGTTTCTCCGGTTATGGTATCCAATTCATACACATATATCCCGTCACTCGAACCTGATGTATATGTTCCGACAAGAAGAAATAGCTTGGAATTGCCTGCTTGTTTCGGTGATTTATTTGAACAGGCAAACAACGTACAAGCGCAAATTAATAAACAAAATAATTTTGATTTCATGATAATTTATCGATTCGTGTCCGTTTTGTGTCCGTGCGCTGTCGCACACGGCTATAAATGCTTGGCCGCTATGCGGCCGGATTAGCATTTATACTTTTTTGTAGCCATAGATGGCTAAACGACCTAATTCTTCTTCGATGCGGAGTAACTGGTTGTATTTCGCCATGCGGTCGGAGCGGCTCAAAGAACCGGTTTTGATTTGCCCCGAATTAGTTGCCACAGCAATATCGGCGATAGTAGCGTCTTCGGTTTCTCCCGAGCGGTGGGAAGTTACGGAAGTGTATCCTGCTCGGTGAGCCATTTCGATGGCATCCAATGTTTCGCTCAAAGTGCCGATTTGATTTACTTTAATCAGGATAGAGTTGGCACAGCCTAATTCGATACCTTTTTTCAAATATTCTACATTGGTTACAAACAAATCGTCGCCAACCAATTGGCATTTGTTACCGATTTTGTCGGTAAGTAATTTCCATCCGTTCCAATCGCTTTCGCTCATACCGTCCTCGATAGAATCGATAGGGTATTTTGAAGTCAATTCTGCCAAATATTCGGCTTGTTGGGCAGAAGTACGCTTGGCTCCGTTAGGTCCTTCAAACTTGGAATAATCATAAATGCCGTCTTTGTAAAATTCGGAGGCAGCGCAGTCCAAACCAATCATTACATCTTTCCCGGTTTCGTATCCGGCATTTTCGATGGCTTTGATGATTGATTCCAGAGCGTCTTCGGTTCCTTTCAAAGCAGGGGCAAAACCTCCTTCGTCGCCTACGGCAGTACTTAATCCTCTGTCGTGCAATACTTTTTTCAAAGAATGAAATACCTCTGCACCCATTCTCAAACCTTCTTTGAAAGAAGTTGCACCCACCGGACGAATCATAAATTCCTGAAAAGCGATAGGAGCGTCGGAGTGAGAACCTCCATTGATAATATTCATCATCGGAACGGGTAGGGTATAGGTGTTTGTTCCTCCGATATATCTGTATAAAGGCATTTCCAAATAAGCGGCAGCAGCTTTTGCAACAGCCAAAGAAACACCGAGAATGGCATTTGCGCCCAATTTAGATTTGGTCTTTGTGCCGTCCAGTTCAATCATTTTTTTGTCGATAGAGCGTTGTTCCAAAACGCTCATGCCGATTAAAGCGGGAGCAATCACTTCATTCACATTTTCAACGGCTTTCAAAACGCCTTTGCCCGAGTAACGTTTTTTGTCGCCATCGCGCAATTCGATAGCCTCATTTTCTCCGGTTGATGCCCCTGACGGAACAGCTGCACGTCCCATAAAACCTGATGCCAAATAAACATCGACTTCCACAGTAGGATTACCTCTTGAATCCAAAATCTCTCTGCCGGTAATTTTTACGATTTCCATACGGTTGATTTTTTAAGTTTTTGTATTTAGAAAACTAATAAAATTGAAGGCATAAAGATAGTGAAAAAAAGGAATTCACAATATTAACAATAAAATACGTCGTGATTTTATTATCTTTGTAAAAATATTCTATCATGAAAGAAAAAAATAAAAAAGCGCCAAAAAAGAAGTTGCCCCGGAATATTTCTCCATCAACTTTGAAAATGATTAATATTGGTGGGAGTTCATTGTTTTATATCTTCTCTTTTTGTTTGCTGGCGCTCTATCGGGGCGATTTTTTATTTCGCTTGCAAGAATTGTCTATCTTTCTTCCGACCGGCAGTTTTTTTGCAGAATATATGACTAAGCCTGCTGGTTTCTTGTTTTATATCAGTAGTTTTTTATTGCAACTTTTCTATTATCCGGTTTTAGGT
Source organism: Dysgonamonadaceae bacterium (assembly GCA_031253625.1). Classification (GTDB taxonomy): domain Bacteria; phylum Bacteroidota; class Bacteroidia; order Bacteroidales; family Azobacteroidaceae; genus JAIRVZ01. The sequence continues at coordinate 2,050 of JAIRVZ010000036.1, forward strand.
GCTTTCATTTTTACGATGCTACTGGCGTTGGTACAATGCCTCGTATATAAGAGTTTTCCTCTTGGCCGAAACTTCTTGTTGGTTTCTCTGTTTCCTTCGGCGTTGATTTTACTTTGTGTTACCCAATTGGATCATGTTATATATGCAATGCCCGATCAAGAGGTTGTTTATACTTATTTATTAGGCATTTTATTTACACTGTCGCTTTTCTTGTTATATCGCAGTATAAAGCCGTTTTGGGCTAAACGATTTTACATTATATTGATGGCATGTTTATTTTATCCATTGATCGGATTTTACGCACTTATTACCGTTTTACTGACTGCATTATATGAAATTCTTTCTTTCCGGAAGAAAGAAGAATTGTACGTTCTTTTGGTACTTTGTCTTGTAACAATATTGTTTATCCCTCGATTTTATTATCATTTTGTATATGATGTTTTGAATGTTAAGTGTATTTATTTTTACGGTTTACCTTTAAGAAACTTTGAAGAAATGTTATTCCCAAGGATACCTGTTATTGCATTGTTCGTATCGTTGTTTTTGTTACCGGCTTTTTATAAAATAAAGCAATCGAACGAGATTACTCCCAAAACATTGACCTTAAACATTCTTGCATGGGTTTCTTGTTTGTTAATAGTTATTGCTTTTACATATAGGGATAAAAATTTCGATATCCAATTGAAAATGGAACGGGCTTTGAGTAAGAATGATTTTGAAGAAATCTTGAAAATCGCAGATAAAACCAAAGATGTCGCACCGAACAGAGCAATTCTTCAATATCGAAATATCGCCTTGTATAGAAAAGGGCAATTGTTGGATAAAATGTTTACTTATTTACATGGTTCGGCCGAACATAAATCCGATTCATTGGCAAGCGTTACTGCTATGAGCGCTCACAGTATTTTTTATCATTATGGCAAGCTTAATTTTTCCTATCGCTGGGGTATGGAGTTTATTACGAAACGGGGCTTGTCGGCAGAGCATTTAAAGTATATGGCCAAGGTGGCAATGTTCAACGGAGAAACAGCATTAGCCGAAAAATACTTCGATATATTGAAACAAACATTGTTCCATAGAAAATGGGCAGAAGAAAATTCAGTGTTCTTATATGATAAAAATTTGTTTGAACAGCAGGAAGATTATAAGAAAATTTATCCGCTAACTGTTTACAATGGAGAATTTTGGGAAAATTCGGACAATGTGGAAAGCACTAATCTTACTTTTTACCGCGATTTGTCGGGAGGCACGCGAGAAATGTTCGAGCATTCTATAGCGGCTGCATTGACGATGAAAGAAATAAAACCTTTCATGAATAAATTTCAGACTTTCATAAAGATAAACGGAGATAAACCTATCCCTGTACATTTGCAAGAGGCTGCTATGTTGTTTATAGATTTGGAAAGAATAGAAGTTGCCAATCCTATAAAATATGATCAACATGTTGTGAATCGCTACAAAGATTTTCATCGCATGGTAAGTGTGATGGGAGCCAATATGAATGAAGAAAACACTAAAAAAGTTCAAAGTAAATTTGGTAACACATACTGGTATTATTATTTCTTCAGTAATGGTATGAAAACCAACTAATGATTAGTGGTTAATGATTAATAATTAACAATTTTGATTATGAAAATAAAATATTTGATCGTAGTATTGATAGCGGGGTTGTTTGTTTTTACTTCGTGTTCTGTTTCTGTTCCTTCGGATTATGAAACAGTTGATTGTTGTTTGGCTGCCATTTATCCCGACTATCAGGGAATAGTTATTCCGGTAAATATTGCTCCGTTGAATTTTAAGATCAAAGATGAAGCCGAAAATTATATTACGCGGATAAAAGGTGATGCCGGAGAGGAGATTATTGTAAAAGGCCAAAAGGTTCGGTTTGATATAAATAAATGGCGCAAATTGCTTGACGCTAATCAGGATAAAAAACTTAATGTTGAAATCTTTCTGCAAAAAGACGGTAAATGGTATAAACATCGGGATATGGAAATGACGGTTTCTTCCGATGCGATTGATGAGTATATTTCATACCGTTTAATACGTCCATCTTATGTTACTTACGACGAATTATCCATCCGTCAAAGGAATATAACTAACTTTGAAGAACGGGATATTTATAATAATACGGCAATAGGACGTTATCAAAGCGAGCAATGTATTAATTGTCACGCTTATCAGAATTACAAAACAGACAATATGCAGTTTCATGCCCGCCAGTTTAACGGAGGCACTTTAATCGTATCGGATGGCGTTCCTGAAAAAGTAAATATAAAAACAGGAAATCTAATTTCGGGAGGAGTTTATCCTGCATGGCATCCAACAGAGAAACTGATAGCTTATTCGGTCAATAGCACAAGCCAGCGTTTCCACTCAAAAGATTTGCAAAAAGTTGAAGTGATGGATTCGGAATCAGATTTGATATTATTTGATGTGTTGAAAAATGAAGTAACCATTATCCAAAACGATCCAAATGCTTTTGAAACTTTTCCTGCGTGGGCGCCGGATGGGAAAACCTTGTATTACGCATCAGCATATTATGAGCCGAAATTGAATGTCTCGAAATTAGAGGAGATATATACAAATTACAAAGAATTGAAATATGATATTTTCCGCATGAGTTTCGACCCTGCAACAAAAGAATTTGGAGAGCCGGAAATTGTATTTCAAGCTTCGGCATTAAATAAAAGTGCCACATTCCCGCGTATTTCTCCGGATGGCAATTATTTGTTGTTTTCGTTGGGAGATTATGGAAATTTTCATATTTGGCATACCTCTGCTGATTTGGCATTAATAGATTTGAGAACCGGAGAATTGGATATGATGGAGAATGTAAACAGCGACAATGTGGAGAGTTATCACACTTGGTCGTCAAACGGAAGATGGATTATTTTTAGTTCTCGTCGTGACGACGGTTCGTATACCCGTCCGTATATTGCCTATTTTGACAGGGAAGGAAATTGGTCTAAGCCTTTCATTCTGCCTCAAAAAGATCCCGATTTTTATAAAGCATTTTTCAAATCGTTCAATATCCCCGAATTTATGGTAGAGCCGGTAAAGTTATCGGTAAAAGATTTTGCCAAAACCCTGCAAGGAGAAACAATACAAGCGACTTTGAACGGAGATCATGCTCCTTCGGCAGCAAAATCGGATAAAAGTAATATCTATTGAAGATGGTAAACAAAATAATCATAACCCAATTTATAATTTAAAACTTATTCTTATGAAAATTTCAATTCGTCTTTTTGACGACAAAGAAGTCCGTGCCATTTGGGACGAAGAAAACAAAAAATGGTATTTTAGTGTAGTTGATGTTGTTGGTATTTTGAACGAAGAAGAAGACTATATCAAAGCGGGCAATTATTGACGTTGGCTCAAACGCAAACTTTTGAAAGAAAATGTTCAGTTCGTGAGTGCTACTCACAGACTGAAATTAACTGCTGCGGACGGAAAAAAATATTTAACCGACACTTTGGATAGTGACGGGATTATTACATTGTCCAAACATTTTCCAAATACTAAAGCCATGAAATTTCTTGATTGGTTTTTATACAGCGACACCTCGATTGATGGACAAAGCAAGAAAAAGGCATATTCTTTTTCAACTTACCTTAGTGCTGATGGAAACAGATTATTGTGTTAAAAATAATTTGTATGTAATTTCTAAGAAAGCACTTTGTGATAAAATCATTTTGGGATTTCATAATCCGAAGAAAGACCCGATATTATCAAAATATTTAGAGTGATAGAAATTAAAAAGAAGATAATTATCTCATGAACATGAAATTTATCAGAATTATTTTAGTGAGCGTTTGTGCGATAACTCTTGCTGCTTGTAGCCAACCTTCTGTTTTTATTTCATACGATGACACCTCACGTCAAGAACGTTATGCTGCCGACGCATTATCAAAATCGCTTACAACTTCAGGTTATATGTCGGCCGGTAAAAACAGTAAATATACGGTCGTTTTTTCAATAGATAGCATTGCCCTTGTTCCCGAAGCCTTTAGCATCGTCCGACAAGGAAAGACAGTTGCCATCACCGGTGGTGATGAGCGAGGACTGATTTATGGTGCCCTCGAATTAGCCGAAGATATTCGCAACGGTGTTAGCATCGACAAGATAAAAGACCGCAATGAAAAACCTCACCTGATGTTGCGTGCTATAAAGTACGACCTTCCGTGGGATACCTACCGTCACAGCGAAGCTTTGAGCCTGCACGACCAAACCTGCCGTGATACCACTTATTGGGAGGCATTTTTGAATATGATGGCCGAAAACCGTCTGAATAGTTTGTCGCTTTGGAACTTACATCCTTATCCTTTTATGATTGTTTCGCGTGATTATCCCGAAGCCAATCCGTGGACGGAAGAAGAGGCTATCGAATGGCAAAAACTTTTTCATGCTATTATCCGCATGGCTAAAGACCGTGCTATTGATACATATATTATTCCTTTCAATATCTTCGTAACCAGCGAATTTGCGATAGCTCACAACGTGGCAATGGACAATCTCGACCGCCATTTTTATGTGCGTGGCGAAACAGCGCCTATTGTAGTAGATTATACCCGCTCGTGCGTTACTCAAGTATTGGAAGAATATCCCGACTTGTCGGGTTTCGGGCTCACTTTAGGTGAAGGAATGGCAGGCATGACACCGAAACAACGCGAAGAATGGATGACTGCAACAATCATCGAAGGTATGCGCCAAGCCAATCGCAAAAGCAAACTCATTCATCGGGTGCCTTTCTCCAGTACTACCGAATCGTTGGGAATAACGAGTATTGAAACCGAAAAAATTACTCGTGCCACTATCGAACGCGAGTATGACATGGGATTCTCAGATGGTCCCATTTTTGCCGATTTCAAGTTTAACTGGTCGCACGCTCATTCTACACTTCGCTTGATTAAGGTACACGGCGGCCCGCTCTACGATACTTATTTCAATCCCGTCCCCGATAAATATAAGGTAAGTTGGACTGCTCGCAACGAAGATTTTTTCTGCCTGCGTTGGGGTGTTCCCGAATTTGTGAGAGAGCATATAAAGACAAATTCTCCGCCATACGTGGGCGGTTATTTTATCGGCTCCGAAACCTACATTCCTGCTAAAGATTATTTCACAGCGGATACAACCGGCACGCCTTGGTATGCTTTTGAGCGTCAATGGCTGTTTTACAAAATATGGGGACGATTGCTGTATAATCCTGATACACCTGATGAGGTTTTCCACAACGAGTTTGTTTATCGTTATGGCGACAAAGGCAAAAAATTGCTTGAGGCTTCGTCGTTGGCAGGCAAAACCCCTTTGCGTTTCGCCTCCAATTTCGATTGCGGTTGGGATTTTACCCTTTATAGCGAAGGAATGATGGCGCTTAATCCACGCAGCGAAACCAATCCCACAGGGCCAAACGTTGAGTATGTTTCTATCGACCGTCTAATCAATCAACCGCCCTTAGATACCACTTTTGTGAATATCAAGGAATATGTGAAAGTATTGTCCGAAGGCAGCACATTCGCTCCCGAACGTACTACTCCCATAATGTTGGCCGATATGTTAGAAAGAGATTGCACCCGAGCCCTTGAATTGGTAAAAAATATAAAACCTGTCGACAACGACAATCCGGCATTAAAATATGAATTAGCCGACATCCGCGCTTGGTCGTATCTGGGTTTGCATTATGCCGAAAAACTGCGTGCTGCCGTAGCCTTGCAAACAGCCCGCACTACCGGAAACGAAACCAAACGTACCGAAGCTATCGCTCATCTCGAAAAAGGTTTGAGTTACTGGGATGAAGTGATCGCCATTACTCGCCCTTTATACAAGGATATGCCTCTGACACACCTGAGCGAGCAGGGCGGTCGTCCATGGCGGGAGAATGACCATTTGCGTTTTCATTGGGAAATCATCCGTTTTCAAGTGGCAAAAGATTTGGAACTTGCCAAAAAATGAAGAATGTATCAAAACTATTTTTTTTTGTAATTATTTTCAAATAAAAACAGCCTGTAAATCAAACGACTTACAGGCTGTTCTAATTTATTTTGCTGAATGTTATTCCGCAGCTTTTTCTTCTTCTGTTGCTTCGACTTCAGCTTGAGGAGTTTCCTCAACTTTAACTTCTTCAACAACTTGGGGTTCTTCTACGTTAGCAACTTCAACTTGAGGCTTTTCAACCTTAACTTCTGTTTCTACGGCAGGAGCTTCCACTTTCGGTGTTTTTGCCTTCGGTGCCTTTGGAGCAGCAACTTCCGGAGCAGGAGCAGCATCAGCTTTTTTAGTGCGAGAACGACGAGTTTTAGCTTTTGCAGTTGCTTTTTCTTTCAACATGTTTTCGTTGTAGTCAACCAACTCAATGAAACACATTGCTGCGTTATCTCCCAAACGATGACCGGTTTTGATGATGCGGGTATATCCACCTGCACGATCACCGATTTTTTGAGATACTTCTTGAAACAATTCAGTTACGGTGTGTTTGTCTTGCAAATTTTTGAAAACAGTACGACGTGAATGAGTTGTATCTTCTTTTGATTTAGTGATAAAAGGCTCAACAAACTTGCGAAGTTCTTTAGCCTTAGGTACAGTCGTAAAAATTCTTTTATGTTTAATCAAGGAACAAGCCATGTTAGCAAGCATCGCATCTTTGTGCGTGTTTGTACGACCCAAATGGCTACCTTTTTTATTGTGTCTCATTATTAATTATCTTTATCTAATTTATACTTTGAGATATCCATACCAAAATTCAATTTGAGATTGTCGAGTAAATCGTCTAATTCTGTTAGAGATTTCTTTCCGAAATTACGGAACTTCAACAAATCGTTCTTTTGGTATCTGACTAACTCGCCCAATGTCTCGACGTCTGCTGCTTTCAAACAATTCAAAGCGCGAACAGAAAGGTTCATATCGGCTAATTTTGTTTTCAAAAGCTGGCGCATGTGGAGTACTTCTTCATCGAATTCTTCATTAACTTCAGCGTCAATCGGTTCTAAATGAATTTTTTCATCAGAGAATAACATGAAGTGATGAATCAATATTTTAGCTGCTTCTTTTAATGCGTCTTTCGGATGAATAGAACCGTCTGTTTCGATTTCCAAAACCAACTTATCGTAGTCGGTTTTTTGTTCTACACGGAAGGGCTCAACAAAAAATTTCACATTACGAATCGGGGTGAAAATAGCGTCAATCGAAATACGATTCACTTCATCATTTTCACTTCGATTTTCTTCAGCCGGGACATATCCACGTCCTTTGTCGATTGTAAGTTCGATATAAAATGATGCATTTTTATCCAAGTTACAAATTACAAATTCGGGATTGAGGACTTCAAATCCGGTCAGTTGTTTACCAATATCTCCTGCTTTAAACACTTCTGTGTTCGAAACATTAATACTGATTTTTTCAGTTTCGACATCTTCGATTACTCGCTTGAATCTCACTTGTTTCAGGTTAAGAATGATGTTGGTAACATCTTCTAAAACACCCGGAATAGTAGAGAATTCATGTTCCACTCCATCAATTTTAATTGATGTAATGGCGAAACCTTCCAATGAAGATAAAAGAATACGACGAAGGGAATTACCAATGGTAGTTCCGTAGCCGGGTTCCAACGGACGGAATTCAAATTTCCCGAACTTATTGTCCGCTTCCAACATTAATACTTTATCGGGTTTTTGAAATGCTAGTATCGCCATGGAATCTTTATTATTTAGAATATAACTCTACGATTAATTGTTCTTTGATATTTTCAGGAATATCTGCTCTCTCCGGAATGTGCAAATATTTTGCGCTCATGGATGGTTGATCCCATTCAATCCAAGCATATTTGCTGTGGTTGAATCCTGCCAAATTATCTGCAATGATTTCCAAAGATTTGGATCTTTCGCGAACTCCGATTATTTGTCCCGGTTTTACGGAATAAGAAGGAATGTTCACTACTTTACCGTCGACAGTTATATGACGGTGAGAAACCAACTGACGAGCAGCAGCTCTTGTGCGAGCCAATCCCATACGATAAACGATGTTGTCTAAACGACATTCCAACAATTGAACCAACACTTCACCGGTAATACCTTTAGAGCGTTGTGCTTTGTGGAACAGATTACGGAATTGTTTTTCCAAGACACCGTAAGTATATTTAGCTTTTTGTTTTTCACGAAGCTGAATTCCATACTCAGATGTTTTTTTCTTTCTCATGTTTCCATGTTGTCCGGGAGGATAGTTCTTTTTGCTCAGAACTTTATCGGGACCGAAAATTGCTTCACCGAATTTACGGGCAATTCTTGTTTTTGGGCCTGTATATCTTGCCATTTTTATTTCTGTTTAATCTTTCTGAAAGTTTTAGAATTTATGCAGCCGCGATTGCGAGAGGAGATATTGCAATCTATCACTTATTCCAAATCTTTTCAAATGAATAATTAATTATACTCTTCTTCTTTTAGGAGGACGACATCCATTGTGTGGAAGTGGAGTAACATCAACGATTTCCGTTACTTCAATACCTGCGCCGTGTATGGTTCTGATAGCAGACTCGCGTCCGTTACCCGGGCCTTTTACATACGCTTTTACCTTTCTCAATCCAAGATCATAGGCGATTTTTGCACAATCCTGTGCCGCCATTTGAGCTGCATAAGGAGTATTCTTTTTAGAACTCCTGAATCCCATCTTACCTGCTGAAGACCAAGAAATAACTTGTCCTTCGCTATTAGCAAGAGTTACAATGATGTTGTTAAACGAAGAGTGAACATGAAGTTGGCCATTGGCATCAACTTTAACGACTCTTTTTTTCGCTGCGACTTGTTTTTTTGCCATTTTCTGTTTGTTTAACTAAAATTACTTAGTAGCTTTTTTCTTGTTAGCAACTGTTTTCTTTCTACCCTTACGTGTACGGGCATTGTTTTTGGTACTCTGACCTCTTACGGGCAATCCGATACGGTGACGCACGCCGCGGTAGCAACCGATATCCATCAAACGCTTGATATTCAACTGAAC
>JAIRVZ010000107.1 GCA_031253625.1 Dysgonamonadaceae bacterium
TCTGCAAGGCAATCTGTTACACAAGGAATCACTCAATGCAATATCTCACACCGTCAACAAGAACTGGACACAGGGAATATATGTTGTGAAAGTGATTTCCGAAAAGAATATGAATAATGTTAAACTGATAATAAGATAAAAGATATGGAAACAAAAAGACAGGGGAAGATTGAGTCCATCCCCTGTTTCTTTAAAGCAAAAATCCCCGTAACCATATACTGAAAACAGTTTGTTACAAGGATTATACGAGGTTCCTGGCGGATTCGAACCGCCGTAGACGGTTTTGCAGACCGGTGCCTAGCCACTCGGCCAAGGAACCATTCAAATTTGCGAGTGCAAAGTAAGATAATTTATTTTACTATTCCAAATAATTATTCTTTTTTATTATTTGATTAATATGTTTATTTTTGTAGGGTTCAAACGGATTAGAAATTATGAATTATACACAAACAGAGCTTCCGGGAGTATGGATTTTAGAGCCTAAAGTGTTCAGTGATACTCGCGGTTATTTTATGGAATCGTTTAAGAAAGAGGACTTTGAAAAGCATATTGGCGAAGTTAATTTTATTCAGGACAATGAATCAAAATCTTCTTTTGGCGTATTAAGAGGACTACACTTTCAAAAAGGCGAATATTCTCAGGCTAAATTAGTACGTATCATCACCGGAAAAGTATTGGATGTAGCAGTGGATATTCGCAAAGATTCTCCCACTTTCGGCAAACACGTTGCTGTTGAACTGTCGGGAGAAAACAAACGGCAACTTTTTATCCAGAGAGGATTTGCTCATGGTTTTTTGGTATTAAGTGATGAAGTTATCTTCTGTTATAAAGTAGATAATATCTACTCTCCTCAAAATGAAGGTTCTATTTTATACAATGATGCGGAAATAAATATTAATTGGCCTATTGACCCGTCGGAAATAATCATTTCTGAGAAGGATAAAAATGCGCCTTTATTGAAAGATTATCAATTTTGAACAAAATATGAAAGGAATTATTTTAGCCGGAGGAAGTGCCACACGTCTCTTTCCTCTTTCAAAATCCATTTCAAAACAAATCATGCCGGTTTACGATAAGCCGATGATTTATTATCCCTTATCGACTTTGATGCTTGCGGGCATTCGTGAAGTATTAATCATTTCTACTCCGAGAGATTTGCCGATGTTTCAACAACTGCTCGGCACAGGAGAATCTTTGGGAATGAAGTTTGAATATGTTATACAGGAAGTTCCCAACGGTTTAGCGCAAGCATTCGTTTTAGGAGAAAAATTCATCAACGGAGAACCCGCCTGTTTGATATTGGGAGATAATATTTTCTATGGCCAAGGCTTTAGCAAGATGCTTCATCAAGCGAAAAACATAGAAAAAGGAGCTTGTGTTTTTGGCTATTACGTGAAAGACCCTCGTGCGTATGGTGTAGTTGAATTCGATGAATCGGGTACGGTTATTTCAATTGAAGAAAAACCCAAAAATCCGAAATCAAATTATGCAGTGCCGGGATTGTATTTTTATGACAATACCGTTGTGGAAAGAGCCAAAGCATTAAAACCCTCTGCTCGTGGAGAATATGAAATTACCGATTTAAATCGCACTTATTTGGAAGAAGGTTCTTTAAAAGTGGAATTATTCGGTCGTGGTTTTGCTTGGTTAGACACCGGCAATTGTGATAGTCTCCTTGAGGCAGGAAATTTTGTCGAAACCATTCAAAAACGCCAAGGCTTTTATGTTTCCTGCATTGAAGAAGTTGCATGGCGAAACAAATGGATAAGCGATAAGCAATTACATGACTTAGGAGAATCATTGGATAAAACAGAATACGGACGATACATATTATCACTAATATGAAAAAAAATATTTTAGTTACAGGAGGTGCGGGATTTATTGGTTCTCATGTGGTTCGCTTGCTTGTTAATAAGTACCCCGATTATCATATAATTAATTTAGATAAATTGACTTATGCAGGCAATTTGTCTAATTTGAAAGATATAGAGAAAAAAGCAAACTACACATTTGTGAAAGCAGACATCTGTGATTTTGATGCCATGCTTGATATTTTCCAAAAATACGATATTACCGGAGTTATTCATTTGGCAGCCGAAAGTCATGTGGATCGTTCCATCAAAGACCCTTTTACTTTTGCTCAAACAAATGTGATGGGAACTTTGTCTTTATTGCAGGCAGCCAAGCATTACTGGAATGGAGAGTGGAAAGATAAATTATTTTACCACATTTCAACAGATGAGGTATACGGCTCTTTAGACGATGAGGGATTTTTCGTGGAAACTACAAAATACGACCCTCATTCACCTTATTCTGCATCGAAGGCTGCAAGCGATCATTTTGTGCGTGCTTTTCATGATACATTCGGAATGCCGACCATTGTTACCAATTGCTCCAATAATTACGGACCTTTCCAATTCCCGGAAAAGTTGATTCCCTTGTTTATTAACAACATTCGCCATAATAAACCGTTGCCGATGTATGGAAAAGGCGAAAATGTGCGCGATTGGTTGTTTGTAGAAGACCACGCTAAAGCGATAGATATTATTTTCCACAAAGGAAGAATAGCAGAAACCTACAACATTGGCGGATTCAATGAGTGGAAAAATATTGATTTAATCAAGGTAATGATCAAAACAGTAGATAAATTGCTTGGAAAAGAAATCGGAAGTTCTGAAAAACTGATCACTTATGTTACAGACAGAGCAGGTCATGACCTCCGTTATGCCATTGATTCTTCGAAATTGAAAAACGAATTGGGCTGGGAGCCAAGTTTACAATTTGAGGAGGGAATTGAAAAAACAGTCCGCTGGTATCTTGAAAATGAAGATTGGATGGAAGAAGTTACTTCCGGAGATTATCAGAAATATTACGAACAGATGTATGAGAATCGGTAAGAAAATTACCTATTACATAATTCCTTGAAATCACAATAACTGCACTTAGTCAACGCAGTAGTTTGGCAAAAAGGAATATTTTTATCAAAAAGCTCTGAAAGCTTTTGGATTAAAACTTCTTCAAACAGAGGGTATATCCGGTAAAAATCGGAAATATCCTCTTTTTCGTATTGAATAATCGCTGAATAATCTTCTTTGCCCGCATCTTGCATATAAAGCAAAGAAGGAATAACCGACTTGTTTACTTTATTCTTAATCAACACTGAAGAATATGTAAATGTCTGGAAAATATGTGAGGCACGAGTATCCTTTTGAGTAACCAAATCACTCATTTCTTTAAAAGATTTTGCACTTCCTCCCGTTTTGTAATCAAGAATTTGCAAAGCCTCGTCTTTTTCATCCAACCGGTCTATAATACCACCGATTTTCAAGGTAACATCGGCATCGGGCAAATCAAAATCCGCATAAAATCGTTTTTCTAACGCACAGACATAAAACGGAGTACGCTTACTGTCGAATTCAATCAAGCGTTTCATCATGTGACGAATTACACGGAAATTAATCAATTGTTCACCGTTATAGTCCTTCTGTTTTACATCTTTATTTTTGAAATATTCTTCCGAAAACGCCTTCGCAACCAATTTGTCAATCAAAAAAGTATTTTCGAGATACACATCAAAATGTTGCTTGCGAACTAAAAAAGGAGGATACTCTTTTGTATCACCAATATTTCCGATTTCGCGATAAAGCAGTTCGGCCGACCGGTGAAAAATAGTTCCGAAAACCGAAACATCCAACTCATCGTTAAGTTCGTCTTTTGCCCGTAAACCTTCGATATATTGCCAATAAAAACGCAAAGAGCAATCAATAAAAATATTCAAAGCCGATGGAGATAATCGTTGCGCTTCCGGATTGGTGTGTATGTCAAACTGACTCCTCATCTTTTCCAATAATTCCGGAGTTTTGGGTATTATTATCGGTTGAGGTTGTATCGGTTTGATGGCCGATTGCAAACCATAGCGTTTTATATTTAGTTGAGAATCAACTAACAACTGTAATAAAAATCGACTTATTTCGGACTTTCCGGTTTGTGTTTTATCGGTGTTATAGACGAAAGTTACACGTTCGGCACGCTGAATCAAACGATAAAAATAGTAAGCGTAAATCGAATCTTGATGCTCTATCATGTTCAACTCAAAATGTTTGCGAAGAAACTGCGGAATAAAAGTATTATCACTATTCGTTCCCGGCATAAACCCTTCATTAACAGACAGCAAAAGAAGATTCCTGAAGTCGAGTGTGCGAGTTTCCAAGACTCCCATAACTTGCAATCCTTTAACCGGTTCGCCATGAAACGGTATCGAAGTGGACGAAAATAATTTACGCATCAAACGCAAAAAGGTTGTTTTATCGACTTGCAATGCTCCCGAATCCATCAATCCCGCTAAGCGATTGATAATCTGATATGCTCTGAAAATAGATTCTTGATACAATCCGGAATAAATATCGTCCGATTCGGATTGCTTTTCATAAGAACGCCCAACCTGTTCTATCAAAGTGAGTAGATATTTGGCCAAATCGAGTGTTGTCAGAGCGTATGTGAAAATATCGGAATTTTTCAATACATCTAATGTCGGGAAAAAAATATTTCCTTCCAACAGTGTTTTTTCAACTGCTTTCGCTTCAGGAAAAATCGCTTGTGTATAAGGATGTCGCAATACCGGTAACACATATTTATACCGGAAAGTTTTTCCGGACTCATTCGCTCCTCTAACTTGCATTTCAGTCAGCACTTGCAAAAAACTGCATACAGGCGATTGCGTAATTGGAAAACCCATCGTAATGTTAACATTCTCCGCTTTTTGAGGCGAAATGGAGTGCATCACCACAGGCAGTATTTGTTCGTTACACAAAACAATGGCAGAATCGGGCGACTCAAATTGTGCAGGCTGTTTCAAGCTATCCAACCAAGGACTGATATAAGCCGATTGTCCACTTTCGGAAGGAGAGGCAATAATTGTAATTTCAGGTTTATGCGAAAGGAAATTGTCAAATTGGTCTAAAGACAAAGCAGAACCGAATTTTTCTATATTTTTACGGATAAACCGTCCGGCCTCATTGAAAGATTTTTGTTCGGCATTCAAGTAATAATTATCTACATCCCAATAAAACAAAGCTTTGTTTTTAAGCCGACGGAATAACTTTTCTTCGCATTTGTTCAATACGTTAAATCCGACAAAAACATAATGCTCATAAGGAAATCCAACTGCCTCATTTTCAATAACCGAACGCATCAACATTCCCGGATAAGCAATTCCCGATTGCTGTAGTTTGTCTTTGAATGTTTCATACACTTCGACCAAAATATTCCAAACCGACCAAAATGCCGTTTTCAGAGATGATTCTCCGTGAAAAGTATTTTTGAAATATCGCATCAAAGCTGTTATCTGCGATTCGCTCAAATGGGAAAAATCATCGCGAAGTTGGTCTAAATCCTGCAAATTCCCAAACAAAGAGCGAGCGTTGACCAGATTTTTATCCACTTCGTCGAAATCGTTCAGCAGGATTTCTCCGAAAAAGTAAAACTCATCCAAAGTTTCCGCAGAAAGTGAAGTCGCATGACGGTTATAAACTTCAATATATGTTTGATATAATTCGCAAATAAGTTTGATGTTATCAGCAATTTGCAAATCGCTCGCTTGCTGGAATAAATCATCTATGGACAAATATTGCGGAGCCCAAACAGGTTCATCAGAATAATCACACAGATAATTATTGAAAAACAAACGCGCCCGCCTCCCCGGAAAAATCACAGCGACGCGAGATAAATCGTTTCCGAAACGAGCAATTAAATCTTCGGCAACGAGTGAAAGAAAGGGTTTTGCCTTTATTTGCATTCAGATTTGCATTTAAGTTTAGACAAAGATACTAGATTGAAAAGTTTTGGCAAAAATTATTTTTCCAAAGCATGGAAAAATCAAGGTCAGGTAAAGTAAATTCTGAGATTACAACCATCAGAGTAAAACCTCATTTTCACCTTATTTTTTAACTAAACAACCTTAGTAGCAGCAGATTAATTCCCCACCATATTAACCTTATTACCTTATTTATTTTGTGCGACACCGGTTTCTAAAATAAGGTAATAAGGTTTAGATATATATGATGTAAATCGTTGCTACTAAGGTTGTTTAGTTAAAAAATAAGGTGAAAATGAGGTTTTAATGCGTAAATAATGCTCTCGTGGATATAAAAAACACAGTTGAGAAATAATATTCATTATTTCCCAAATATGCTCTTTTTCGTTGTAATTATAATAACTCCATTAACGCCTTTCTCTCCATAAATAGAAGTGGCAGAAGCACCTTTCAAAACATCAATTGATTCGATATTATCTACGTTTAATTTATCTTTTGAGTCTGTTTTTGTTCCGAAAGGATTTAAAGTTTCTTTTGGAAAAGGATTTGAAACTATCACGCCATCTACTATATAGAGTGGCTCGGTATTGACTTTTACTTTTTTTGTTGTAATTAAAACTACACCATTAGCACCACGAGAACCGTAAGTAGAGGTAGTAGTAGAATCTTTTAAAACATCAATAGCAAGAATATCATCCATGTTTACTGACGATATATCCGAAACCTCCACATCATCCACGAAGAAGAGCGGCTTTTCTTGAGAGGAAATAGATATTTTCGGTTCTTTCGATGATTTATCCAAATCCTTATCGCTTAACTCCAAAGTTTTCTTATGCTCCGTGGTGGTGGATTTTACAATCTGTTCTTGAGACTTGTCATTAAGTTCCTTCTTCTTTTTGACTTCATCCGGTACTTCTTTAAAAGGTTCTACTTTTACTTCATTTCCTGAAGTAAAATCACTAACTTTGACCGCAGAAATTTCATCTAATTTGTTTGAAACTTCAGGACGGGCAAACAATGTAACTGCTAATGCAGCAAGCGGGAGTATACTTACATACTTCAACCACACCCAACGGGAGTTTTTCTTTCTCATCATCATGGTGATTCTTTTTTTAAGTTTACTATGATTAAAGCTGTTGGTCATTGAATTGAAACGCTGTGAACCAACAGCTTTTTTTATTAATAATAATTGATATTGTTTTGCATCTATACCCGAATGAAGGGTAGCTTCGTCGGCTTCATACTCATGAACATCCTGTAATTCATTCTTCATTAGCCAGATAGCAGGATTATACCATTGAACGATGGCTAAGAGATCGGCAATAAGCAAGTCGATGGAATGTCGACGTTTGATATGCGCCTGTTCGTGCGACAAAATAGCGTTATGATTCTCTGCCTCATCTGTTTTGGGAAGTACAATATAGCGCATCCACGAAAAAGGCGTTGTGTTTTTCTCGCTGATAACCAAAGTGATATTATTATCTAACCGAATTTTTTTGCCGGTTTTTATTTGGGAAATGATTTGAATTAAAAAATAAAGGTATCTGCACGCAAAAAATAAAACACCAAGTACATAAGTTACGACGATTATATGCGTCCAACGAAATGCAGGCTGCACCAAAACGGTTTCTGTCGACATGTGAAAAGACTGCAACAAGAGCCATTCGTAATCGCTGATTATTCCGTGAATTTCATACGGACGAGTAATTGCAAGCGGAATCAGAGGCACAAAGAGGATAAATATGTAAGTTGATAACAATACCAACCGATTCGTTCGATGAAAAGTGTTTCTGCAGAGCAATCCTCTGTATAACAAGTAAAAAAGCAGGAAACAAATCGAAAGTTTCAGATTATAAGCTAAAAAAGTTCCCATGACTGTGTTATTTGGAATGTGTCTGTTCTACTTCGTCGATTAATTTCCGCAGTTCATCTAAAGGTAAGTTCTCTTCTCGAATCAAAGACGATACAGCTCCTAAATACGAATTGTCGAAATATTTGTGGATAATCCCTTTTAACGTCTTTTTGCTGAATTCGTTTTTATCGACCAAAGCATGGTAACGATAAGTTTTACCGAAACTTTCGTGTCCAACCATGCCTTTTTCTTCCAAAATACGCACCATTGTCGAAAGTGTGTTAATGTGCGGCTGCAGCTCTTCGTAAAAAGTTTGGATTTCTTTTACAAATAGCGGACCTTTTTCCCAAAAGAAATGCATTATTTCTTCTTCTTTTTTTGTCAGATTCATTGTGCAGAATAATTTTTCTGCAAATAAACTAAAGGTTTTAGTTTGAAACTAATTTTTTTAGTTAAAACTTTTAAAACGGCAGGTCATCTTTTTCGTTTTCCGGGAGTGGTGGCGGAGGAGGCGGTGGGAATCCGGTTTCGGCAGGCATTCCCGCTGCTTGCGTTTCTGCCGGAACAGCACCTGCAAGTTCAACTTTCCATGCTTTTACATCAGTATACCAACGGCCGTTATATTCACGGCTTTCTACATCAAAATCGATGGTTAGCATATTGCCGGTTTGCAATTGAGATTCATTGATTTTATCTCCCCAAATGGATATACATATTTTTTTAGGATATTGTCCGTCGGTTTCTACAACGATTTCCTGTTTTTTCCATTCACCGTTGCGTCCCATACCCGATTGCAACGGAAGTATCTGAAATAATCTTGCTGTTATTTGCATTTAGATTTGTTTTTAAGTTTTTGACAAAGATACATGATTGAAAGTTTTTGGCAAATAATATTTCGTCCTAAATCCGGAAAATATTCTTTATCAATAGCAATTTTTTTGAATCTCTATTGTTTAAATAGAAAATTTCAGTAACTTCGTTGTCTATTAGTAAAGATTTTTACACACAGATAATAATTAAGATAACAATAACAAAATGAAACTTACAACCCGATTTTTTTGCATCAGGACTGCTTTCTTGATTATTTGTTTCTTTTCTACAATAGCCATTCACGGGCAAAATAATGATTTTCAGCACAAAAAAGATTCGCTGCTAAAAGTAATCGTATCAACCAAAGGCGAAGAAAAATTAAAAGCACATAAAGCATTGGCAGGATTGAGACTTCCGGAAGAAGAAATTGATTTAAAACTACAATATATAAATGATTTTATCCGCGAAGCACGTAAACAACAAAACAAAGAATACGAAAGCATGGCTTACCAAAACGAACTTGTTTGTTTGTGGAATAACACAAGAGATGATGAATTTAAGCAGAAAGCAAACGAATATCTACCTTTCTTCAAAAAAAACGGTTTCCATATAGCCTACTACGAAAACTATGTAAGTCTATTACAACTACTCGGAATGAATGGAAATTACAAGCCTGTGATAGAAGGGGCCAAACAAATGTACGCAGAGGCCAAACAAGAAAATTGTTTATTTGGAATTGTCAAAGCTACCGGTTTAATGGCACAGATATATTTATTAGAAGATCGTTATGAAGATGCCGAAAAACGCTATCAAGAAGTAATAAAAAACATATTAAAACTAATTAAAGAAGACCCTTACCAAATTGCTAATTATGAAATACTATCAAACGCATACATAGGATTGGCAAGTGCTTTGCAAAATCAAAATAAGATAGACGAGTTACTTCCCCTAATGTCTGTTTGGAAAGAATTCTTAATCGACTTTGAAAAAACTTTCGGTTATCGCGATTCAAAAAAAGGAGTTTATTATGGAGTTTTTGCCTCCATTTATATCCAAAAAGGAAAACTTAACGAAGCGGAGTTATATTGCGATTCCATGGAACAAATAAATCTAAATACAATACATTTGATTCGTTTGTTAGAACTCAAAAGTCAGATTTGCGAGATGCGTAATGAGTACGATAGTGCTATTGATTGGATTGATAAAAATATTGAATTGAACTCTAATTTAGGAGAATTAGATTACATGATTCAGTCATTAAAAAAGAAAGCATACATATTGCGCAAAATGGGGCGCACGGAAGAATCATATTCCTTTTTTGAAAGAGCAGTTCAACTCAACGACTCTATCCGCTTAGCGGAAAATAATGCCCAATTAGACAAAATCCGCACCGAATACGAAGTAGACAAACACATTGCAGAAAAAGAACTCCAACATACTTATTTTCTTGCTGCCCTCGTTGTCTGCATTGTGTTGGCAATCGCCCTTGGAATATGGATATATCTTAATCGGAAAATTACTAAAAAGAACCGCATATTATCGCAGCAAATCAGCGATTGGGCTGCCCAACAGGAAGTGCAAGTCAACGAAATGCTTACCAAAATCTCTTTTGTGCCGAATGAGGAAAAACTGGAAGCTATCGACAACGACCTGTGCGTCGAAAGCCAAATGGATAAATTGTGTATTGCTATCCGCGACCTCTTGCTCAAAGACAAAATTTATCAAAACCCTACTATTACCCAAGAAGTTATGGTTAGACAGTTGGGTACGAACAAGAACAGATTCTCCAAAGCCATGGAATATTGTTTCAATATGCCATTCAAAGATTACATCAATTATCTTCGTTTGAAAGATGCCGTACAGTTGCTCGAACAATCCGACATGCCGATATTAGAGATTTCCGATAAGGTAGGTTTCGGATCGGAGCGTAGTTTCTTCCGGATATTTAGCGAAAAGTATGGCATCACTCCCAATAATTATCGAAATTCGAGAAAAATAACCGCTTAATTTTCAGCACTTTGTAAAAAATGGCACTTTTTAGTGCTGTTTTGTCATATCCTTTTTTGACCTTCATTCTACTTTTGCACTACGATTTTGCAGAGGCTAAAATTAAATAAAAGCACACTCATTTTCTCCGGTGTTTCCTTTTTCATTGTTAAGAAATTTGGCAGTCCATATTTGTGAAAATACGGCAAACAAACTTTTTGTGAAAAAAGTTTCTTTTTTATCTTTTTTATTTATGTGTATGATAAGGAACACCGGAGTTTTTTACAATTGATAATTGACAGTTGACAATTAATAATTA
>JAIRVZ010000126.1 GCA_031253625.1 Dysgonamonadaceae bacterium
TCCTCTCGTGGCTGAAAAATTTCTAAGAATATTATGTAAAGTGATATGTGGATTATCTATTGACAAACAATGACTTACATATATTACTTTACATAATTTTTTACTTTGCATAATGCGAAATACAAATTCCTTGCGCACATGCTTTCAATGCCGTTTGCAGGATAATTCGCACATCAACAAAAACGCCATTAATTCCGCCACGGCCAACGCAAGAAATGCCAAGTACCCGGTTGGCTTGGTTAAGGTACAAAACATGGAATTCTTCATGATGTTGTACGAAATCTTCATAGACAACCGACAAAAGGTCAGCAACATCTTTAGAGCATCTGATTACGGCTCTTTCAGACGTTTTTACATTATCTTTATAAGATATTGTAATTTCCGGGATTGTGAAATAATCTACTTTCATAAAGCAAAATTTTTAATCGTTCGACAATAATTTTTTTGCTTTACCCATCATCAGGAAATACGGGACTTCGTGCAAGGTTTTCGACAAGAATACTACCCGAAGGTGTGGAGATTGTTGGCAGGAAACGCTTCAGTGCCCGACCTTGCCTCTTGTGCCGGATTTCCTGTACCTTTGCCGAAAAAATTAGGGGAGAAAGTCTTTAAAGGGTTTTTTGTTTCTTTTTTTTCCACTTGTTCCGAAATGTTCATGAAAAAAGAAACGGGCAACAAAATTTTGATGATTTGTCGCCCGTGTCTGTTCATTCCTGTTGTTTCTTCAGCTTTTCCAGTTGCCTTAACATAAAGGCATGGTTTTCTCCTACTGTATGCCCGGTTGGCATTTTATAGTGGCTATCCTTGCACAATTTACATTGCTGGATAGCAGCATCAAGGTCGGTAACTTCGATGCTTGCGCCTGTGATGTCTTTAATCGTTATCATGTTGTTTTGTTGTTAGTATTATTTTATTTCTGTTCCGAACATTTGATTGAATGTAGATACAATTTCTTCCCGTAGAAAAAAATCCCAGCTGATTGATACGATATGACAAGGCTCTACATGACCTATTTGATAACCCATTTCACTTTTAGTCAGCCGTTTATTTTCCTGTATCCTTTTCAGAATACTTGGGAAAAGTCGTTTGTAATTCTGCGTCTGTACCCATTTATCCCGCTTTTCCCTGCATTGTTCCAAAGTTTGGGAAACTGTTGAGAATAATTCGCCGTTTTTATGTCTGTAATCGTACTGATAAAAAAGTGTGTTGGGGCGGTGCGCAGGGTGGAATGTTGTATAATTTTCTTCGCCTGCGGCACAAACGGAACAGCCGTTTTGATTGATTGAATTTGCTATTGTTTCCATTTTACGTTGAATTTATGGGGCGAGGAGTCCCGCCCCTGTTAATACTATTTGTCCGTTTCACTTAATTGCTTCATATCAACAAAATATTGCAAACTATTGTCGGGGTCGTCAATATAATACCCAGAACCATCTATTAGCATGGCAGAGGTGGCGTTGTCGCCAAACTCAATAATCGGTTTTATCTTTTCCCATTCGCCTGATTTCTTGCCCATGACAAATACACGTTTATAGCATTGAAATACGGTTGCTGTGATGTGATATTTCATATTTGTGATAATTTGATTGACAGATTTGTCTGTTGTACTTGTTTCTTTGATTATTTCCGGCATAACTGTAAGAATTAAATTATTACTAATGAGATTATTGCAATCAATATGAGAATGGCGACAACTGTAAATATGATGGATAACAACAATCCGAATAAGCGCATTACAAGCCTTAAAATCCTGTAACCAAGATATACCCCGATAATGGTAGAGATAGATGCTCCAAAGAAGTATATCAGTACTGCAAACACCGCTAATCCAGCTAAGCACCCCACGAAATTTATGAGGATTCCTGAGAGGAGTGAGCTTTTCTGTTTCAATATTTTTTTGTTGTTTACCATAATCAATGACATTTTTTTTAACTCATGCGTCATCCGTCGCATCGGTCGCTTTTTGTTTCATGGGCAACAATGGTGTAGGGTTTAGGGCTGTCAAGGTTTTTGAAAGAAATACTACCCGCAGGTGTGGAGATTTCTTTCAAAATCGCTTGTCGGCCTGACCTTGACTGTCCGTGAAAAACCCGTAAACACCTTTGCCCTAAGAACAAAAACGACCACAAGAGCGACGGCCATTGCAGTAAAGCAGAGTGGAATGATTATAAAAGGTAAAACGACAAAAAAATTAAAGTGGCAAAAAGGAAATTTTCTGCAAGTAAAGAAAAAGGTTGTTTTAGAATAAGTCCAGTTCCAGTTGCAATTGTTTTTGGCCGGATTCTTCAGAGGCATTACTGATTCCAAAGCCAATCAATCTGACCGGCTGACCAGATAGGTCTATTTGTTTCATCATTTTTCTTGCCATATCCCACATGGAATGAAAATCATGAATTTTTTGTGGTAAGGTTTTGCTTCGGGTAATAATTTTGAAATCAGCATATTTGATTTTGATGGTAATTGTCTTGCCGAAAAATTCTTCTTCCCTCATTTGTTCGAAAACATCTTTAGCCAGATGATATAATTCGACAGTCAATAGATTCAGGTTGTCTTTGTCTTTTAAAAAAGTTGTTTCGGTACTGATAGATTTAGTAATCCGGTTGGGCTCCACCTCTCGATTGTCAATACCGCGAGCATTAAGATAAAGGCTGTGTCCCATTTTTCCGAACAGTCGTACCAATTCCATTTCTGAGCGTTGTTTCAAATCCAATCCGGTAAAGACACGATGTTCGTGCATTTTCTTTGCTGTTACTTTACCCACACCGAAAAACTGTTCGATTTTCAGGTTTTCCGTAAATTTTTCCGCTTCTTCCGGAGTAATGACAAAAAAGCCATTCGGTTTTTTATAATCTGATGCTATTTTCGCTAAGAATTTATTGATGGATACACCGGCAGAAGCCGTCAGACGGGTTTCTTCAAAAATTCGTCGCTGTATTTCCTTTGCTATCAGGCTGGCGGATGGATTATTCTTGTGATTGGTTGTTACATCCAAGAAAGCCTCGTCGAGAGACAGAGGTTCGACCAAATCCGTATATTCCAGAAAGATTTCACGAATTTGTGTTGAAACTTCGTGATAAACATTGAATCGTGGCGGAACAAAAATCAATTCGGGACACTTATTCCGGGCTGTCAGCGATGGCATGGCGGAACGCACACCAAACTTTCGGGCTTCGTAGCTGGCAGTAGCGACCACGCCTCGTGCTTCTCCATAGCCAACGGCAATAGGTTTACCTCGCAAGGCGGGGTTGTCACGCTGTTCTACGGAAGCGTAATAAGCGTCCATATCTATGTGGATGATTTTCCGCATATATGAGATTACGGAAAAGAGAATATTTCTTTATTTTCCTTCTATCAGTTTCTGCATATCAGCTTGTATTGTTTGAGGGATGACCTCTGTCAATTGCTGCGAATCGTATTTGTATCTCATAATTTTACTCGGCACCCGACCTGTGTTGAACTGTTTTTCGTTGTATTGGTTCAAACTGAATTCAACCAGCAGGTCTTTCGTGTTTTCAATGAATTGATACTGATAAAGTGAATTGTCTCCATCTGAAATTTTCTTTAATATTCCTGTATTCAACGAATAAACACAAAGATTTCTCGTATCATTCAAATCAATAATCCCATTTTTATCAGTGTCTTTTTCAGCCGAATAAAAGACAAGCAAAATATCATCCTTAAAGTAATATGCCTGTGTGCCACCTATAAAAATACGTTCGTTGAATAAGGATAAAGTTTTATTTTCCAAAGGATAGTACAAAATCAAATTGGTATAACCGCCATCAAAATGCCTTTTGTTGTAGTATCCTTTTTTACTTGATGAGAAGTCAGGATATACATCCATCAACGACATTAATTCTTCATTCGCAACCGGTATTTCTTCCGGTTTCTTTAACGTAGTAATGGAAACAGGGATAATATAAACAGATTTCAAGGTATCTATAAGCCAAGGCGATCCATAGGCAACAATCTGTTTTCTCAAATTTTCCTGATTCAGGCTTTCAACTTTATCATCTGCTATCAGTCCGGTGGGATTATCATAATTATAAGACGACCTGCTAAAAAGGCGTAATAATTCCGGCACCATCATAGTGATGCATACCAACAATAGAATGATTCCTAATGTGCTGGCTACAGCCAACATTTTTTGATTGTAGTTCTTAATTTTTTCGATATTCATAAATGAAAATTGTTATTTGTCAATGAAATTGAGAAACAAATGTAAGCATAATTTTATTTTTCTCGCAGAACAACATTAAAAAAGCCCGACTTCATCTAAATCGGGCTGATAATTAATTGATTCCGGTGTCTTAATTCAACCGGTAATCCTGATTTTTACAGAAATACTCTAACTGTTTTGTACACTCTCGGATTTCTTTCCTTTGCTGATGTTCCCGCAAAGCAAAGCTAATAAATTGCCGGAATGCCTGTGCCTCGAATGAAGCTATACGGTAGCTGACAAATATTAACGCTTCGAGACTGTAGAGCGTGGTTTGACACTGTTTTTCGTTTAGTTCAAATAAGTGAACTCGGCTGACGTCTTCTTCACGTAATACGCCGGATTTGAAAATCGCAAGTAAATTATTACCGACAGTGCTGACAAAAGTGTTAAACAAATCGGCGATTTCATTTTTTGTGAGCCATAAAGAGTCATTAATCAACATGGCTTTAACAACGAATCCGTTAGATTCGTTTTCCTTGATTGTTATATGTCCTTTTTCCATGATTTTGATGTTTATTAGTTAGCTATTTTTCGCAATACGGTATTAAATGCTGCATTCCAAATAGATTGTTTCATTTTTCCGGATAACCGGTGCCAAATTTCCATAGCTTCTTTTTCCAATTCCAACGTCTTAGATGATAAGTGTTTTATGTCATATTCAATATTGAGCAAATCTAATTTTTCATCCAAATACAAACTTTCAAACTGCTGGTCTATTTCCGAATGAGTAGCTTGTTTTGAAGTTTTTACTTGCAATTTTTCGGCAAGCGCTCCCATATCCTTGCTTAACTTTTGGTCGATAATACGGGCATAAATTTGGGTTGTCTGAATATTGGTATGTCCTAACATCTTTGAAACGCTTTCAATAGGTACTCCTTCTGTGATACATAAGGTCGCAAATGTATGGCGTGCAACATGGCAGGTAATTATTTTGTTGATACCACAAATTTCAGCTATTTCATATAAGTATTCATTCATTTTTTGATTACTAATCAAAGGTAAAAGCCTGCCATCTTTTTGTTTTCCTGTATATTTGTCTAATATAGCTTTTGGAATATCAAATAAACGAACATTGAATTTTTCTCCGGTCTTATTTCTTTTTGACATTATCCACAAATTATTGTCAAATGCTTTGACAATATTTTCTTGTTTCAAGCTTGCAAGGTCGCAGTAACTTAATCCTGTATAACAACTGAAGACAAAAATATCTCTGACTTTTTCCAATCTGTCGGAAACAAATTTCTTGCTATAAATAGTGTCAATTTCTTCTTTCTCCAAGAAACTTCTATCAGTCTTTTCATAGCCCATCTTAAAATTGATGTACGGGTCGGTAAATTCAAGACCTGTACTTCTTACATAATTAAGAACTGTGCGAAGGCGTTGCAGATATTTCATTGCATGGTTATTCCCTGAATGATGTGTTTTTCTCAGGAAAAAGTAAAACTGTAGTAAAAATGCAGTCTTGATTTCTTTGACCGGAATATCTTCGAGATTGTATTGTTCTTTCAAAAATTCAATCAGACGATTCTTTGTTAACTCATACCTCGTGTACGTTTTCCATGTGGTTGTCGTTCCCACTCTCAATTTATACTGTTCATTGTGTTTCTCGAAAAAAGAAATGATTGTTTTCCCTTTTTCTTCAATGCCTAAAAGTGCATTTTTAATTTTATCCGGCATAACATATCCATTGGAATCCATCAATCGAGTATAGTGCTGCGAAATACTGGCTCGGATATTATCCAATAACCTGTTCAGATTGTTTGCTTTGGCAGTATTGCCTTTGACTCTTCCGATTTTGCTATTCCATAAGTCAGGATGAATTTCCAGCTTACTGCTGAACTGTGAGCGTTCGCCATCAATGGTAATTCTTACCATGATTACTACACTTCCATCTTTTCTTGGCTCATTCCTCTTGATGTAAAAGAGGGTGTTAAAAGTACTTCTCATTTTTGTCATTTTTTGATGTTGCAAAATTAAATTGTTAACTCTGAACAACCTATACGACAAGAGAGACAATGTGCGACAGATGAGAGACTTATCACGGAAATCGGTACGATTTTTTCTTTTTGATTTACCGTACCGATTTAGTACCGATTTTCATGTTAGATTTGACTTTTATTTGTCTTTCATGAAAGAAATTTAAAAAGAAAAAAGCCTTCTAATCATTTGAATTAGAAGGCTTTTTCTTGATTTGTCCGGAAGTTGTCTTTTCCTTTTTGTGATCCACCTGGGGCTCGAACCCAGGACCCCATCCTTAAAAGGGATGTGCTCTACCTGCTGAGCTAGTGAATCAGCCTATTGCTTTAAAAAGCGAGTGCAAAGGTAAACTTTTTTTCTAAAATCGCAAGAACCTTCTTCGTTTTCGGGCAAATTTAGAAGAAACGCCGATGTTAAGCCTCTCCTACAGGCCCCATAATCGGAGGGATATGACTTTGCCCGTGGAGAGCGATTTGTCCGAATTGCGTTTCGTATTTCTTCACATTATCAATCAACGCCATCATTAAACGCTTGGCATGTTCGGGCGTTAACACAATTCGCGATTGAACTTTCGCTTTAGGCATTCCCGGCATTACCCGAACAAAATCGACTACAAATTCTGACGAAGAATGCGCTATAACTGCCAAATTGGAATAGATGCCTTGTGCTACTTCATCGGTCAATTCTATTTGAAGACCGTTATCTTTCTGTTGATTTTCCATTGTTAACTTAATTATTTGTTTTCAATTCATTCAACAAAGATAAATCAATTTTTTGAAAAATGTCCTGAAATATTTTCATTTCCAAACATAAAGAATTACCTTTGCACGATTTTAGATAAAAGAAAAGAGATGATGGTTCAAATGTGCAAGAAATATAAGAATATTATTATCAATAATATATGATGCGTTGGTTTTGTTTCCAACGCATTTTTTTTGTTTCTCAACATTAAAATATAAAAAATCAATATAAGTATGTCGACAAAAAAGGAAATTAAGAAAGTTTTGGTTTTAGGGTCGGGGGCCCTTAAAATCGGACAAGCAGGAGAATTTGACTATTCAGGCTCACAAGCGTTGAAAGCATTGAAAGAAGAAGGGATTTCTTCGGTATTGATAAATCCTAATATCGCTACGATTCAGACTTCGGAAGGGGTTGCCGATAAAGTGTATTTTCTCCCGATTACTCCTTATTTTGTTGAAGAAGTTATCAAGAAAGAACAACCCGATGGTATTTTCTTGGCATTCGGTGGACAAACCGCTTTGAACTGCGGAACGGAATTGTATCTGAGCGGCACGCTGAAAAAACATGGTGTAGAAGTATTGGGTACCTCTGTT